>CAZJWK010000102.1:0-10382 GCA_964549595.1 uncultured Sphingobacteriales bacterium | reverse complement strand
TGAGCTTTCAATCAATTTTGGACGAAAAAAGGACGAAAGCACAACATAGGCTATGGTTCCATGGCGGGGTTGGAGCCTATTTGCAAGCTCGTCAATTTTTGCGAGCTTTGGTAGCGGGCGAAAAATTCGAATTTACTGGTGCTTCAGTCAGTACAAGTTTAAAGCCGCCTTGATCCATACCCCTGACGTTATGGCCCATTAAAAAAAGGTGAATGGGTGAAAACAAGGTAAATTGGAAAAAAGTAATTGCTTTCTATATAATTGCCTGTGCAGTTTCATGGCCTCTTTTTGCTTTAAGGGACCTTTATCCTGAATATTGGGAGGGTTTAAATATTCCAAACGGAATCAAAAATTTGGGATATATGTGGGGGCCAGGGATAGCAGCCATCCTATGTTTCATTTTTTTCAGGAAATCACATATTCGAACCATTTCATTTTTTGGGACATCTGCTTTCAAGAGTTTAGCATTCTTTTTTATGCCATTTATAATCTTTTTTCTGATAACCTTAATTAATCCCGGTGAAAAATTAAGGCCTGAATTTTTCCTGAAATTAATCCCATTCGGATTTTTAATGACACTTGGTGAAGAACTCGGATGGAGGGGTTTTTTACAAGATTCACTTAGCGCTTTAAAAGAATGGAAAAGATGGTTAACCCTTGGGCTAATGTGGGAATTTTGGCATTTCACCAGAGGTTTAACTGACGGAGATTGGTCTCAAATTTTAATTCGAAAAACATTTTTGACCATTTCTGTGATAATTCTAACAATAGTAATAGGTAAACTAACTGAAAGGACAAAATCGCTGCTGGTAGCAATCACTTTACATGCATGGGTTAATATGCAATTAGAATTTTCCCATTTTAATACCCATTTAGCCGGTGGAATAAGCTTAATTATCTGGACACTATTAATATGGAAATGGCACATTTTACCTGGAAAACAGTAGAATATCATACAATAAATTAAAGACCATAACATGAGCTAAAACCTTCCGTCATGAAAGCTTTGGCATGTTTTTCAATCCAGGCGCTGCCTAAGCATCTCGTAAAAAACAATCCCTGCGGAAACGGAAACATTCAGGGATTCAATGCCACCGGTCATGGGGATATTAACAATTGCATCCAAATGGATCCTCAATTTTTCGCCAATGCCTTGGTCCTCAGCACCGAGGACAAAAGCCAGAGGCGTGGTTAAATCCGCCTCAGCCAACCTTAAACTCCCTTTTTCACTGACACCGATTATCCTCAACCCTGATTTTTTCAGGTAGTGAACCGTCTCGGTCAGATCTGGTTCACGGCATACGGGCAAATTCAGTAATGCACCGGAAGAGGCTTTTACCGCATCTTCCGTGATGGTTACAGATCCTTTAAAAGGGATGACCAAACCATCCATTCCCAAACATTCCGCACTACGGGCAATCGCACCGAAATTCCGGACATCGGTTATGCCGTCCAATAAACCTATGGCAGGGACCTTCCCTTCTTCAAACAAAGCCGGCAGCCATTGATCAAGTTGGTAAAAGGTAATGGGTGATACAAAAGCAAGCACACCCTGGTGGTTGCCCGAATACATCTTGTTCAGCTTCTCTTTGGGCACCCACTGAAACGGAATGCCCGAAGCTTTCAACGGTGAAATAAACTTTTGACGCTCCTCACCTTTCCCCCTCTGTAGGAATACTTTACTGATAGAAGTGCCCCTTTCAATGGCTTCTTCTAAGGCCCGTATACCCACAATTTTTTCTTGCTTTTTAGACATTGCTAAAGTTTAGTGCAAAACTAACAGGAAAAAACCGGCAAACTGCTATTTTTGAAGGTCAAAAACACAAGGTATGAAAATTGGTCTGATTAGTGATACACACGGCTACATGGATGAGCGGATCAAAGTTCATTTGAAAGACTGCCAGGAAATCTGGCATGCAGGAGATTTTGGCGATAAAAAAGTCATAGAGGAGTTGGAGACCCTGGCCCCGGTTAGAGGGGTTTATGGAAACATTGACGGGCAAGCCATTCGCAGCCGTTTCCCCGAAGATAATCAATTTACCTGTGAAGGCCTCCACGTCTGGATGACCCATATTGGCGGTTACCCAGGAAAATACGAAAACCGCATAAAAGACCGTATTCAGTCGGAGCCCCCGGATATTTTCATCTCCGGGCACTCTCATATCCTAAGAGTAATGCGAGATCAGTCGCTAAACCTGCTTCACATCAACCCGGGTGCCGCAGGCAAAACGGGTTTTCACAAAAAGCGCACTTTGATCCTAATGGATATCAATGCCTCGAAAATCGAGGATCTGAAAGTGGTAGAGCTTGGCAAAAGGGGGAAATAATTTTCTTTGTTTAAGCATTATCAATTAATGAAATTCTATTAATTTTGACATAATTAATTACCAAGCCTATAAAACACTAAACCTATGGAATTAAGCTTTTTCGGTGCTTTACTGCTTTTTGCGGGGATATTTCTTCTGCTCCTATTATTTCTCTACTTTGTGCCCATAAACCTCTGGATTAAGGCCATATTTTCAGGCGTTCGGATCAGCATCATTCAATTGGTGCTAATGCGCATCCGGAAGGTGCCACCTGCTGTTGTGGTCAATGCCCTAATCAACTCCACCAAAGCCGGATTGACCATCACCCCCAATGAAATTGAAACCCATTATTTGGCAGGGGGAAACGTGGACAATGTCGTAAAAGCCCTTATCTCTGCTGATAAAGCGAATATAGAATTATCCTTTCAGGAAGCAACAGCCATAGACCTGGCGGGCCGTAAGGTTTACGATGCCGTCCAGATGTCGGTTAACCCCAAAGTCATCAATACACCACCCGTAACCGGTGTGGCCAAAGACGGGATTCAGCTGGAAGCCAAAGCCCGGGTTACGGTTCGGGCGAATATCCGCCAATTGGTAGGCGGTGCCGGTGAAGAAACGATATTAGCCCGTGTCGGAGAGGGTATTGTTACTTCCATCGGTTCTGCGGATGACCACAAAGCCGTTCTGGAAAACCCGGACAGCATCTCCCGTACCGTATTGAAAAAAGGATTGGATGCCGGAACCGCCTTTGAAATCCTTTCCATTGATGTGGCAGACGTGGATGTTGGAAAGAACATTGGTGCGGAACTTCAGATTGATCAGGCCAATGCCGATAAAAATATTGCTCAGGCCCGGGCAGAAGAACGCAGGGCCATGGCCATTGCTGAGGAACAAGAGCAAAAGGCTCGTGCCCAAGAAGCCCGCGTTAAGGTTATTGAAGCCGAAGCCGAAGTGCCGATGGCTACTGCTCAAGCCCTTCGTGAAGGCCGCATAGGCATCATGGATTATTACCGGATGCAAAATGTCCAGTCAGACACCAGCATGCGTGAATCCATATCCAAATCAGCTTCTCCGGAAGATGAATATGGTGGTGGCGAAACCGGTGAACAAGGTGAAGGCGGAAGACAACAATCAAGTCAGCAACAAGGCCAACAAGGTGACGATGGCCCGGATGAAGAACAATGAGGACCCGGCCTGATTCTGATTGCAAGAAGCGGTGAAACCTAAGACTGATAAATTTTGCCCTGTATATATAGCTGATCAATCCTTAAGGTAAAAGGGGTTCATTACAGCAGGGGAATGGTTTACTTTGATTGTTTTTTAACTGCTTTAGGTTCCTGCTTTCTTACAAGCAAGAATGCTTTTAGCCAAATTAATACTCAGTGACCCAACTAAAAATTTCCTCAAAGGGTTAAGCTCCTCCCTTTTGCTGGATTTTGGCGAGGACTTCATCGTTATCTATTTCCCGCATGCAACGGAAATGGCCTTCCGGGCACTTGACAAAACCAATTTTTGAACAGGGCCGGCAATACAAGTTTTGCACTTCGATGATGGTGGAAAGGCGTTCGGCTTTATCAGAATCTTCTCCATAATAGGGACTCATACCAAACTCAGGAATGGTATTCCCCCAAAGGGAAATTATCGGCTTTTCAAGGGCCGCAGCAATATGCATTAAGCCAGTATCATTGGTGACCACCTTTTCGCTTTGTTTAATGACAGAAGCACATTGGTTAAAGGTATAATCCCCGCACTTATTTAAAACGTAATAAAATTCCCCGGCAATCCTGGAACCCCTTTGCCGGTCTTCTTTACCCCCCAGCAATACAACCGGCTTGTTGACATAATTAAGGATCTCTATGATCTTGTGTTCGGGGAAGGTTTTGGTATAATGCTTGGCACCAATAACCCATACCAGGAAGCCATTGCGGAATTCGTAGGGAAAGTTTGACACATCCACTTCAGCATCCTCCGGAACAAAATGATCCAATCCTTTTCCGTCATTACGCACACCAAGTGGTTCAATGGCTTTCAAATAGCGGTCTACAATGTGAACTTGAGGCAGCGTACCAATTTTAAAATGCACCAATAAAAATTTCCGGAAGTTAAGCTTATTAAAGGTCAAAACCGGTAAGCGCAGCAATGACTTCAGTTTAAGGGAGCGCAGATTTTTTTGGAGATCAATGATGTAATCAAACTTTTCAGCCTGTAAATCATTCAGTATTTCCTTCAGATTGGATTTGAACGCATGAACTTTATGGATATAGGGATTGTCCAGAAGCAAGTCCTGGTAAAAGGTACGGGTAAGGAAATGGACCTCTACATTCGATAATTGCTGCTTTAAACAACGAATCACAGGGGTCGTAAGCACAATATCGCCAATGGAACTAAACCGTGTTATAAGTACCTTCAATGGCTTTTTCCTTTCTGTTTCTGAAAAATTCCGCTATCCCTTCCCGCGAAAATGCATTCAGAATGGACTCTTTGGGCACACCGGCTTTTCTTGCAACCATTACTCCGTATTCCATATCGCGGATCCCCTCCAGGTTATGGGCATCAGGGTTTATACTCAGAATGACCCCTTTTTGCAGGGCAAAATCCATCCAGCGCCAATCAATATCCAATCTTCTGGGGTTGGCATTGATTTCAATAACCACTTCATTGGCCGCACAAGCTTCAATCACTTTTTTGTGATCCACCGGATAACCCGCCCTTCTCAGCAACAATCGGCCGGTTATATGGCCTAATATGGTCGTGAAAGGATTGTCCACCGCCCTGATAAGGCGTTGTGTGGCTTTTTCCTCATCCATTTTCAGAGGCGTATGGATAGAAGCTACCACAAAATCCAGGGTTTTTAAGATTTCTTTATCAAAGTCCAATGAACCATCGCTATGAATATCGGCTTCTGTACCCTTAAAAATTGTAAAAGGAGCCAATTCACTATTCAGTTTATCAACAGCTTCTGCTTGATCCGCCAGGCGCTTCTCATCCAATCCGTTGGCATAAAAAGCAGCTTTGGAATGGTCAGCAATGCCGAAATAGTCCAAACCTGAATTACGGCATTCAATAGCCATTTCCCTTAGCGTATTGACACCATCGCTAAACTGGCTGTGGTTATGAAGACAACCCTTCAAATCCGAGTAAGTGATTAAATGCTGCAACCTTTGGGGATCAATCTTTTTATCCGTCCAATAATCCTCTCGCATTTCAGGAGGCCAATAAGGCTCCCCCTTTAAATCAAAAAAATCGGCCTCATGGTCAATGGTTTCTTCCCAAAGGGCCTCGTAGTTCTTAACAAAAGAGGAAGCACCGGTATTAAAAAATAAATCCCTCTGCCAATGGGTTTTATCACTCACAAAAAAGTTAACCGGGATGCCACTTTCATTCACTATCCACTGCGTGTTGCCATTAACCTTCACATGGCCTTCCGCAAAATAGGGGGATTGACTTAAAAATTCCCTGAAAGCCGCCCGGGTATTTTTAAGGATCAATTGAAAATCCAGGGACGGTATGACCGGTACACGCCTTCTTAAAGGACCCACCATGGCAATGCTTTCTACTTCTCCGGAATTGTCAAGCACCTCCCTTAGCCATTCGTATTGATCAAACGCATGGGGTAAAATCAGGTTATGCTTATTTTGCTGGTAAAATTCAAGGGCTGCTTTGATATTGCGCTCTGTTTTTTCGCCAAACCCCTTAAGGGATTTAAGACGTCCCTCCTTTCCGGCTTTTAAAAGCTCATCGGGGGTCGTAATCCCCAATTCCTGCCAGGCGGTGGCAATTTTTTTAGGGCCTATCCCCTTGATTTGAATTAATTCCAGAACCCCTTCAGGAGTCTTTTCCAACAACCGTTCAAGCTCCTCAAAGGTACCGGTTTCTAAAATTTGGCGGATTTTTTTGGCGATGTTTTCCCCAATGCCTTCTATTTGTTCAATCCTGCCGGGATCTTCTGCAATGGGTTCATGCAAATTATTGATCTGGCTGGCTGCATTTTCATAGGAACGGATTTTAAACTTATTTTCCCCGTAAAGCTCTAATAAAGATGCTCCTAATTTGAAAAGCGAGGCAATGGCTTGGTTATTAATCATGGTAAGACTTTAACATCCAAATAGCAAGTAGGTTCGTTTTCAGGGTTTTGGTAAGTTATTCATCCTCCAATTCCTCTTCCATATGATCCGCATCCTTCACTTCCTCTTCTGGTTGCTTGGGATCATTATTAGTCTCTACAAGTTTTCCGTTTTTATAGGTTTCGATTTTATTGATTTTGCCTTTTTTGTTGTAGTATTTCCAATCCCCGTTTTTCTTCCCGTCTTTATACCGACCCGAAATTTTCAATTCCCCACTTCGGTAATACTTAAAATACCGGCCGTCCTTCACTTTCTCCTTGTCCATACTTTCTCCCGAACGGGGGTTTAGCGTTGTCACTGTCTTATAGGAATAAACCTCTTTCAGGATCGTTTTTTCATCATCATAAAAGGTTTTGCCGGCGTCACCGCTAATATGCTGAGCCTTAGTCATAAAACCCAGGATCATAAAACCCATTAAAAATAAAATGCGCTTTTTCATAGCTAATTGCCTTTGGTTTTTTACAAAATAAGCTAAAAATCAAAAAAAGCCAAAATCATCACTTTTAGTTGGGCCAAACCTTTTACTTAATTCGGGATAAACCAAAACAACAGTAAATGAGCAAAAAAAAGGGACGGCTTGAAAAGCTGTCCCTTTTGCTCCTTTTTTAAGTAGTCAAGAAATTTAGCCCTTAAAAATCATCTACATTTTTATTTTTCCGTATCTCAGCGGATTTTTCCCAATTACTCTCAATGGTGAGGGTAAAAATATTTCTATCATTTTTAAACTTAGACAAGGTAAAAACCACTTCGCCTATTTTCCATGTTTTGACATTCACGTATCCCAACTTCCTTTCGCGATCCGGTTTGCCAAATTTATAATTCAGGATAAAATTCATATCCTCAACGAATTTACGATCCGCTTGCAGAAAAACTTTTTTAAACCTATTATTTTCGTTGAATATGTACTGAATCTCCTCGAATTCAACAGTCCCAATATTCATGTCGTCATTAGGAATGGTAAAGGAATTAGGCTCCACACCATTTTTAACCCGCTTAAAATTCACTTTTTCACCGTTTCTAAAAACAGAATCCTTATGAGTGCCCCATTTTATTTCCCTGAAATCTGAGACTTGTTGTTTGGATTGGCCAACAACGGAACCCGGACAAAAAAATAAGATCAATAAACCTAAGCTGAATACTTTGTGCATAGTGAAAGCGTTTAGTTTGTCATTTGGTTCAGCAAATATAAAATTTAACCCTGATTATTCATTAGAATCTATTCTGCTTAATCAAAAGCTAAGAAAAACAGCCCATTAGGGCAAAACATAAATGCCCCTTTATGGTGGTTTCTATTAAGGGATCCCCGAACGAAACCAACCGTGTTATCATTTATTAAACTCAGAAAAAACGGGTCCACAGGTAATGCGTTAAGCAATTAGGCTCCACTGAATGCCCTGTTCTTTTTCTCCGAGGTATTTTTCAAAACCTTTGTGTTCAGGCTTGGTTAGCTCGGGATCATTTTCTACTACTTTCTGAGCAGCTTGGCGTGCTGCTTTCAAAATGGTTTGGTCCGTAGCCAAATTAGCAATCTTGAACTCCAGCATACCACTCTGCCGGGTACCCATCATATCACCCGGGCCGCGTAAATTCATGTCGGCTTCGGATAATTCAAAACCATCATTTGTTTTCACCATAGTTTCCATCCGGGTTTTAGCTTCCTTTGATAATTTATAGCTCGTGACCAGAATGCAATAAGCCTGATCAGCTCCTCTTCCTACTCTACCCCGCAATTGATGAAGTTGTGATAAACCAAATCGTTCAGCACTTTCAATCACCATTACACTTGCATTCGGTATATCCACACCCACTTCAATGACCGTAGTGGAAACCATTATTTGCGTCTCTCCCCGTTTAAACCGGTCCATCTCATAATCTTTGTCTTCGGGTTTCATTTTACCGTGTACAATACCTACCTGGTAATCTGGTGGGGGAAATTCCCGGCAAATGGCTTCATAACCTTCCATCAAGTTTTGATAATCCAGGGTTTCCGATTCTTCAATCAACGGATAGACAATGAAAACCTGCTGGCCCTTTGCAATAACCTGTTTTAAAAACCCAAATACCTGTAATCGTTTGCTATCATATACATGCCGGGTTTCTACGGTTTTACGTCCTGGCGGAAGCTCATCGATCACTGAGTACTCCAGATCACCGTAAAGGGTCATTGCTAATGTACGGGGAATGGGAGTAGCCGTCATCACTAAAATATGAGGCGGAGTCTTTGCTTTTTGCCACAGTTTAGCCCTTTGAGCCACCCCAAAACGATGCTGCTCATCAATCACCACCATTCCCAATCGGTTAAAGCGGACTTTTTCCTCGATCAGGGCATGGGTTCCTATTAGCATCTGACAGCTTCCGTTAGCAATCTGCTCCATTATTTCCCGCCTCTGAGCAGTTTTGGTTGACCCGGTTAAAAGCCTGACATTGACATCCATGTCTTTAACCAGTTGATAAATGGTATTGAAATGTTGATTGGCCAAAACTTCCGTGGGGGCCATCATCGCTGCCTGAAATTCGTTATCCAGGGCCATCAACATAGCCATCAAGGCCACAATGGTCTTTCCACTACCCACATCACCCTGCATCAAACGATTCATTTGGTTCCCGGATCTTAAGTCCTGGCGGATTTCCTTGATCACTCGTTTTTGGGCATTGGTTAAAGAAAAGGGCAAAATTTCATGGTAAAACTTATTGAAATAAGCACCCAACTGTTCAAAGATGTTTCCTTTAAGCTTGCTCCTTTCCTTTTTTTGCCGTAGCATTTTCAATTGGGTGAAAAATAACTCCTCGAACTTCAACCGGTTTTGGGCTTTTTCAAGCATTTCAAAATGATCCGGAAAATGAATTTGCTTAAGGGCCGTCTGGCGGTCAATAAGCTTAAAAGCCTCCACCAGGTATTGGGGAAAAATTTCTTTGATTTCAGGTAAAACCTTTGGCAAAAGGTTTTGCTGGATCTTCATGATCTTCGCGGAATCCAGTGACTTGTTTTTAAGCTTTTCCGTGGAAGAATAAACCGGCTGTAAGCCCATCAAACCTTCCTTCTTTTTGGCTTCCGTGTAAAGTTCCATTTCGGGGTGGGCTATGTTAAGACGGCCTTTGAACACATTTGGCTTTCCGAAGATCAAATAAGATTGTCCTTTCACCACATAATCTTTTAGCCACTGAACGCCTCTGAACCAAACCAGCTCCAGCGTAGCGGTATCGTCCTTGACCTTTGCCACTAACCGTTTTTGACCCTTTTTCATGGGCACCTCATCCACATGGGTTACGGTTCCCACAACCTGAATATAAGCATCATTGGGGGATATTTCGCTTATTTTGTAAACCCTGGAACGGTCCACATAGCGAAACGGGAAAAACATCAGCATATCCTCAAAAGTGTGTAAACCCAATTCTTCCCTTAACAATTCACCCTTGGTAGGTCCAATGCCCTTTAGGTAATCAATCTCGGTTTTCAGGGTTTCTTTACTCATGGTTATCTTATCCAATGGCCCAAATTAACCCCAAATTTTTCAATTGGAAAAGTGTAGGAGGAACGACTCATTTAAAGCCAATCGGGTATTGGTCACCTTTACTTTAACCGTTCAGGCAGGATAAGATTGGTGACTTGTTTCATTTTTATGGTTCTACAATGAATTTTATGGAAATGTTTTTGAGAAGTTTTGATCTAATAATAAAATACCTATTTAAGTTGAGAACTTGTAATTGGGGTGGTTGGCCGTGCCCTTCTATTGAATTTTTTGGGGCACACGTCTTGGGGGTGGATCAAACAATAAAAATTTTGAATTTTTATTGTTTAAAAGCCCTTATCAACGGTAGCTAAAAAAACTTGTGAACGCTTTTTAAAAAACTCAACTTTTTGATTTTAAAGAGTGCAAAGGCTTTTGATCCACCCCCCATAAAAGCTAAAAGCTGATCAGCAAACCATTGTGGCTTTTTTTAGAAAAAACCC
>CAZJWK010000101.1:0-10404 GCA_964549595.1 uncultured Sphingobacteriales bacterium | reverse complement strand
AAGTGGAAATACCGTTGAAATAAGGTTGATTCTGAGGGGTTGGATTCCCTTTAGGAGCAGGAAAGGTTTATCGTGGGAATAGTAACACGTAGTAACAAGTGGTAATAAGTAGTAATATGGTTGTAGTGCGGTTGGGCGTTGGGGGATTCGGAAAACATGATAGAAATACGTAGAAATACCGTGGAAACACCGTTGAAATAAGGGTGATTCTGAGGGGTTGGATTTCCCTTCAGGAGAAGGAAAGGTTTATCGTGGGAATAGTAACACGTAGTAATAAGGTTGTGGTAGGTTGGGCGTTGGGGGATTCGGGAAACATGATAGAAATACCATAGAAACAGGATTGAAATAAGTTGGTTTCTTAAGGTTGGATTTCATTTAAGGAAATAAGGAATAACGCATAAACAGGGTATGAATGAGCTTGAAGGTTCCGGGGTTTTTACCCACTACTTACCTTCTAACGCTGGAAAATACGATTGTGTAGGGGTTTAGCCAAAGTAAACCCCGATTAAAAGTAAAGGCCGCGGCCTATTTTTATGAATAAATCATCGGTTCTCATGCAACCTGCCTATTCATTAAACCCGTCTAAAATCAGCATTAAAAGAAACCTATAAATTAAAATACCATGTCCGTAAATGGTTTTTTAACCATTTTTTTTAGCCTAAATGTTTGCTTGCTTAACGGTTTAATCGCTCAGGAAACTTTTTATTACAAGTATGATAATCAGCCCCAGTCAGATGAAATTGAAATGGGGCAATTTTCAAACGGAGATCTTTTAATAGCGGGTAAAGGTTATCACTTCCGGTCCCAGGAAAATCCCTATTTCCTTTCACGAATAAGCAGCAATGGGAAAGTTAAATGGTCAAAAGGCCTTCAATTTCAAACAAGCAGTCATTTACCCCGCTTAACGGTGACGAACCAGGATCAAATTTTTTTAGCCAACACCAAAGCCATAACCAAGCTCACAGCCGATGGCAAGATCGATTGGTCCCATCATTATGGTTTTGCGGAAAGTAACCGCGACACGATTTTTCCTATGCTGGAGGGTTCGCAAAACAAAATTTGGATCTACGGTTATTTCCATTCCTGGTTTCAACAGGGAAAGGAATTACTGGTTAAAATGGATACATCGGGGAAAGTGCTTTTTGCCAAACAAATATCGAAAAAGCGTACCTCAGGGCAGGCCACTTTAACGCCAAAAGGCCGGCTTGTACTTCTCCGGAGGGTTGATGCCAATCCCCCTTACCTTTCCATCCTTAAGGTCAAAAATTCCGGAAAAGTGATCTGGGCCAAAAAAGTGAAATCCCGCCTGAATTATGCTTTAAACCCCCTTACAGATGAAGATGGCAATATCTTGATAACCCTTACGAATCGTAATCAAACAAGGATAAGGCCTTTGAAGCTAAATGCCAATGGGCAAAATTTCATCTGGAAGCAAGATAGCACCCTTTTTATCAGCTCATTTAGTGGTTCAGCCACTTTCACTCACCAAACATTGGACGCAAGGGGAAATTGTTGGATCACAGGGAAAAAACCTATCGGAGATGTAAAAAAGCGGGTTTATCCATTGTTAACCAAACTAAAACGGAATGGGCAATATGATTCCACAAAGCTTATCCACCAAACCAATAGCGATTATAAAAGCGTTGGCATAAGCGGCCCTACCATTACCTATTCTCCCAATTCACCCGGTTTATTCATAGCCGGAAAATATATAGATGACAAAGGAAAAATTGCTCTTTTTTGTTTTAAAAATGCGATAAATAAAGTCCGGGAATCCCGCTGTTTAAGGGGAAATTACCAAATGTTCGATTCATCCCGATCGCTTACCCTCCGGAGTGACTCATTGGCTTTGAATGACTACAGTGGTATAAGAAGAGATACCGTAAAATCCAGCACCCTTTCAATGGCCATAAATCCGGATACCTTATGTTTACAATGCAAGGATTTTGATGTATCCATCGTTGGGGATTCAGTAATATGCGCGGATAAAAAGGCCGTATTAACCACAAAAAAATCCTACGATAGTATGTATTGGTCAAATGGTAAGCGCAGCCCCGGGATTCAGGTAAAAAATCCTGGTCAATACTGGGTTCAGGCTTTTAAAGCCTGTGGAAGGGGAACTGATAGTCAGTTTGTAAGAAAAATACCATTCCCGGAATTTCAATATCACATTAAACCCGAAGAAGCCAAACCGGAAGATACGGTATTCTTCTCAGATTCCACCAAAGGCATTCAACAAAGAACCTGGTATATCAACGGAGACAGCGTAAGCAATAAGCCCGGTTTTCAACGTATTTTTAAAAATGTTCAAAACCATCAAATCACATTAGCAGTGGAAGACACCGTTGGTTGCCATTTCAGGCAAAATGATACCGTAAAAATCCGGTTTTTCAGCTTTTACATGCCTAATGCGTTCTCTCCAAACGGAGACGGTGTGAATGAGGCTTTCGGGCCCGTGGGGTATGGTATTAAGGATTACGAATTGACCATTTTCAATCGATGGGGGCAAAGGCTATTCAGGGGCAGCAGTGAGGAATGGAAAGGGGAATTCCGAAATAAAACCATCCCGGCCGGTCAGTATATTTATCAAATCACCGTTACCGATTTTAAGGGCGATAAGCACTACCGTGATGGTGTTTTCAAGGTTCTCAAATAGCGCAAAAACCAGGTTTAAGCGGGGAATTTATGAAATTACGGAATGCAAGTAACCAAACCTTCATGGCTTCCGGCTTTATCGGTCTCTTATTGTTCCGCTAAAAAACTGACCATTTTGGAAAAAGCCTTTCCGCGGTGACTGATCCGGTTTTTGGTTTCAGGGGCCATTTGGGCAAAGGTTTCCTCATAACCTTGCGGCCGAAATACCGGGTCATAGCCAAACCCTTTGCCACCTTGGGTTTCTTCCAGGATAAAGCCCTCTGTGATGCCTTCGAATAAATATTCCTCACCATTCAAGATCAGGGCTATTATCGTTTTGAAACGGGCTTGTCTATTGGTTTCGCCTTCCATATTCTTCAGCAGCTTTTGAAGATTAGCTTGGTAAGTGGCTGACTCTCCCGCAAAACGGGCAGAATGAACGCCCGGAGCCCCATTAAGCGCATCCACCTCTAAACCTGTATCGTCCGCAAAACAGGAATAATCCGTTTCATTGTAAACCGTCCTGGCCTTTTTCAGGGCGTTTCCTTTGATAGTCGATTGGTCCTCGGTTATTTCCCGGTTGAAATGGACCGCTTCCAGGCTGAGTAAGGAAAAACCCTTTGGGAGCATAGCCTGGATTTCCTTTTGTTTATCCGGATTATGAGTAGCAAATACCAATTCCCTGGCCATTGTCGTTTAATTTATTCCTTAAATAAGGTTTTCAGATTTTGCCAAAGCTGCTTTTTAAGCTTTTTGTCTGAAGCAATTTCCTCAATAGAAGGGGCAAGCATTACGGGTAAATCATTCTCAGTCCTGGCTATTTCATTGTATTGAATGGTAACCGGGAAAAAGGCTTTATCGACCCCGAAAGCCATAACCTTTGAAAATCCGAATGCCTTTTGTAGGCTTTCCCAACTCATTTGGGCTTTTTGTACATTGATTACAGCAACGTCCTCAAAGCTGAGGCCAATGGCTTTCAGGATTTGGCCAAGCACTAACCGGTCTTTTGGGATCAGGTCCTTTTGGTTAAAATAATTAACAAGGATCAGAATCCTTTTTTGAAAGTTTCCATAATAATTTATGGCCCTTTCGGTAGCAGTACTGGCTGAGGAAACCGATAATTCCTGTTGGGCAGAAGCTTCAGCATGGGCATCCTCTGAAACTTTTTCCTTTGAAGGATCCGAGGTTGTTGCCTCTTCTGCTTTTCCAGCTTCAGGCACGCTTTCATCATCATGGGGTGCTTCTTCCTGTATCCCGTAATCAGGCGTTTCTTCCTTTACTGTTTGATCAGTAGGTTTTGACAATTTATCAGCGGAATATTGATCTTCCCGGCCCTCTGTTGCTTGTCCTGATTTTTCATGAGTAGTCGAATTAAAGGCCTTTTCCGTTTTTTCCGGAACCTGGTAAAGGGTTTCGGTGAGAAATTGCGACAAAAAAGCCAATTTTTTTCGGTCCGGGTTAAAACCACCACTCATAAATGACCTATCATTAAAGAATTTTTACGAAATTTGGGGTGACTTGTAAGGTCAAACAACAAAATAAAGCACTTCTATGAGCTACCCCATTACGGTTCACAAAATTAAGCAATCCAAGCTGCCCGATACCGACCTGGAAAACATCGTTTTTGGTAAAATTTTTTCAGACCACATGCTGGTTGCTGACTATTACGATGGGGATTGGCAGGATACACGAATCATACCCTTTCAAAACCTTTCCCTAAGCCCGGTTACGGCTGCTTTTCATTATGGTCAGGAAATTTTTGAAGGGCTTAAGGCTTATAAAGATGAAAACAATATACCCGTATTCTTCCGGCCCTGGGACAATTGGAAGCGCATGAATACTTCCGCCAAAAGAATGTCCATGCCGGAAATCCCGAGGGAGATTTTTATGGACGGCCTAAAGCAATTGCTAAGCCTGGACCAGGACTGGATACCAACGGTTCCGGGTAGTGCATTATACATAAGACCCTTCATGTTTGCCACGGATGAATATGTCGGTATTAAGCCATCCGACCATTATAAATTCATCATCTTTTTGAGCCCGGTGAATGCTTATTATCCCGAACCCATTAAGGTTAAGATTGATCAGACCTATGCACGGGCTGTAAAAGGAGGGGTAGGTTATGCCAAGGCTGCAGGGAATTACGGGGCTTCTTTATATCCTGCCAGTTTGGCTCAAAAGGAAGGGTACGGGCAATTAATATGGACGGATGCCAAGGAACATCAATACATCGAGGAATCCGGTACAATGAACATCTTTTTTCAAATCGGGGGTAAATTAATTACACCGGAATCGGACGGGACTATTTTAGAAGGCATTATAAGAGATAGTGTCATTCAACTGGCCAGAGATGAAGGCATTCCGGTAGAAGAAAGAGCGGTTACCGTTGACGAAATTGTAAAAGCCCATGATGATGGTGAACTTGAAGATGCTTTTGGTACAGGCACAGCAGCCACCATAGCCCATCTGAAAGCCATAGGTTATGAAGACCGTGATCTGGAATTACCTCCAGTGGAGGAAAGAAAATATTCTAATCGCCTTCTGGAAAGGTTAAAGCGCATTCAAAAGCGAACGGAAAAAGACCCGTTTGGTTGGGTTGAACCCATTCAATAACATTTCAGAAGTACACGCTTTAGTCATTATTTCTCACATTGCTTAACCCCTAAGTTAAAAATTTATGAATCACCCGTTTTTTATTGCCCTAACCTTTTTCTTTTGTTTACCCTTTTTAAATGAACCGCTAAATGCTCAGGAATCAGAGGAAGGTGCTGATTCAAGTAAACATTGGAGCACCAGGGGCAATTTTACCCTCAATTTTTCACAGGTAGCCCTTCGGAATTGGACCGGAGGCGGTGAAAGTTCTTTGTCAGGAACCGGTGAAATAGAATGGTTCTTAACCTATGAAAAACAAAAAAACCATTGGGAAAACAGGATGGACTTAAGGTATGGACTGTTAAAACAAGAATCGGTAGAAAATTTCCGAAAAAGTGACGATGAATGGAGTTTTCAAACCAAGTACAATCGCGCGTTGAATGATTACATAAACCTAAGTGGTTTCTTGAATTTTAATACCAGTATAACCAAGGGTTACAATTATCCCGGAGACGATCAGGATCGTGTTCTGATATCTGATTTTATGGCCCCGGGTTATCTACAAGCCTCACTTGGGGCTGCCTACAGTCCTAATGAGGGGGTTTCAATCAACCTTTCCCCGTTGACCGGTAAAAGCACTTTTGTGTTAAACGACACCCTTTCTGAACAGGGACGATACGGGGTAGAACCCGGAAAAACTTTCAAACAGGAATTTGGATCTAATTTAAGGATTTCATTAAAGGGCGAACCTTTTAAAAATGTGTTCTACAAGACACACGCCAATTTCTTCTCTTCCTACCAAAACCCGGCAGAAATTGATGTGAATTGGGAGGCAAAAATCAAATTCCGGATAAATGATTTTTTGGTAACCACTATCCATACCAATTTGATATACGATGAAGATATCAATGTTACGAGGGATGATGGCTCTGTTGGCCCTGCCGTGCAATTTAAAGAAGTTTTTGCCTTAGGTATCGATTATACCCTATAAGGACCTAAGAAACCCTTAATGGAGCAATGTAGATTACCGAAAACCTGAATTTTTATTTCAGGTTAATCATCTCGTGAGTGTTTGTATTCCCATTTTGAGCAACTCGAAGAAGGTAAGTGCCGGCAGAAAATTTATCCGTATGAATATAATGATTGTGATGGCCGGCTGAGATATAATCGCTAAAGTTGTAAATCAATTGCCCGTTTTCGTCAAAAAGATTCACTTCCACAAAACATTGGTTAGCAATTGCAAACTCTAATTGGATACCCTCTTCTTGAATTTCTTTTTGTTCCAATACCATTCCCGAATGATCTTTTAAATAAGCCTTAAAACAAAATTAAATCAAGGGCCACCGGTCCAATCAAAAATTAGATGAAAAAGCGGAAATTTTCGGTGAATTGGATTTTTATCGGGGAGTTATAGTAAATTGATCAGAAATATGTGGAAAATTCTTCCCTGCCTTTCCTTTTAAATTAAATCACAGTACGTCTGTCGGTGGATAAATTTTCCAATACAATCTCCTAAAATAGCCTTTTACCAACGAGTTATTGAGGGAGCATGGCATTAAAAAACCCGGTTTTGGTAAAACCGGGTTTAATTAAAGGAGATTTTTAAGAATTATTGACTTTGTTTTTTATTCATTAAATCGAGAGTGCGATCGACAAACTCGCTTAAATCCTTTCCTTTCAGCGTTCCCTGGGATAAGCGGGCTAAATCGTAGGCCTCTTTGGCATAAAGTTTTTTACTTTCTTCATCAGGTTCCAAAAGCACTTTATTAGCCAGGGAATGATTGGTATTGATTTTCACATTAAGTTGACTGGGCATTTGGCTCATGTCCATACCACTTAATTGGGACATTTCTTTCATTCTCCGCTCAAATTCGCCCTGGGTGATTACCAAAGGAGGATCATCCGGGGATAAAGCCTCCGTTTCCACCTGTGCTTGATCGTCATTAATCACGTTTTGATAGACTTCTTTCAAATGTTTTTGCTGTTCCTCATTCAAAGCGGATTCCGCTTGTTCTCCCTTGTCAATCAATTTATCCAGGCTATCTGAGTCGACTCGTTTAATCGAGATATTTTCCTCCTCAGCCTCTAATGTTTGAATAAAATGACTATCAATTGGGTGATCAAGCTCTAAAACATCATATTCACGCTTTTTAGCGGCTTCAACATAGGTATGCTGACTTTCTTTGTCGGTTGTGTAAAGGATAACCAGTTTGCCATCCTTATCCGTCTGTAAATCCTTGATCTTGTTTTTGTATTCCTCGATCGTATAACGAGTGCCATCCACACCCGTCAACAGGATAAAAGCTTTGGCCTTTTCCTTGAACTTATCATTGGTAAGGAAGCCGTACTTCAGGAATACATGTATGTCATTCCACTTTTCCTCATATTCTTTTCGGTCATTGTTGAAGAGGCTTTCCAGTTTTTCAGCCACTTTTTTGACAATGTAATTGCTAATTTTCTTGACATTGCTGTCAGCTTGTAAATGGCTCCTCGAAACGTTCAAAGGAATATCCGGAGAATCCATAACCCCGTGCAAAAGGGTCAGAAATTCAGGGACAATGTCATCCACGGAATCGGTTACATACACTTGATTGCTGTAAAGTTGGATCTTATTGCGCTGAGATTCGAGGCTGGAGGACAATTTCGGAAAATAAAGCACCCCTGTCAGGTTAAAAGGATAATCCACATTGAGGTGAATCCAGAATAAGGGAGGCTGGGAACCCGGATACAGTTTCTGGTAAAAATCTTTGTAATTCTGGGCCGTTAATTCCGAAGGATTTTGATGCCATATGGGATTGGTATCATTGATCACTTCCCCATCAAAGTCTATTTCCACCGGCATGAAGCCACAGTATTTTTTCAAAAGCTGCTTAATGCGTTCTTTTTCCAAATACTCGTTGGCATCTTCGGAAAGGTGCAAACGAACTTCCGTACCCCGGTCTTCTTTTTCTGTTTCTTCTATTTGATAAGTTGATTCGCCTGTTCCTGTCCACTTAACCGGTTTAGAGCCTTCTTTATAGGACAAGGTTATCAAATCAACCTGATCGGCCACCATAAAGGCCGAATAAAACCCAAGACCGAACTTACCAATAATTTGCCCTTTGGTTTGTTCATTTTTGAATTGCTCCATGAATTCCCCTGCACTGGAAAAAGCAATTTCATTGATGTATTTTTCCACTTCTTCCTCAGTCATTCCTATGCCCCTGTCAATAATGGAAAGGGTCCCGTTTTCCGTGTCCAATTCGACCTTAATGGTTAAATCCCCGAGGTCTTTTTCATATTCGCCAGCATTGGCAAGGGTTTCCATTTTCTGGGTAGCATCCACCGCATTGGAGGCCAATTCCCTTAAAAATATTTCCTGATCCGAATAGAGAAAACGCTTAATTATGGGAAGCACATTTTCGGTCTGTACGCCTAAATTCCCTTGTTTCATAACTTTTGTTTTTTCTTTTAAATCTTTCCCAATCAGTTTTGACAATTACCTTGCCAATGCATTGCAAAGCAAAAAGCTGACAAGTTGGCTTAGTTTTTCCGTTCAAATTTTCCAGGATCAGAATCAATAAGGGCTAGCCCCAAGTTAATTATTTATAAAGCAAGTTAATTAATAGGGCAGTAAATCCACAAACCAAAGCCCAACCCCAATCTAGCAACTCCTGGACTTTTAAGCCATTAATCGGATACCATAGATTGAGCAATATTCCAAGGACCATTAGGAGGATTGGTTCTGCTTGGCACCGCTCAATGCCATGATTTTGGCCTTTAGTAACATCGGTAATTCCTTGCCTAACCAGCCAATCGTTAGCAAGCATCCTAATGTCAATACATACAGGGTTCCGGAATAATGCTGGAGTTTCATAAAAAGCCCTGCATGCAAAAGTATAATGCCTGTAATAAGTACCCACAATGCTTTAGGTTTCGGGTATTCCCAATATTGGTAGTAAAAATAGTCTATTGCTTCCAAAACAATCCATGACAAAAATGCAATGCTTCCCAGAATCCCAGAATAGGGGATTTCATAATAATGAATTAATTTGAGATAACCACTTAACACCCATTCTGAGATGTAAATTAATTTAACCCAGTCTTTGAGCCTTTTGGGCCTTTTCCATGCAAACCTAATGGGATAAAGAATCAATACGCCCAATAACCCTATTGTTAAAAATTTTGTGGCCCCTGGATAATGTTGAAGCTTAAAAAAGCTCCCTATTAAAGCCACAATGACCAGTAGCTTTAGTGGTATGGATAAAATTTTCCTGCGTCTTGGCATTTAATCTGTTTTTGGGGTCAGGGAATCCGGTATGTTTTTTCTAATCAATTCCCCATTCTCGTATTTTTTGCCTCCCAAATACCAGTAAGCAGGGCCTGGATCAGAGTCCAAATACATGTGTAAATATTGGACTTGGGTATCTTTCTTGGCGGTACCTTTGAAACAAAAACGCGTTTTTCTCCGGATAACTTTTTCCGATACAAAATGGGAATGGACTTCTTTGATCAATGTATCGCTTATCCGGTGTTCTGCCAATATTCCATAATTGGCTAAAACACCTTTCCTTTCCAAGGGAATTTCAGGGCATTCACGGAAATAGGACAACCAATAAATCCGTTCAAGGGAATCTTTCGTAAATAGCATAGTAATAAAATTGAAAGAATGAAAGGTAGCCCTTGATTTTGAACAATAATGAGATTGGGCCTTAATAATCCTGTGGTCAATTAAATACATCCTGGAAATGTTTTTGGGCAATGGCGTAAAGATTTTATTAATGGTATCGGTCCAGTACCGTTGAAATAAAGAAGGCAGGTAGCTGGTATCCAAAGCGTAGGCTGGTTTTTTAAGGGAATCCGCAATTTGAAAAGTATCTAACGCTTTGTAAGGAAATTGGCGTTTTTTAAGAGAAATGTTTTTTATAAAACCATTTTGACCCGATACCCTGATGGATAAGCCTATTAAGCTTAAGCAAAAAATGATCATGAAACGCCTCCAAAAGCTGGTTTTCATGGGTAGCGTTTGCTTTTTAAGGGTAAATTAATAGGTCTTCTATGCTGTCTGCTTTCAATGAAATTTTTCAGCCTATCGAATAACGGTCACCGTTCCCTTAAACTCCTTAGTGGAACCATCCTCACCGGTCACTACGATGCGATAGATGTAAACCCCTTTCGGTACCAACTTGCCCTTGTAAC
>CAZJWK010000100.1:0-10600 GCA_964549595.1 uncultured Sphingobacteriales bacterium | reverse complement strand
CTACCGGTAAGTTTATAGGTGGGTGTGGTTCAATGAAGCCATTAGGAAAAAGTCAACAGGATGATGATATCCGTTATTAACCTGTTTATTGCCCTGAATATCCGATGTTAAGCATTTTGTCTTTGGGATAGTACCCTGAACCATCATAAGGCCTTTTACGGGGGTTATGCAGGCATTTCTCAGAACATGCACCGTCCCATTCCCAACCACAGTCCTCACAAATGATCACCTGTGCATTGCAATCAGGATTGGCACAATTGATAATACGGGCAGCATATCGATTGCAGTGAATACATTGCGATATGGTGGTTGGATTCACTTCATTGACATCAATCACTAACCTTTCATCAAAGACATAGCACTTGCCTTCAAAGTCTTCACCTCCCTCCTCTTTTGCATACTGTAAAATCCCTCCACTGAGTTGCATGGGTTCATTAAAACCTTTTGCCTTAAGCAAGGCAGTGGCTTTTTCGCATTTGATGCCTCCTGTGCAATACGTTAAGATTTTTTTGTTTTGGAAAGGCTTAAGTTTTTCCAATTGATCAGGAAATTCCCGGAAATTATCAATATCCAGTGTATAGGCATTTTTAAACTTCCCCACTTCGGTTTCATAATTAGAACGTACGTCCAAAATGATCACATCATCACGGTCTTTCAAGTTTTTAAAAGTTTTGGGATCTACATGGGTTCCGGCATCAATAAGTGGAGAAATATCCTCAGGGTTTTCTATACCCGAGTTGACTATCTCAGATTTATGTTTAACCTGAACCTTTCTCAGGTATAAATGGTCGGTTTCATGGATCTTAAAATGAATGTCGGAGAATTCCGGGATATCCGTTAAGTAAGCCCGGTAACGCTGGGTTGATTCTTTTCGACCGGCCACTACACCATTGATTCCCTCTCCGGCCACGATTATTCTGGCTTTTACTCCTATACTCCGGCAAAAATCATAATGCCGCTCTTTAAAACCCTCCGGGTCAGCCAGGGTTACAAATTTGTAAAAAGAAAATACTTCGTAATCAAGGCTATCCTGCGTCATAACAACAACCTTTCAGCAAAGGTAAAAGGAATAAATCAGGAAAAAAATTCCGAAGGCATCATTTTAACGCACAAGATTACCAAGCTTATCAGATGTTTTCTTCCATTATCCCCTAACCATTCTTATTTTGTTTAAATTATTACAAATTTTTTTAAACAAAATATTGCCAAATTGTTTAATTTTTGTAGGTTTGTCTTGATAAAACGTTCAAAATTGTAGAAAAATGACCGTATTAGAATTCAACAATCGAGTGGTTAGCTATGTCGAAAACATGGAACCCATTGCGCTAAACCTTACAAAAGACATGGAAGATGCAAGGGATCTTTTACAAGAAACCATTTACAAGGCATTTGCTAACCGGGATAAATTTAAAGATGGTACAAACCTTAAAGCCTGGCTTTACACCGTCATGAAAAACATTTTTATCAATGACTACAGACGTCAGAAAAAGAAAAATACCATTATTGACAACACAGATAGCTTTTATTATATTAACTTAGCAACGCAAAACTTACCCAACGAGGGAGAATCCGAAATGAATATGAAGGCCATTCGAAAGGCCATTTACAAACTGAGCGAATCCTATCGGGTTCCTTTTCTCAAGCATTATGAGGGCTATCAATATGATGAGATTGCCGAAGCAATGAATATACCCATAGGGACTGTAAAAAGCCGTATACACCTGGCTCGTAAACAGTTAAAGAAACAATTGCCCATGTTTAAGCATTTTAATGAACAGTAAAATAAAATCGGTTTGAAAAAGCAAGTGCTCATCATTGGTGCCGGCCTCGGAGGGCTTTCCACCGCGTTGCGATTGGCTTCCAGGGGTTATAGTGTCACCATATTGGAGCAATACAGCCAGCCGGGAGGTCGATTAAACACATTCCAAAAAGAAGGTTTCACTTTTGATGCCGGTCCCTCCTTTTTTAGCATGAGCTATGAATTTGAGGAGTTATTCCGGGATAGTGGTGTTCATAACCCGTTGTCATTAAAAGCACTTGATCCTGTTTACACCGTCAATTTTGCTCATCTAACGCACTCAATAAGGATCTACAAAGATCTTCACTTGCTTGCCGAGGAATTAGCAGATTTAGAGCCTCATTTCTACGAAAAAGCTAAAAAATACCTTGCTACCGCAGAAAAAATCTTCAAAGATACTGAGTATAAAGTTATAAAGAAGAATTTTCAATCATTACCGGATTACCTTTTTCAGCTCACAAAAGTCCCCTGGCAACATGCTCCACGAATGTTCAGGTCAATGTGGAAAGAACTTTCCCGGAATTTTCAATCGGAGGAAGTAAAGATCATTTTTTCTCTTGTGGCCTTTTTCCTGGGCTCGACCCCATTTAACACGCCGGCTGTCTACAGCCTGCTGAACTATACGGAATTAAAACATGATGGGTACTGGAATGTCGAAGGGGGCATGTATCAAATTGTAAGAAGTATCGTAGGGCTTCTTGAAAGCTTTAACGTCAATATTATTTACAATACCACCATTGAAGATTTTCAAAAACAAGATGGGCGCATAAAAGGATTTATTGATCAAAAGGGAAAAATCTGGGAAGCAGACCTTTTTGTGGCCAATGCCGATGCTGCCGCTTTCCGGGGCCAGGTGCTAAACAAGCCAAGCTATAAAGAAGAAAAGCTAAACAAAATGCACTGGACCTTGGCGCCCTTTACCCTTTACCTTGGTGTCAAGGGGAAGCTTAACAATTTAGACCATCACAATTATTTCCTGGGCAGCAATTTTAAGGATTACGCCAGTACCATATTTCATACCTCTGAAGCTCCGGAACATCCTTATTATTATGTCAGCGTCAGCTCCAAATCCAATCCCGATTCTGCTCCGGAGGGCTGTGAAAACTTGTTTGTGCTTTGCCCCGTACCAGATTTAAGACATAAGCCTGATTGGTCCGATGCAGAAGATTTAACCGATAACATTATAGATGATTTGTCAAGAAGAACCGGATTTCCCATAAAGGATAACCTTTTGGTAAAGGAAACCTGGACCCCTAAAGACTGGGAATCGAAATTCAATCTCTACAAAGGTAGTGGGCTGGGTCTGGCTCACGATATGAACCAAATCGGTGGTTTTAGGCCGGCCAATAAGGATGAGGATTTTAATAACCTTTATTACACCGGTGCATCCACTGTTCCGGGGACCGGATTGCCGATAGTGGTTATTAGCTCGCGATTGACAACCAATAAAATACTGAATGATTATGGACAAGCTGTATAATGCTGTGGCTTACCAATGCAGCAGAGACATCACAAAAGCTTATAGCACTTCCTTTACCCTGGGCATCCGTACCCTTGACAAACATTACCATTCATCCATATACGCCATTTACGGCTTTGTGCGCCTGGCTGACGAGATTGTCGACACTTTTCACGAATCCAATAAAAATGAGCTAATCAAACGCTTTGAAGAAGATACCCAGAAAGCCATTCAGGAGCAAATAAGTTTGAATCCTGTTTTGCATGCTTTCCAAGATGTAGTAAACCATTATGATATCCCTTTGTACTACATTGATGCCTTTTTACGAAGCATGAAAATGGACCTGACTTATTCTTCCTACGATTCCCCTTTGTTTGAAGAATACATTTACGGATCGGCTGAAGTGGTCGGCCTAATGTGCTTAAAGGTTTTTTGCCAGGGCAATGAAGAACGCTTCAAAAAGCTGGAAGAACCGGCTAAAAAGCTGGGAGCCGCTTTTCAAAAGGTTAACTTTTTAAGAGACATGAAAAGTGATTACTTTGAAAGGGGCCGCATTTACTTTCCAGGGGTTGTTTTTGAGCAATTCGATAATGCCACAAAACAACAAATTGAAAATGACATTGAACAGGATTTCAAAAAAGCGCATGACGGGATTTTAAAATTAAATGTCGGAGCGCGGTTAGGCGTTTATACGGCCTATATCTATTACAAAACCCTCTTCAATAAAATCAAACAATTACCGGCCTCGGAAGTAAAATCCAGGCGTGTACGCGTTCCAAACCTGAAAAAAGCTTTCCTGATGGCTGAATCCTATGTCAAACATGGATTAAATTACATCTGAAAAAATGAGTCATTTAATTTTAATCCTTAGTTTTTGTTTTTTATCAAACGGGGCTTTTGCCCAGAACCTTCCTATCTCTGAAATCAGGGAGTTTTACATGGCTGCCATTGATGATGCAGATTCAGCTGAACTGTTCCATAAAAAAATGAAGCGCCTTGAAAACCCATCGGCATTAGAACTGGGGTACAAAGGCTCCTCAAAAGCCATTATGGCCAGGCATGCCTGGAATCCTTACAATAAGCTAACCTATCTGGAAAATGGTATGAAACTGATTAACAAAGCCATCGACCGAAAATCCAATGACTTAGAATTAAGGTTTTTAAGGCTGTCAATAACCCACTATACACCAAGTTTTATTGGGTATGATCACCATATAGAAAGCGACAAATCATTTGTTATTAAGTATTTCAGGAAAAATAACAGTAAGAGGCCCAGCAAACCCTACCAGGTTCGAAAAGTGATCCTTAATTTTATGCTGGAAAGCAACCGCTGTAATGAGTCAGAAGAACAAATGCTAAAGCAGCATCTTCAGTAAAATGTACACTTACTTATTGCTCAATTTTTTTACACTCTTATTCCCTGTAGCGTTGTCTTTTGATAAAAAGGTACACTTTTTCCGGAACTGGCTTTATGCTTTGTATGCCATTATACCGGTCGGCATTGTATTCATAATCTGGGATTTTGGGTTTACGCATTTGGGCATTTGGGAATTTAACCATCGTTATGTGGTAGGGCCCGAATTTTTACTGTTACCGGTTGAGGAGTGGCTATTCTTTTTAACAGTACCCTTTGCCTGTATTTTCATTTACGAAGTGCTTATCAACTACTTGCGGCCTAACCTTTTCCCTAAGCTCGGAAGGGGAATTGCCTACACCTTGGGAATTATTTTGCTTATTTTAGGCATTACTCATTATAACCTGCTTTATACGGCTGTAACTTTCTTATCCACAGGCATTTTACTGGTTGTCACCACTTTTGCATTAAACCCTCAATACCTGAGTATGTTTTTCTTAACATACGTGGTTCACCTATTTCCTTTTTTTATCGTCAATGGTATCCTCACAGCCCTGCCGGTGGTGAGCTATAACGATGCGGAAAACCTCGGATTCAGGATAGGAACGATACCTGTTGAGGATACGATTTATTCCATGTTATTGATTTTCCTGAACATTCTCCTTTATGAATACTTTAAATGCAAAAAATCAAACATTTAACCTCATTATTTGTTATTGTTTTAGTTAAAATTATAAAACAAAAGTCATGTTCAACCTGAATGTCAATGTAGATGAAAATTCAGGCTTTTGCTTTGGTGTGGTTTATGCCATTGAGCTGGCTGAAGAAATGCTCGATGAGCATGGTTACCTTTATTGCTTGGGAGACATTGTGCATAATGATGAAGAAGTAAAAAGACTGCAGCAAAAAGGATTAATTACCATTGGGCATGATGAACTTAAAAGCCTTTACAACGAGCAAGTACTGATAAGAGCGCACGGCGAGCCTCCTGAAACCTACCAAATTGCAAGCCAGAATAACATAGAACTGGTAGACGCCTCATGTCCTGTGGTATTAAAATTACAAAACAGGGTCAGGAACGCGTTCGATAAAAAAGAAAACCTATACATTTACGGGAAAAAAGGCCATGCTGAAATAGCCGGCTTACAAGGCCAGGCAAATGGGGAAGCGGTGGTTTTTGAAAAAGTAGATGACCTTGATTTTGCCAATATGCCCGGGGAAATTACCCTTTACAGTCAGACCACAAAGGATACGCGGAAATTTCAGGAAATTAAAGAAGCCATTGAGGCCAAAGGAATCAGGGTAAATGCCCACGACACGATTTGCCGGCAAGTCTCTAACCGGGATGAGGATTTAATCAATTTTGCGAAAAATTACAACAAGATCGTTTTTGTAGCCGGTAAAAAGTCCTCCAATGGAAAAGTGCTTTATGAGCTTTGCCGCCAAACAAACCCTAATGCTTATTTTGTATCAGCCAAGTCAGAAATCAAGAAAGACTGGTTTGAACCGAATGAATCCGTTGGTGTTTGCGGTGCCACCTCTACCCCGGCCTGGCTTATGGAAGATGTGAAGCAAGCAATTGAAAGCTTTTAAAATTCCCCTCATTTTTTAACTTTGGTCTTTGTCAGATATAGCAAAAACCAAGTAAGCAGGTAATCATACAAGATGGCTCATTTATTGAAAGCAGACCAATACTCCTTATTCCGGTATCATTTCGGTATGCTTATCGGTTTTTTGATCATTGCTTCATGGGTTGGGCTGCTGTGCTTTAACCTTTTTTACCAGGTTTCCCTTAGTGATCCGCTCATTTTGTTGTTAATCTTATTACAAACGCACCTTTATACAGGCCTTTTTATTACTGCCCATGATGCCATGCACGGAACGGTTTCTCCCAACAAAAAATGGAACCACCTGATAGGCTGGATCGCGGCAGGGCTCTTTGCATTCAATTTTTACCCCAAGCTTTGTAAAAACCATTACAAGCACCATGGCCAGGTTGCTGAAGAAAGTGATCCTGATTACCACGATGGGCCTTTCTGGATTTGGTATTTCCATTTTATGAAAAATTACCTGGGAATCATTCAGATAGTGTTAATGGCAGGGACTTATAACATCCTTAACCTGTATTTCCATGAAGCCAATATCATGTTATTCTGGGTAATTCCCGGTATCCTGAGTACTCTGCAGTTGTTTTATTTTGGCACCTATTTACCCCACAAGGAACCATCATCCAAGCCCAATAAGCATAAATCCTCCACACAGGCCAAAAATCATGTATGGGCTTTTTTAACCTGCTACTTTTTTGGCTATCATTATGAACACCATCAATACCCCGGTCTTCCATGGTGGTTATTGCACAAAGCCAAATAAATAAACCGGGTTATTAGGGAAAATCACACTCACTGAATAAAAAACATAGCCGTTTGAACCTATTCATGGTTTAAATTTTCTACCCTTTTTGGGCATGTTTTTCTGATAGTTTTACGGATAATTGGCTGAATCCCATCTTATCATTTCCGTGCTCAAGCTAAGCGGGTTGTAACGGCCGGGATTAACAAAAACTTAATCATATTGCAAAACCTTATTATCCTTTTATGGATACTTTTGTTGGATTTAAAAGACTAAAATGGGCCAGGGTATTCCAGACTATTACATAAACCGGGAATTGAGTTGGTTGTCCTTTAATTACCGTGTGCTACAGGAGGCGAAGGATCCTGATGTGCCATTGCTTGATAAGATTAATTTCCTGGCCATTTATGCCAATAACCTGGATGAGTTTTTCAAGGTTCGGGTCGCTACGGTTAAGCGGCTCATGCACCTCCAAAAAAATACCCGGCAAAAACTGGATGAAGACCCTGAGCAATTGCTCAATAAGATTAAGGAAGAGGTAGTCCGGCAACGCAAGGAATTTAACCGGATTTTCCAGGAAGAGATCTTAAGGGATCTTGAACAAGCCAATATCCATTTCCTGGATGACCAAAGCATTACCTCAGAACAACGAGATTACCTGGAGAATTACTTCATCAGTGAAATTCAACCAAGGGTCGAACCCTTTATCATTGAGGATGATGAGCAGCCCTTATTCCTCCGGGATGACTGGCTTTATTTTGCCATTTCCTTAAAATCAGGTGATGAAAACCGCCAATATGGATTGGTTAAGTTTCCGGAATCGTTACCAAGGTTTATCACACTACCGGAGAGCAAAGGTCATCAATATGTCATTTACCTGGATGATATTCTAAGGCTCTACTTAGAGGATTTATTTCCCGGATTTTATGAAGTGGAAGGATACACTATCCGCATACTAAGGGATGCTGAGCTGGATATTGAAGGTGATGTTTCCGAAAGCGTCCTTAAAAAGATCAAACATAGCCTGAAAAAAAGGGAACTGGGTGAACCCACGCGTATATCCTACGACCCCGATATACCGGGAGGGCTCTTACAGGTATTTTGCAGAAAACTCAATATAGAAGCCGAAGATCCCAAGTTTGCTCGCAGATACCATGACTTTTCCGACCTTTTTAATTTCCCTTTCCAGGACTTGACGCACCTGAAATATAAGCCCCTGCCTCCCCTTTCTCACCCAATAATCGGAGATCAGGGAATTTTTAGCAAAGTGGCAGAGAAAGAACAATTGCTACATTTGCCTTACCAATCATTTGACCCTGTGTTAAACTGGCTTAAAGAAGCCACATCGGATAACCAAGTCACCCACATTTACATCAGCCTTTACCGCCTTGCGAAACAATCAGACCTTGTTAAGGAATTGATCAGGGCAGCCAATCGGGGAAAACACGTAACGGTGATCATTGAGCTGAAAGCGCGGTTTGAGGAAGCCTCTAATATTCAATGGTTCAACCTTCTGGAAAAAGCTGGTGCTGAGGTACTTTACAGTCATGAAGTACTTAAGGTACACAGCAAAATCATGTTGTTTTCAAGGGAAGATCCGGATGGAAAGCGTTATTATGCCTATTTTAGTACCGGCAATTTCAATGAGGACACGGCCAAGCTTTATTGCGATACCGGCTTTTTTACCTGCGACCAACGTCTGACAAGTGATGCGCTTAAACTGTTCCGCTATTTTACCAGGAATATTTCTATCCCGGAATTTAAGCATCTCTGGATTGCCCCATTTAACCTGAGGAATCAATTCAAAGCCTATGTCGACCAAGAGATCAAAAACGCCAGAGAAGGGCATGGCGCCTACATCATCATTAAGGTCAACAGCCTGCAGGATCCTGCGGTAATCAAAAAGCTTTACAAAGCCAGTCAGGAAGGTGTTCAGATAAGACTGATTACCAGGAGTATATGCTGTGCCATACCTGGTATAGAAGGGGTTAGCGAAAACATCCGGGCCATTAGTATTGTTGACCGCTTTTTGGAACACAGCCGGATATTGGTTTTCCGGAATAAAGGCGAAAACCTGGTTTTTGCCGGTTCCTCGGATTTAATGAAAAGGAACCTCGATAAGCGGATTGAAGCGCTTTTCCCGGTAGAAGATGCTGATCTTAAAGGCGAGCTGCTACATTACCTTTCCCTGCAATTGAACGACAACCGAAAAGGGCGAATTATTGACAGCGAGCAATCCAATGCCTACCAAAAAACAGGGGGCGATTCTCTTAGAAGTCAATATGCGTTCTATAACTACTGCAAAAGAATGAATGGCTTCCAAAATGGAAATCAGCAGAATGCAGATTCACCAGAAAAATGGTTGATCAACCATTAAGCCAATGCAGGCTTAATCTTCTACTTTCACCCTGGAACCTGCTTCCTCTTTTCTCTGCTCACGCTGTAACTTAATCAAGCCATCGGCTATGCCAATGGTTGGCACATAGACCTTCTTAATGCCTCCCCAAAACATGACCTTTTTAAATATTTCAGTGGCCGGGAGAATAACATCGGCCCGGTCCGGTTTCAGGCCCAACAAATTGATGCGTTCTTCATACTTATAAGTAGCCAATTCCTCCTGAGCCCTTGTTATGTGATCGTAATTAAGCCTTTTCTTCTTTTTCTTACCATACATTTTGATCAGCTTGTTGATATTCCCGCCTGAACCGATCACATACAATTCACCGTATTGTTTCCTCAGGTAGGTTAGCCATTTCTTCATGGCTTCCCATTCGGAGTCCTGCACAAGATCATGCAAAATCCGGATAGTACCGATTTTAAAAGATTGGGAGTCCAAAAACTTATTTTCCACAAAAAGGGAAATTTCTGTACTACCACCCCCCACATCGATATAAAGACAGTTTTGATCAGGCGTTAGGTAATGGGATAGATCCAGCGAATGTAAGATTTTGGCTTCTTGACGGCCATTAATAATATCAATGGTCAGACCACTTTTTTCCTGAAGTTCCTGCACTATGGCCTCACCGTTTTCAGCTTCTCTGAATGCAGCGGTGGCACAGGCCATATACCCTTCTGCTCCGTAGACATCCAATAAAGTAGTGAAACTTTCTATGGTCTTTAACAACCGGTCTTTTTTAGCATCCGAAATTACCCCATCCACAAAAGCTTCTTTACCCAAACGAATGGGCACCCGTATTAATGATTCTTTCTGGTAATGAGTCACATTGTTGTGGGTAAACACATTCTTGAACAACAAGCGGACGGCATTGGAACCCAAGTCTATCGCTGCCAGACGCATAAATGAATTTTTTTGATAAGACAAAATTAAGGCAAATGGGCAATATGGATTTAAAGAAATTGTTAAAAAATGCCAATAGGCTCTAACCCTCTTAAAATGGAAATCGGGGATAACTTTTAAGATTCCAACCCGTATTAAAATTTTCATTCCTGATGACTCCCTACCCAATGTCCGGGAACCCTAAGACAACTTCCCCTATAAAATTTTAGCAAAAACTAATTTAAAAAATTGCTTTTCAGGCCATTAAAAAATCGATTGGTTAGTGGGAGATTTTCTTATAAAAAATTTTTTTAAGCCACGGGTATAAAACCCGTGGCTTGGGAGCTTCCCTAAATCTTAAAT
>CAZJWK010000099.1:0-10642 GCA_964549595.1 uncultured Sphingobacteriales bacterium | reverse complement strand
CAAAACTTCTTAAAAATTTTTTCATAAAATTCATTGTAGACCTGTAAAACAAATAGATAATGCTCAAAAGATTTTAAACCGACATAACGGAAAAAAATGATTTTTCCCGATCGAGGGAAAAAAGCGAAACTAATCTGATAATTGCTTTACAGAGGGTTTACAATAGCGTGTTTTCCTGTTTTTTTCTAATCCCTTTTTATATTCCCGGCTTAAGCTATTCCGTAAATATTTACTAAGTTTGAAACCAATCATCAAAATTATTTTTTTATGATAAGGTCAATAAAATTCCTGAAACCCATATTTTTTGCTAGTGTGTTATTTGTTTGTACCGCCAATCAATGTGAGGAAGGAAAGTGTAAGTATAAGAAAAATGAAAAGGGCCATAAAATAGTGAGCGTTACTGGCTTTGTTGATCCGGACATGTTTATAGCTTATGAAAAAAAGCCGGATAGCACGAATATCGTTTTTATCCTTACTTACGAAGGGGAAAAAGCATTCGAAATTTCCCAAGGCAAATCATTAAAGCTCACTTTGACGGATGGTAAGTCCTTTAGCCTTAAATCTGTCAATAAAGCCACTCCTACTGTTTCACGAAGGATGGGAAGGAAAGATGAGGTTACAGGTAATAGGGATATGGACGTTTTTACCAATTACAGCCTTAAATTTAATATTAAAAAGTCCAAAATGAAGGAGATTGCCGAAAAGGGCTTTAAATCAGTTAAGGTTGAAGTCCGGAATGACAAGACCATCCAAAAGGCTTTTAAAAAGCGTAAAAGGGAGAAGGTTAAGGCTACCGCTGTCCAGGCGAGATGTGTCTTAGGAATGGTTAAGGAGAAGTAGTCATAAAATTTTAGCACCCTTGGGTGCACGACATTTTTCCGTATAGCTTAAGCTTATGAAAGGTTTTTGAGCATTGCTTTGCATGACCTTTCCCATTTGTAGTCCTTAAAAGGTTCATAATTTTACCCGCTAATTTTTCGATAAATCGCTTGAATTTTGGATGAAGTAACGAGGCTAATCTGCTTTTTAAAAAGCACGCTTTTAGCCTTTTACGCTTTATTCATTCCCAAATCTGTTTTTCTAAATTCCGGACTTGGTTTCGTTTTTTAATTTTCATTGAATGGTACCCAAACATTTTACATGCTATTTTTTAATTTGCTCAAATCAGCCTTTAACAAAAACAAGTATTACGAATCCATGAATATGGCTTTAAAAGCCATTGATGGAAATTATCGAATGCTTCATTATCCTTTTTACGGGAGCGAAAAGGATTCTTTTGACAAAGCCCAGAAAAACATGATTCACCATTGTGTGAATCAATTATCATCCCTTTCTAACAAGAAAATATTGGATATTGGCTGTGGCAATGGGACTGTGGGTTTGTATCTGGCTAAACATTATGATGTGGGTGAGATTCAGGGAATTGATCTGAATAGCGATAACATCCGAATAGCAAAAAAGGAAAAGCAAAATTCGGGGGTTACTAATGTAAGTTTTACGGTGAATGATGCGCAAAATTTGGAGGAGGTACCGGATGAAAGTTTTGATGCCGTCATAAATATTGAAAGTGCCTTTCATTACCCTGATAAAACCGCATTTTTGAATGAGGTATCACGCGTCTTAAAGCCTGGTGGTGAATTTATGATTGCTGATATCCTCACTACCCACCAGGGAAGTTCCATGCTGAATAAGTGGAAAAAGAATATGAGTTTTAAGCATTGGGGATTAGCGGATTATATAGAAGCCTTTAAAAAGGTTAACCTTACTTTGCACGCTAAGAAGGATATTTCTGACCCCGTTATAAAAGCCTTTCAGTCCTACAAGCAATACATTAAGGGATTTCAATTAAAATGGTCCCTCAGCAACCTGTTATTAAAGCTTTTTTTCGCCATCAATGCCAGAATCAACATTTACACGTTGAAACAAAAACGGAGGTACTATATTTTCTACGGTTTTAAATCAGCCTGATCCTTTACCGAAAGGGCCATAAAGATTTAGGGATGGGTTAGCGATAGATTATGAGAAGCCAGGAATGAAGGTAAAAACTGTGATAAAAAAAGCCCGGCTAAGTCGCTTTTAGCCGGGCTTAAAGTTAAGCAGGAGTAAATGGCTTAAGTATCTTGCTTAACCAGGTAGAAATCGACTTTTTCTTTATCGGTTTCATCCCTTTCCTTCATTTGGTCAAGGGTTTTTGGTGGCGGTACAATGCCTTTGTCGCCTTTCTTCCAATCGATGGGCAATGCCACTTCTTTTTCATCAGCGGTTTGAAGGGCTTCCAGGACTCTTTTCATTTCTTCCATGTTCCTTCCCACATTTAAGGGATAATACATAATCAATCGTATGGTTTGTTTGGGATCAATGAAAAAGACGGCCCGAACAGCGGCTGTACTGGCTTCCCCGGGATGGAGCATACCGTAAAGTTGAGCTACTTTTTGATCGAGGTCCGCAATAATCGGAAAATCCATATAGGTGCCGGTTTTTTCCTTGACATTGTGGACCCATGCCAGGTGAGAATGGATACTGTCAATGCTCAGTCCTATCAACTTGGTGTTCATCTGGTCAAACCATTCTTTTTGCTTGGCAAATTCGGTTAGTTCGGTAGTACAAACCGGAGTGAAGTCTGCCGGATGGGAGAACAGTATTACCCAGTGGTCTTTGTTGAATTCAGAAAATTTGATGTCACCCTGGGTTGTACTTGCGGTGAAATCAGGTGCCTTATCTCCTATACGAGGCATTACAGGTTTCTCTTGTAATGTTTGATTTTCATGCTTGTTTTCCATAATTGACTACTTTTTGTTTTGTACAAAATTCAGCAATAAACTCCACTGATTCAATGATAATTGTCATATTTCAGCACCACCAACAACGAATTTCAGGGTAAAAATGTTTAAACATGTTTTCAACAAACCTTAAACCAAAAAATACTTTTTGAAGAAAGAATGAGATCCAAATCTTAATTATTTTAACTTTGGCCTCTATGCGTTTGAGTAACCTCCGTATAAATGCTATCGCCTCCTTTTTAATCATAGTAACCATCATTGGTTTTTTGATGGTGATAGGGAGGGGCATCCTTATCCCAATAGTAACCAGTATTTTCTTTTCGATGGTAATTTATCCCCTTTGTCACTTTTTTGAAAGATACATTCGGAAAAGGGCAATTTCCATCCTGATAACCTTGATTTTGTTAACAACCTTGATATTTGGGTTAGGATGGTTTTTATCCAGGCAATTTTACCCTTTCTTTTCTCAAGTGGATGAAATCCTGACGCTTATACCCAATACCCTGCAAGGTGTATTGAATTGGCTGGCACAAACTTTCAATTTGGATATTGGCACAGCTAAAGATTGGATGGCCAATGTATCCGCTCGTATTTTAAATTTTTTAGTAGGTTCTATCCCTAATCCTTCCATATTGGTTACTACATTGGGCTTGTTGCCTATATATAGCTTTTTGTTCCTACTTTACCGAAGTTCCTTTAAGCAGTTTTTGTTAATCCAGTTTAGTGAGGAAAAGCGATTGGCCATTAGCCGGATTTTAGGCGAAATTTTGCGTTTAGCCCAAAATTATATTTACGGGCTCTTAATCGTTGTGTTTATCCTTGGCTTATTGAATTCCTCCGGTCTTTGGTTAATTGGTCTTCCTTATCCCCTTTTCTGGGGCTTTTTGGCAGCCCTTTTAACCATCATCCCCTATATTGGCACTTTCATTGGAGGAACCCTGCCTTTTCTTTATGCCTTATTGCATTTTGCTACCCTTTGGCAGCCAATGGCTGTTGTTGCGGTTTTTTTGGTTATTCAGCAACTAGAAGGCAATCTGATAACTCCTAAAGTGGTGGGCTCTTCGGTAAAAATAAACCCCTTGGTTGCCATAATTTCCTTATTCGTGTTTGGCACTATCTGGGGTGTTGCGGGCTTAATTCTGGCCTTACCTATGGTGGGTATTATCAGGTTAATCATGAGTCATATAGAACCCTTGAAACCTTTTGCTATGCTTCTTGGTAATAACTTATCCACCGATAATGCTACATTTGAGGGACGTTTTAATGACGAACGTTACCGGGTATTGAGGAATTTTTTGTATAAACAGGGTAAGTAATGATAACCCACCAGCGTAAACTTTTTCCCCTGATTAATCATTATTTTTCTGGTTTTAATAAAAACATGAATAAGTCATTGCGCTTTGGCCTTATTAACTTTCAGTGAAAATGGTATTTATTGTGAACCGGGAGGATTTTACATTGATCCTTGGAGGCCGGTAAAAAAGGCCGTAATTACCCACGCTCATTCCGACCACTGTAGATACGGGAATAACCACTACCTCTGTCATGAGTTTGCTTATCCCATTTTGCAATACAGATTAGGCTCGGAAGCCAAAGTTGAAACGCTGGCCTATGAAGAGTCCAAAGCAATAAACGGGGTGAAGGTTTCATTCCACCCGGCCGGACATATTTTGGGTTCGGCACAGGTTAGGGTAGCATACCAGGGGGAAGTCTGGGTCGTTTCCGGGGATTATAAGATCCATGAGGATGGTTTAACAACCCCGTTTGAACCGGTTCCTTGTCATGCTTTTATCACAGAATGTACCTTTGGGTTACCGGTTTACCGATGGCCGGATCCTACTGAAGAAATCCGTAGGATACGGGAATGGTGGCAAAATAACCAACAAGAGGGAAAGGGAAGTTTATTGGTGGTTTACAGTTTAGGTAAGGCTCAACGGTTATTAAAGGCAATCGGCAATGATTTAGGGCCGGTTTTCACACACGGTTCCATAGCCAATATTAACCAGGTTTTTCGGGAGGTTGGCATTGAGCTTCCGGAAGCTCCTAAACTTGATCAATCTATTTCCAAAGATCAATGTAAGAAGGGACTTTTTTTGGCCCCACCTTCCGCTATTGGCACTGGTTGGACAAAACGTTTTGAGCCCTATTCTACAGCAATGGCATCTGGCTGGATGACCTTACGCGGTGCTAAGCGGAGAAGAGCAGCGGATCGGGGGTTTGTCATTTCAGATCATGTAGACTGGCAGGAATTAAATCAAGCCATCCGCGAAACAGGCGCTTCAACAATATACGCGACTCATGGTTACAATGATGTCGTGACCCGTTGGCTAAGGGAACAAGGATACGAAGCTTATGAGGTTTCTACAGAATATGGAGGCGAAGCGGATGAATTAGAATAGAGGCATTTAAGCCATAAAATCAGGTAAAGATGTTGGTGATTTTAATTTTTCGGCTAAAGTGTTTATTGGGGTGTAAAAAAATACTATGAAAGATTTTGCCAGGCTTTTTACCAATTTAGACCAGACCAATAAAACAAACCCCAAGGTTAAATTCCTGGCGGATTATTTCAATAATGCCAATAATCAGGATATTCTTTGGGCATTAGCGCTGTTTACCGGTAAAAGGCCTAAAAGACCGCTTAAGACACCCCTTTTGAGGGAATGGTGTGCCAAAGAGGCCAATATTCCATTCTGGCTTTTTGAAGAATGTTATTATGTAGTCGGGGATTTGGCAGAAACCATTGCATTGCTTTTATCCGGAAAATACCGGGATTCAAGCTACCGCCTTACGGATTGGATTCATTTTATCCAGGAATTAGGCAAAAAAGAGGAGGCAGAAAAAGAAAGTTTGGTTAGGGAGGCCTGGCGCTTTCTGGATTACCAGGAAATGTTTGTTTTTACGAAGTTAATGACCGGTGGATACCGGGTTGGGGTATCACAGCGGCTTATGGTTAGGGCTTTATCCCATGTAACTGACCTTCCCACAACGGAACTGGCCCACAAAATTATGGGGCAATGGCACCCGGATGAAGTGAGTTATGAAGATTTGTTTTACGGGAATGACAATAATGCTGATATTTCCAGGCCTTACCCGTTTTTCCTGGCTCATCAATTGGAAGGGGAGGTTTCTTCGCTTGGAAAGCCTGAAGAGTGGCATGCTGAGTGGAAATGGGATGGAATCAGGGCTGAGATTGTCTATCGTCAGGGTCAGTTATTCATTTGGTCAAGGGGAGAGGAATTGGTAACCGATCAATATCCCGAATTACATACTTTAAAGAATCAGCTAACGGAAGGGACTGTGCTTGATGGAGAATTACTGCCCTTTAGCGAAGGAAAGGTATTGCCTTTCAATGTGCTTCAATCCAGACTTGGTCGGAAAAATGTTTCAAAAAAATTGTTGGAACAAGCTCCGATTGTTTTCATGGGCTATGACATTTTGGAGTTTGAGGGAGCGGATATACGGGAATGGAAGCTTGAAGAAAGGCGAAAGGTGTTAAAACAGGTTATTAAAAAAGCCGATCAGCCCGTTTTACGCCTGTCACAGGAAATTCAATTTCAAACCTGGCAGGAATTAGAGGATTTAAGGGAACAATCACGAGCCCATGCTGCAGAAGGAATTATGCTAAAACGCCGGTCTTCACCCTACCAGGTTGGCAGAACCAAAGGAGATTGGTGGAAATGGAAGGTGGATCCCTTTACTGTGGATGCCGTGATGATTTATGCACAACGTGGGCACGGAAGAAGAGCCAATTTGTATTCTGATTACACGTTTGCTGTTTGGAATGAGGATCAAACATCCCTGATCCCTTTTACAAAGGCTTATTCCGGTTTATCGGATAAAGAACTCAGGGCGGTTGATCGCTGGGTCAAGCAAAATACAAGGGAGCGTTTTGGCCCTGTCAGGGCGGTAGAACCTTATTGGGTTTTTGAATTAGCATTTGAGGGCATTCAGCGTTCTAACCGGCATAAATCCGGTATTGCCCTTCGGTTTCCAAGGATATACCGTTGGCGAAAAGACCTTGAGATTCATGAAGCCGATCGTTTGGAGGACTTGTATCAAATACTGGATCAGTATTTTACTCAGTGAAATGAATGTAAAACGGCTTATTGGTCAAGTATTTCGCCGGATTTGAATTATTTTTAAATTTGAAACAAAATAGGTATAACCACAAATACTTACGATGGTATTAGAAAAGAAAATGTTACTGCTTTTACCGGTATTCCTTTCTTTCCCCTTTGGTTGCTTAGCCCAAAGCTATCCGGACCTTAATCAGGATATTATCCTGAATAATGGCTCAGGTAATTTTTCCTTGTCTGAGCTGGAGGACGGTTTCAACAGGGCCCGGGATAAAGAAAACAGCCAGTTAAAAAACAAATCGGATGCTGATGTGGTGAAATTACCCGATATTGATTTTCCGGATTCTTCTGAATGGGTGAAAATGAGTAGCAAGAAAAGGGCTTTCTGGGTTATCAATGAGGAAAGGAAACACAGAAAATTGATGCCGTTTGAAGACATTGATGAACGAATTGATCAAATTGCTGATGATTATGCCCAGTATTTGGCCGAACATAATGAAGCCGGGCATTTTGCTGATGGTCATTCCCCTACGGAACGTTTAAAAACCAATCCCTCGGTTAATGGTTGTATGGAATACCACTGGGAGAATATTTTCTGGACTGCCTCCCAAAGTTCTATTGATTTTAAAAACTTTTCAGCGTTTGCGGTATACAATTTCATCTACAACAATTCCGGGAGCAATTGGGAGCATCGACAGGAAATCCTGAAAAAAAATTACAATGATAACGGAGGTAAAGACGGAAGAGAAGGGCTTTTAGGAGTGGGCTTAAAAGAAACCACCGATTACAGGATGAACGGTACGACTTACCAAAAAGCTTCTATTCTCGTGTTAAATGGGATAGACCCTTGTGATCATTTTTCTTATCATGAAACCGGTTATTCCAATGTGGAAAGATCCGCTTCTTTAAAAATTTATCCGAATCCTGCCAAAAAACATATTTATTTCGAAGGTCCCGAAAGATCAATCACTTTAACCCTTTTCAATAGCAAAGGTAAACGGGTTAAAAGGAAGGAAAACTTCAGGAAAAAATTGGACATCACCGACTTACCTTCCGGTCTTTATCAACTTCGTTTGAAATCAAAAAGCGGAGTACTTTTTAGGGATAAAATTATGATCCGTTAGCCCTTGCCTTAGAATAAGCGGTTTATGAAGTAGGCACCTACTTCTATCGCGGTTTTTAAACCAAAAGTCCTTAAAGTGGGTTATTCCGAGAAAATGGTTAGCCAATGACCCAAACAAAGGGTTATAAAAAGATCATTAATTGGTATAGCGAAAAAGGATGGCAACCATTTTCTTACCAGGAAAAAACCTTATCCTACTTTTTTTCGGGTTATTCAGGTATTGTCAATGCACCCACAGGTACCGGCAAAACCGAGGCCATTTGGCTACCGATCCTGGCTTCCTGGATTAACCGCGATCCGGGAAATTACACCCAAAACAAGCACAATGGCTTAAAAGTATTGTGGATAACCCCCCTTAGAGCCCTTGCCAAGGATATTGAGGAATCCCTTCAGGGAATGTGTGATGATCTCGATATTCCCTGGCGAATAGGCAGGCGAACCGGGGATACCTCATCCAACGAGCGGGAAAAGCAAAAAAGAAACATGCCGGAAGCGCTTATCATTACACCGGAAAGCCTGCATCTTCTCCTTGCTACCAAAAATTATCCGAAGCTTTTTGAAAACCTGGAGGGGGTTGTGGCCGATGAATGGCATGAATTGATGGGCTCTAAGCGAGGTGTTCAAACCGAATTGGCGCTTTCCAGGCTAAGGGGATTAAATCCGAATCTACAAACCTGGGGTTTGTCAGCCACGATCGGGAACATGGAAGAAGCGTTGGAAATTTTACTCGGAACTAATTATGGCCCGTATAAATCAGTTATTGTTAAAGGTGAGGCTCCCAAAGATACTCATGTTGAGACCGTTCTTCCCGATACCATTGAAAAGTTTCCATGGGCCGGGCATCTCGGAATTAAATTAGTAGAGAAAGTCATCCCCGTCATTAAGCAAAGCAAAACAACGTTGGTTTTTACTAATACCCGATCTCAGGCGGAAATCTGGTATCAGAACCTTCTACTCTTTTACCCGGAATTGGCCGGTCAAATGGCCTTGCACCATGGTTCCCTTGACAATGAAATACGCTATTGGGTGGAAAATGCGCTTCATGAGGAGCGGCTTAAAGTGGTTGTTTGTACCAGCAGCCTGGATTTGGGTGTGGATTTCCGGCCGGTGGAAACCGTTATCCAGGTAGGCAGCCCGAAAGGCGTAGCTCGATTCTCTCAAAGGGCTGGCAGGAGTGGTCACCAGCCAGGGGCTACCAGCAGTATTTATTTTGTACCGACCCATTCCCTGGAGCTAATCGAAGGTGCGGCCTTGAAAACTGCTTTGGATGATCAAGTCTATGAGGAGCGCATTCCTTACATTAAACCATACGATGTCTTAATTCAATACCTGCTAACCCTGGCTGTTTCTGAAGGATTTAAACCCTGGCAAATTTTTGAGGAGGTTTGCCAGACCTATGCCTACTATGAGCTTAGCCGGGATGAATTCCAATGGATCCTCGATTTCATTGAACATGGCGGCCAATCCTTAAAGCAGTATGATGAGTACAACAAAGTGCAGCAGGTCAATGGGTATTACCGTATTAGGGATAAGGGCAAAGCAACCCGCCAAAGGCTTAATGTAGGAACCATTGTCGGGGACACTGCCTTACGGGTGAAATTCCTGAAAGGCAAAAGCCTGGGGACCATTGAGGAAACGTTCCTTTCCCGGCTTAAGGAGGGAGAGCCCTTCTGGTTCGGTGGAAGAAACCTGGAGTTGGTAAGGATCAAGGATATGACCGCCTGGGTTCGCTTATCCCGGAAAAAGAAAAGCGGAAAGGTGCCCAGTTGGCTTGGAGGACGGATGCCCCTTTCTTCTCAACTTGCTGCTAAACTTCGGGAAAAGCTTCAAAAAGTTACCCATAAACAACCTGAGGAACCAGAGTTGGCATTATTGCAACCGCTTTTTGAGCTCCAGGAAAATTGGTCTCATTTACCAGGTCAAAATGAACTACTCATCGAAAAGATCAAATCTCACGAAGGATGGCACGTTTTTATTTACCCGTTTGAAGGACGTTACGTCCATGAGGGTATGGCTGCCCTGGTTGCCCATCGGGTTTCACGTATTCAGCCTATTTCCTTTTCCATTGCCATGAATGATTACGGCTTTGAACTGCTATCCGACAAAAATGTGCCCATCGAGGAGGCATTATCTAAAGATCTGTTTTCCGAGGAGCGATTAATGTCAGATATTAACGAAACGTTGAATGCTACCGAAATGGCAAAAAGGAGGTTCCGTGATATTGCTTGTATTGCAGGATTGATATTTAAAGGTTATCCCGGAAGACAGCATACGGAAAAACACCTGCAATCCTCATCTCAATTACTATTTGAAGTTTTCCGGGAATTTGAACCCAACAATCCCTTATTACAACAAGCATCAGAAGAAGTCATGCAATTCCAGTTGGAGGAAGTACGATTAAGGAGGGCCTTAAAGCGGATTCAAAACCAAAAGGTCATTGTAGAACATCCGCCTAAACCCACACCATTTGCCTTTCCCATTATGGTAGACCGCATGCGCGAGCGGCTGAGCACGGAGAAGCTAATGGACCGGATTGAAAAGATGCAGTTACGATTGGAGAAGGCAGTAAATCTTTAAACCGAAACAATGTAATGGAAAGATCCGTAAGGTTTTTTATTAGTCTCGCTCTGGGAATGGGAGAAAAACCCTCGCCTTTAGGCGAA
>CAZJWK010000098.1:0-10887 GCA_964549595.1 uncultured Sphingobacteriales bacterium | reverse complement strand
TACGCGTCAATGGATCAGCCTTGGTTGGCAACGAAAAAATCTCGAAGGCCCCATTTAAAACCACAGCACTAAATTTCCACAAAAAATGTGGTAGAACCAAATTCCTTTTATCTTATCAAGATTTTGACCAATTCAGGCTTTATAGTGCTTTTAATTTTTACCCAGTATTCGAAAAAGGTGGTAGGATTGATTTCACCAAATGAATTGGCTTTAATGTGTGTACATGTGTGTGTAAAAAATAAAAAAGCCCTCACGATTTATTTTGTGAGGGCTTTTTTATTGGTGGTCGTGATCCCGCAGGGATTCGAACCCTGGACCCTCTCCTTAAAAGGGAGATGCTCTACCAGCTGAGCTACGGAATCGACCTCTCAAAAGAGTGGTGCAAATTTATTGATTTAAATTTCGCTTTTCCAAACCGGCGTTAAAAAATCCTCCAGCGATCTTTAAAGTGATGTTCATTATACTACGTTCCAACCCTTAAGATTGTTTATTCCTATCCAAACAGGTTTTCTGAATGTTGATTTACCTGTTATCCCTGTTTGAATTCCGGGCATTCAGGAAACTTTTTCCGAAAAGTTTAAAGATGTAGTGTAAAACCTTTGAGCCAAACGATAAAAATGGTTTTTTAAGCAATACAATAAAAGTTCGGCTTTTCAATTGTTGACATGATTATGGGGATTGGGTCATTTCATGACCCTCAACGGCTTGGTAAATAATTATTCCTCGATCTTATAAGGCTCAAAGGTAATATTGGGGTCAAATATCTTTCGGTATGTAATATGGACTTTGCTTACTTGGGCATTAAGCTTTTTCATCATTGCCTGCATTTTGGGGTTGAACCCTCCGATCCAGGATAACTCGGCATGCTGATACTGTTTATTGGATTCGACATTTTTGATCAGGTTATGAACCAACATGGCATCTATGCCTTTTCCCTGGTAATCCGGATGAATTCCCATCACTACCCCTTTCAATTTATCCATGGTCCCTTTTTTCCGGTGCCAGAGGAATTTAAGCTTTTCCCACCATCCCATTTTTCCATCAAAATGCTTGAATATCTGATTGACGTCAGGCAGCATAAAGAGAAGCCCAGCCGGCTTACCTTCCGAATAAGCAAATAGCATAAAATCTTTTTCCAGGATTGGTTTAACCTGGGTTAAAAGTTCTTTGACCTCCTGTTTGTTTAAGGGCTTAAAGTCCTGGAAATTTTCCCATGCACGGTTATAAATTGTGATGAAGTCTTCCGCATATTGGTCCACCTTATCCAATTCCAGGGTTTTGACTTTGATATTGTTGCTGTGAATTACCCTTTCCACAATACTGTTCAAACGGTCCACTTTAACAGTATCCCTGCTTAATTCAAAAGTTTTCTGGAGAAAGTACTGTTGGAAGCCATATTCCTCAAAGAAGGTTTGGTAATAAGGCGGGTTGTAATTTTCCTGATAACTGGGTGGCTTAAACCCTTCCACCAATAATCCCCAAAAACGGTCTCTTTCCCCGAAATTAATAGGCCCATCCATAGCCTGGGCACCTTTGGTTTCCAACCATTCTCTGGCCTGGTTGAAGAGGGTGAAAGCTGCTTCCTGATCCTCAATACATTCAAAAAAACCCATTCCACCCACTTCACAATCCTCGTTTTCAATTTGCTGACTTTTTGTGAAGGCAGCAATTCGGCCTATGTTCCGGTTTTTCTCATCTTTCAAAACCCATCTTTGAAGGGCATTTTCTTTAAAGGCAGGGTTGCTATTAGGATCAAAAATAAAGGCCAAGTCTTTTCTTAAGGGTGGAATCCAATTCGGATCATTCTCGTAAACAAGATAAGGAACACGGTAAAAATCTTCAATGGTCTGAGAATCCGATACTGGAATTAATGGCATTTAAGAAAAAATTTAGACCTTTGTACAATCAATAATCTGAGCAAAAATAAAGCGATAAACGTAAAAATGGAGCTTGGGGAACCCTTATTCGAATTTGAACTTGTTGATGAAGAAGGACAAAGTATTGCACCACACAAAATTTTTGACAATTACGATGCCATCCTTTTCCTATTTTACTCTTCTTATTGCCCTTATAGCCAGGCTTATTGCAATCGTTTCCGGAAAATCATTGATGAATATAAACCAGATAGTTTAGGCATCCTTTTTATAAATATCCAAAATGGCAATAACGAGCCATCCGAAGAGGAAGAAGCCTTGATAGAAAAAGCCCAGCAAAACAAAGCCTTTATTAAACTCGTCAATGACGAGGATAAACAATTGGCAAAAGCCTTTGGTGTTCAGGTTACGCCTCAAGCCTTCATTTTCGATAAAAATAAGAAGCTTGCCTATAAGGGTCCGATTGACAATGCCTGGGAAAATGAAGAATTGGTGACCCGTGTTTATTTAAGGGATGCCCTTCATTACACCCTTGATGGCTTTGCGGTAGACTTCCCTGAAATTGAGCCCATTGGAACCCCTGTGCAATACGAAGATGAAACGCACGCTCAAAGGGGCTGAAAAGTCTGTTTATGGTAGCCGCTGCATTGTTTCAAGATAAAGTGGCTGTGATTACTGGTGCGTCATCGGGTATTGGCCGTTCCATTGCTGAGGCTTTTGCCCGGCAGGGAACCCATCTGGCATTGGCAGCCCGTAATGCGGAAAAATTGTCAGAAACCGCTGAAATTTGCCGCCAAAGCAATGTTGAAGTTTTGACTATTCCTACCGATGTAAGTCAAAAGGAAGATTGCCGGAACCTGATCTACCAAACCGCTGAGCATTTCAACCGTATTGATTTTTTGATTAACAATGCCGGTATTTCCATGCGTGCTTTATTCGCCCAAATGGACTTGTCCGTCATGGAACAAACCATGAACATCAATTTCTGGGGCACGATTTATTGTACCCACTATGCTATGGATTATCTGTTGAAGCAAAAGGGATGGGTAATAGGGGTGAGCTCTATTGCGGGCTTTCGTGGATTACCCGGCCGCACAGCTTATTCGGCTTCCAAGTTTGCCATGAATGGTTTTCTGGAGGCTTTACGAACAGAAAACCTGAATACAGGCCTGAAAGTCCTGACCCTTTCTCCGGGTTTTACGGCTTCCAATATTCGGAATAGGGCGCTTTCTGCCAGTGGCGAACCGCAGGCTGAAACCCCGCGAGATGAAAGGGCCATGATGCAACCGCAAGAAGTGGCTCAGCACCTCCTAAAAGCCATTCGAAAACAAAAGAAAACGTTAATCCTTACCCGTCAGGGAAAATTGACGGTAGCCTTAAATAAATTTTTCAATGGTTTAATGGATCGTGTGGTATTCAACCACATGGCCAGGGAACCCGATTCCCCTTTTGGCGAGGGAAATAAGAAATAAATCCTGCACCCGGAAAAGCATTTTTTCTACTGCACTCTGTCTATATAGCCTTCAGCATTTTCCACTGCCCAATGAAGTATGGATCAAGTCCTGTATTTCCGTTACCATTTCCTGAGGGATCACTTCCGCTGTAGCCATGAACATTTGATTGCGGGCTTCATTGATGGCCTGTTTGTCATCCAGCCCTTGACGGGCAAATTCATTAGCGGCCTGGAGATAAAGGTTTTCCACCTCGCGGATTTCCGGATCAAAATCCCTAAGAATGGGGGATTTAAGCGTTTGGTACTGATGGGGTAAGGCCCATTCCATATCGAAGGCTTGAAGCATAACCACTTTCATCGTTAAGCCTTTAACCATATCCGTATTGCCTTTCCATTTTTCTCCGAATATTTGGTCTGCCTTTGCGTCTATGGCCTTCATGATTTCCTGAGTAGCTGCTTCTAAGGTAACGGATTCTGCCATAAGATTTTTTATTAGCAACAATCTGGTTCAATAAATAATGCCCCTGATCGTTGATCATTCTGGATAAGAAGTTGAAATTTGTGCATTTCAACCAAATGCGTTAAGCATGACAAAAATAGCGGGTGGCTTATTGATGTACAAATTTGTGGAGGGATCGCCTCGTGTTTTCCTTGCCCATCCCGGTGGCCCTTATTTCCGGAATAAGGATGAAGGCGTCTGGTCCATTCCAAAAGGGGAAATAGAAGGCGAAGAAGACCAATTAATGGCTGCCATACGGGAGTTTGAGGAAGAAATTGGATTCAGACCAGAGGGGAATTTCTTTTACTTGGGGAGTGCTCAGCAAAAAGGGGGCAAATGGAATTATATCTGGGCCTTTGAAGGGGATTGGGAAAAAGGAAAATCCTTGCCGCAAAGCAATAAATTTCCGATGGAATGGCCGCCCGGGTCAGGACAAACTCAATATTTTCCGGAAGTGGACAAGGTTGAGTTCTTTACTATTCCTTTTGCCAGGAAAAAGATTCGGGATCGTCAGGCCATCTTCCTGGATAAATTGATAGAAAAGCTGGGTATTCATGATTAATGGCTTTCACTTTGGTATTCCGGTTTTTGAATGGCCACTTTCCTAACGGCGCATTTTCCGCATTTTCCAACTAAAATAGCCCGTTACCAGGATTAAAGCTAAAATTCCTACAGGCAGTAAAACAGTAAATAGAACGATTACCACAACAAGGCTCAATATAGCACCTAAGCAACCAACGGTTTGAAATTGGATTCTTTTCCCCTTACCCGGACCAAAATGATGTGTATCCTGATGGCTTTCCTGATCATCAATTCTGATTTCTTCAGCTTTCACTTCCTCTATGCGGGCTTTTTCAGAAGACCCTTTTTGCTTGGTTTTATCAGGCTTCTCCGGTTTATTTTGGGATTCCCGGTTTTCCATAGAAATTTTAAGCGGCTTGAATCGGTTTTGAAGCAAATTCAAAACCTTTTTGTTGTTTATTAGACATTTTAATCATCAAAAATGTGCAATTTTTGCATGGTTTAAAACAAAAATGACTCATGCGTTATTTCGTATTAATAGGCTTTTTCGTTTTTTCCCAGGCAAACCTCCTCATGGCGCAAAACCCATTAGATAAGTTTTTTCAAAAAACGGACCAATTTCTGAGTACCCATGTGCAAAATGGTTTGGTGGATTATCGTGCCATTGTAGACCAAAAGGGGAAATTAAACAAACTCACGAAGCAAATTGCCAATGCGGAAAAACCCAGTAAAGCTTCGGTTCGCAAGGCTTTCTACATCAATGCTTACAATTTGCTGGCCATTAAACAGGTGGTGAACCATTATCCCATAGAAAGTCCAAAAGATGTGGATGGTTTTTTCAACGGTATTAAACATGAGGTACATGGTAAATCCATGACACTGGATGAACTGGAAAAGGAAACCCTCTTGAAGGAATTTCCCGATGCGCGCGTACATTTCGCTGTGATTTGTGCCGCTAAAGGATGCCCCCCAATGAAAGCCGGGGCCTATAAGCCAAGCCGATTGGATGAGGACCTTGATCAACAAACGAAAAGGGCGCTATCAGATTCGGATTTCCTTCGCTTTGACAATGAAGGAAGGATTGCTAAGGTTTCACAAATTTTTAAATGGTATAAGGATGATTACCTCGCTGAGGCCAATTCATTGTTGGCTTACATTAACAAATACCGGGAAGGGCCACTACCGGCAGATACCCGGATCAGTTTTTACGATTATGATTGGTCTCTTAATCAATTAAAAAAAAAGTAAATAAACCAAAGCAGGAACAAAAGCCAAAATCCGATTCAAAGAATTTAATCAGGCAATCCTCAGGGTACATCCTGGAAAAGAGTGGGATAGAGGTTATCCTTTTTAACAACCTTTATACCCAAAATCAAGTTTTCAACGAAAATTGGACTAAGGAAAGCCAGGGATTTCAATCCTCTTACTTTAATGGTATCATTGAAAGCCTCTACGGCTTGAGTGATCAGATTAATTTGGGTTTTGATGCTTATTACCAGGCAGTTAGGACAAATGATCCCGCCATTGAGACTTTTGCTTTTGAGAAAAGTATGAACGCTCATCATGCTTTTACCGGTATAACGCCCAAGATCAAAATAGCTCCTTTTGACATGTGGTCAAATATTTCCATTGAGACAGGCGTTTTCATTCCCTTGGCTAACGATCCTGAGGGCAGAAACCATGAACGTCCCTACTTAGCCAGTGGTGACTTTGAATGGCAAACCGAAATCTTTTATGTGAATAACCTTTCGAAGGATTTTCAGCTTTTTACGGAGCTGGATGCTTATTGGCGTATTAGCGATGAAGGGCCGTTTTCAAATGCTTCCTGGATAAACTCACCGGCAAAAGTGTTTTTATCCTGGTTCCCGGCTAAACGCTGGTCAGTATATGGCATGGCTGAATTCAATCCTACCTGGGGTGGGAATATGTTTTCCTCAGCTTATTACCAGAATGGTATAGGATTTAAATACCAATTAACCAATGCGTTGGAGATTGAGGGCCTTTATACCAATTTCCTGGTTGGTAAAAATGGTGGGGCCGGGCAGACTTTTAATATTGGTTTTCGATTTCAACGTTGATGTTTTTAAAAATTTTCAAAAAACAACATCACCATTTTTCCCTTGTTAACTTTGAAGGGTTATTTAAACCTAAATGAATTTACAAAAAGCCCATGAGCGCTATAAAATGGATTTTTTCTTTGGTGATTCCCTTAATAATCGGGGTGGGGATACTTCTAACATTTGTTTTCAGTGTCAATAATGATGTTGAGGAAGAAAAGGAGCAAGTAAAAGCCTCTATTCAAGGTTCCGAAACTGACTCAGAAAGTAGAACGGAAAAAACGGAATCCGGTTTAGCGAGCACTTACCAGATTTTTCCCCTTGCCATTCCTCAAAAACTGGAGTTTGCCGGGGAAAAGGTTCCTGTTTATCAAGAAGAGGTCAAAAACCGTTTAGATCGTGAACTGTTGGTCAATACCTACTGGCAATCTCATACTTTGCTGCTTATGAAACGGGCCAATCGGCGGTTACCAATTATTGAGGATATACTGGAAAAAAATGGGATTCCCAAAGATTTCAAATATTTACCCATAGCGGAAAGTGACCTGAAAAATGTGGTTTCTCCTGCCGGAGCCGTTGGTTTTTGGCAATTCATGAAAGCTTCGGGTAAAGAACGGGGACTTGAAATACGGGACCAGGTAGATGAACGTTATGACCTGAAAAAAGCTACAAAAGCAGCTTGTCAATACCTTCAAGAAGCTTACCGGGAATTCGGCAATTGGACTTTGGTAGCGGCCTCTTTCAACCTTGGTATTTCTGGCGTTAAGAGGGCTTTGCGTCAGCAAGAAGTTGATTCTTACTATGATTTGAAACTCAATCCTGAAACCAGTCGCTATGTATTTCGCATACTGGCCATAAAGGAGATTTTACAAAACCCGGAACGTTACGGCTTTAGACTGAATGAATCCGATCTTTATCAGCCATACCGTACCCAAACCGTTGAAGTGTCAGGATCTGTATCGGATTGGGTAAATTTTGCCCAAAAACACAACATTACCTATAAGACACTCAAAGAATACAACCCCTGGATTCAACGGAAAAGGCTGGACAACCGTTCAGGAAAAATATACGAAGTGGATATTCCGGAAGAGGCTATGCGTGGTCAAGGCCGGGGGAGGCTTTACCAAAAGGATACCCTTGCCAATATGCCCAGAGAAAAAGCAATGGCTATTCACGGCCAAACCTATCCGGGAGCATTCAAAACCCATCGCGTTAAAGAAGGGCAAACCATACATAAGATAGCAAAGCACTATCAAGTACGTGTGACGGAGATCATGGAGTGGAACCATCTCAATACCTCCTTCGTTAAGCGAGGTCAAACCTTAAAAATATTAAAGCGGGCCATTGACTAAGGAACAGCCGAAAGGGCAGCAAGTTGAACAAGAGCCTCAATTTCAGCCCATCGAACATGGTAACATCCAGGTATTCGGAGCAAGGGAGCATAACCTCCAAAACCTGGATATCACGCTACCCCGCAATGAACTGATCGTATTGACCGGTATGAGTGGAAGCGGAAAGTCTTCCCTGGCTTTTGATACGCTTTATGCAGAAGGTCAAAGGCGTTACATGGAAACATTCCAGGCCTATATACGCCAGTTTGTTGGTAACATGAAACGGCCGGACGTGGATAAGATCGAAGGCCTTAGCCCGGTCATTTCCATAGAGCAAAAGACCGTTAGCAAAAATCCGCGGTCTACAGTCGGTACGATTACTGAGGTGTATGACTTTCTTAGGTTGTTGTATGCCAGGGCTTCGGATGCATATTCCTATATAACGGGTAAGCAGATGGTACGGTTTTCCGATGAGCAAATCATTAATACCATTTTGCAGGAGTTTGAAGGGCACTCCCTTTATATCCTGGCCCCGTTGATTAAGGCTCGTAAAGGCCATTACCGGGAACTTTTTGAGCAAAACCGAAAGCTCGGCTTTACCCGTGTACGCATTGATGGGGAAATCCAGGAAATTGAGCCCGGAATGAAATTGAGCCGATATAAAATCCACGATATTGAGTTGGTAGTAGATCGAATCAAAGTAAAACCTGACTCTTTCAACCGGATTAAGGAATCGGTGAAGACCGCTTTGCGGCAGGGTAAGGATACCATGATGGTGGTGGATATGGCGGACGAGTCCCAATCCCGTTATTTCAGCAGGAATCTTATGTGTCCGGATTCAGGTATCGCTTATGATGAACCCCAGCCCAATACTTTTTCCTTCAATTCTCCTTATGGGTATTGCCCGGATTGCAAAGGCACCGGTGCCACCTATCAGTTCAGCGAAGACAGTATCATGCCGGATATGAGCAAAAGCATCAAAAAGGGTGGGCTGAAGCCGATTGAGGATGACATGGACTATTGGATACAAACGGTCCTCAAAAGCTTACTGAAACGGCATAATTTGAAATTGACTACGCCCCTTGAAAAATATCCCCGCAAAGCTTTGGATGAGTTGCTTTACGGAACGCCCGGCAAGATTAAGGTAGAAACAGACTTCGGGGAAATCAATACCCAATTTGAAGGCTTGGTGGACCATTACAGGAAAATTCTGACACAAGCACCCAAAAACAGTGACCTTAAAAGAGCTCTGGAGGAAATGGCTGAATATGCCGCCTGTCCCTCCTGCAACGGCTTCCGGCTGAACCAGACAGCCCTGCATTTTCGTATTGACGATAAACACATCGGAGAAGTAGCCAACTTACAGCTTAATTACCTTTATGAATGGATAGAAAGCCTTGAAACCAAGATGACCGGTCAGCGGCATTACATTGCCGGAGAAATCCTGAAGGAAATAAAGGAACGAACGGGTTTTCTTCTGAATGTTGGTCTGGAGTACCTGAACCTGAACAGACCGGCTTATTCCCTTTCAGGGGGTGAAGCGCAAAGGATTCGTTTGGCTACACAAGTCGGTTCACAGCTTATCAACGTACTTTACATATTGGATGAACCCAGTATCGGGTTACACCAAAGGGACAACCATCGCCTGACCAATTCCCTCAAGGAATTGCGCGATGTGGGCAATACCGTTATCGTTGTGGAACATGACCGGGATATGATGTTGCAGGCTGATCATTTATTGGATTTAGGCCCCGGAGCGGGTAAACATGGGGGGCAAATCGTGAGTCAGGGATTGCCAAGGGAGATACTACATGAGACTGGGATGACCTCAGAGTACCTTCGGGGCGAAAAGGAAATTCATTTACCTGCGGAAAGGCGAAAAAAGGGTAATAACCAATCGCTGACCCTTTATGGGGCAAAAGGGCATAACCTTCAGGAAGTTAATATCACTTTTCCTTTGGGCAAATTGCTTTGTGTGACAGGTGTTTCAGGAAGTGGTAAGTCTACTTTAATCAACGAAACGGTTTATCCCATACTCAAGCGGCATTTTTACCGCTCTTACCAGCGGCCTTTACCTTATAAGCAAATCAAAGGCATAGACAACCTGGATAAGGTTATTGAAATCAGCCAGGCTCCCATTGGTCGGACACCCCGTTCTAATCCGGTGACTTATACCGGTGTGTTTTCCGATATAAGGCGCTTATTTGCTGAATTACCGGAGGCTAAGATCCGTGGCTATAAGATGGGCCGCTTTTCTTTCAATGTAAAAGGGGGCCGGTGTGAAGAGTGCAAGGGTGGAGGTGTCAAAACCATTGAGATGAATTTCCTGCCGGATGTTTACGTGCAATGTCCCTCATGCCTGGGTAAGCGTTACAATCGGGAGACTTTGGAAGTCCGTTATAAAGGGAAGTCCATTAGTGATGTCCTGGATATGACCATCGAGGAAGCAGTGGATTTCTTTGAAAACATCCCGAAAATTAAGCGTAAGCTTAAAACGATGAATGATGTCGGATTGGGGTATATCCATTTAGGACAGCCCTCAACCACCTTATCCGGAGGGGAAGCACAACGCGTGAAATTGGCTACCGAATTGGCCAAAGTGGATACCGGCAAAACGTTTTACATCCTGGATGAGCCGACTACAGGCCTCCATTTTGAGGATATCCGCATCTTAATGAATGTTTTGAACAAGCTGGTGGACAAAGGGAATACGGTCCTGATTATAGAGCATAACATGGATGTTATTAAACTGGCTGATCACATTATTGATGTCGGCCCGGAAGGTGGTGATGATGGGGGAAAAGTGGTTGTACAAGGCACACCTGAGGAAGTGGCTTCTACAGATAAAGGTCATACCGCCCGCTTTCTGAGAAATGAATTAGAAGAAACCCTCAATGGCAGAAACCTTACGGTTTTGGAAGGTTAATGCCATTCATCCGTTTTTTGAAACTTTCCGGTTTGGATTTTAACCCATTGGGGTCCTTAATGGCATAGTTCAGAATAATTACCGGGAAACCACAAGAAACGTTTTCAATTGTATTAGATAAGTGATGGGGAGTTGATGAATGGGTTGGTTATTGGGTATTCGTATAGGCGGGAGTTTCCCCAAAATTTAGTCGAAATTCGAGGATGGCTGGAAATTTTCTTTTGG
>CAZJWK010000097.1:0-10991 GCA_964549595.1 uncultured Sphingobacteriales bacterium | reverse complement strand
TTTTATTTAGAAGGGACAACAAAGGGGAAGTATTTTGCTTAGTCTTTTAAAAATCCAATTAGATAATTGAATTATAGGGATATAGACAGGATATTTAATAAAATCTGTTCCGTTTTTTTTAGCAGGGTCCTTTGTGAGTCCTGTTCTTGGGCTTACGATATTTCAAAATCTCTCCTTTTCAAAACCCTTAATTTTCAAATAGGGAAACCCCTAAATTTTGCTTTTACTAAAATGAATTATAAAATACATGAATCAGGATTATTTTTTTAACTATTCATTTCTCTTACTTTATTTTGGAGAATTTTGTCCATAAATATTGTATTAAATTTTCATTTTTTATTAGGTTTGTAATTGAAATTGAGTCGATGTAAAAAACTACGGATTTATTCCCCTTTAATAGTAGAAAAAAACCTCAAAAACTAAAAATTAACAAGCTATGATACTGAAAAAATTTTACTTAATTATTCTCTTTAGTTTGCCTTTATGCGTAATAGCCCAAAATAATTCGGGTAGTTTGTCATTGGATTTATCCGGTGGTGCTAACTATTCCTATGGCGATATTAACAGCCTTTGGGGCCCCACGGGCGATTTAGGTTTGAAATACAGTATTTCCGACCAATTTGGTTTAAAAGGGAATTTCAGAGGAGGATTATTAAGAGGTGGAGAAGATCAATATAACCGGGAATTTGAGAATCAATATTTTCAATACTCCTTAAGAGGGGTTTTTAACATATCCCAATTGACCAATTTACACAAAACCTTACCCAAAATTAATTTACTTGCTTTTGGAGGGGTAGGCCAAATTCATAATAATGGTGAAGACACCAGAGATGATTACCCGGAAGGTGAAGAGCCCCGACCTGATAACACAGGTTCCTCGTTGGTTTATCCTTTTGGAGGGGGGGTAAAATTTTACCTTTCCCAGCGCCTGGACCTTAATCTTAATGTCAATTATACCTATGCCAATAGCGATAACATAGACAATTTTAATGTGAGTTCCCCAGGAAACCGTTTTAATGATGGTTATGCTTCCTATTCATTAGGCCTAACCTATAAATTCGGTTCTTCTTCAGGGGGCCATAAGGAGTGGGAGCAGGAAGATTATGATAAACAAATTGAAGACTTGGAAAAGAAGCAAAAACAACGATTAAATTCCCTTAAATCCGAGGTGGATAAACTTCAGACCCTCATTTCCTCAAATTCTCTTGCTACCTGGGAAAATGAAGCCGAATTAAATCGATTAGAAGACAAAATCGATGAAGCTGGTAAAGGAGTGAAAAAAATAGAAAAGGAAAAGGATAAAAAAGAGGTAAAAAAGGGTAAAGATGAAAAAGAGGCAGAAACCGAAGAAACCAAAACCATAAGGGAGACAGAAAAGAAAGTGGTAAAACGGAAAGGGCTTAGCAACAAGCGTTTTATCAATGTAATCGGCTCTTTTAAGAATAAGGATAAAGCCATTCAATTTGCTAAAGAAATTGAGGAGAAAGGAGATTACAAGCCTGGAGTTTTATTTAACTACTATAAGGGGTGGTATTATGTGCATGTCAATAAGAATGAAAACATGGCTAAGGCCAGGAAATCCCTTAAAGAAACCAAAAAAGACTTAGGCATTAATGATGCCTGGATTTACTTCCGTTCTGCGGATGACCTGGAAAAATACCGAAATCGATAACTTCTTAATAAGAAAGCCTAAAATTTTCGCCTAAAAAAACCCGGAATAAATCCGGGTTTTTTTTTGTCTTTAGGTTTTAGCATTTAAAGGTTATTTTCAGCCATTTACTGCATTCAAAATTTGATTGGCATGATCCTCTGTTTTAACCTTTTTGAAGATGTTTTCAATATTACCATCTTCATCGATTAAGAAGGTCATCCGGTGAGTACGCATTTTCTTGTTTCCGTACATGTTTTTCTCCCCATAAGCACCATACTTATTAACAATTTCCTTTTCCGGATCTGCTATGAGCTGAAAAGGTAAATCATATTTGCCCGCAAATTTTTCATGGGATGATACATCATCTATGCTCACACCGATCACTTCAATACCCTGATCGAGCAATTCCTGGTAATGATCTCTTAAATTGCAAGCTTCCTTTGTACAGCCCGGAGTGTCATCTTTCGGATAAAAATACAACACGACTTTCTTACCTTTAAAATCACTCAATGACACCATTTCTCCGTTTTGATTTTTACCCTTGAAAACCGGAGCCGGATCCCCTGATTTTAGCTCACTCATAGTTATTATAGTTTTTTGAATTGGGTTTTAAAAGTGGTTTTATTTCCCTGTTTATCGTACACCGTTAATAAGAGTTCATGATTTCCTTTCTTCAAACGGCTAAAATCCTTAAAGACCAATAAATCATTTTTCTCATCATAAGCCATTCTTACCCATTCCCCGTTTATCTTTGGTTTATATTTTTCTATACCGGCTAAATCATCCTTTATGATGATTTTCATGGCTTTATTGCCAGTAAAATTGGTACCTTTCTTAAAATTAACAGGGTTAATGGTTGGAGCCACGGTATCAACCCGGATATGAAAAGGGCCTAATTGACGGGTTTTTGTTTTTATGTAGCCTTTGGCAAAACGCCCTCCTTCAGCTTCAATGGTTCCTTCCTTATCCCTGAAAGCGATTAAGGCTTTTTCCCGATATTCAACAGGTACCCCGGAAGCTTTAATGGCCATTGAATAATACTTATGTACCGGCGTATAACGATTATGCACCTCATATACAGGAGAAAATGATTCCTTCGGCCCGTTATTTTGCTTCTTAAGGGTGAAATGAACCGTATCATAAAAAGCACCTTTTGGAAAGCGAAGCTTAATGCCTTGTTCCTCAATTTTATTAACCTCGTTAAAAGGAAAAGTAGTGTGACTATGTTTCACTTCTCCTTCACCTGTTCCCTTACTGATGGTTTGAAACTCATCTAAATAATTGAATTCCCAGTCCAGGATAGACTCATTACCGTAGGTATCCTTTATACTCAATTTTAAATTCGGAATTTGGTCGGCTGCCACCTTTATTTTTCCGTTGTTTTTGGTTTCATAAAATGGTAATGCATTACCGGGGAGTATATAGCAACGCTGGTATTTTGCGTTCCTTTTTACCTTATTCGCATAGTCTATATGGGCATTAACATACCGTGAGTTAGCAAAACTAAACTTATCGATGGTACTCTGAAAAACCAATTCTCCCCGATTTTTCAAAGTGATTTGGTAAACACCCAAAGGATTATGAGAACCTTCGTGGTAATCATACACTTCCACCCCAACACCGATATTACCCACAGCACAAATTTCATCGACATGCTTGAAATAAAATTGATTGCCCTTGTTTGCCACGTCAAGGGTAACCGCCTCTCCATGAGAAATTACCTGCTTTTGGGTATGGTGGTTAAACCTGACTTTGATCTCGCTTTTTTCGCTCAAAGGATAAAGGCGAACACCCCGAATTATTGGATATCGGGAATCTTTCACATTAAACCCGAAAAATAACGGGTTGATCGGTTTTTCCGTCTTGGTTTCGCGAACCTCAAAATGCAAGTGTGGGCCTCGGGAACTTCCGGAATTACCGGAATAACCAATTAATTCCCCTTTTTCTACCTGAAATTTATTCTTGTTGGGATAAAGGTTTAACGCATAAGTTTTACGGTCATATTGCACTTTTTTCACAAACCGGGCAATATGTTGATTAAACCTATGAATATGGGCATAGACTGTCGTAAAACCATTAGGATGCCTAAGGTATAAAGCTTTCCCAAAACCACCTGGAGACACTTTTATCCGGGAAATATGACCTTTGGCTGCTGCATATAGCGGTAGCCCTACTTGACCTTTGGTTTTAAAATCCAATCCGGAATGGAAATGTCCTCCTCTTAATTCTCCGAAAGACCCTGATAAACGAAGAGGGATATTGAGCGGGTCTCTGAAATAATTTTCGGGATAATCCTTTTCTTGGGTAAAACCCGTTAATACCGGCAAAAATCCGAGCGAACCCAGGACAATCTGCTTGATTAAACCCTTTTTCATGATCATTTTACCTTACAATCAAAAACTTGATTTTTTTCAAGGAAGCCTTCAAACCTGTCTCCTATACTAACCGAACCCACACCTTCCGGGGTTCCTGTAAAGATCAAATCTCCCATTCTAAGTGTTATATATTGAGAGACGTAAGCAATAATTTTTTCAAAAGAAAATAGCATGTCATGGGTATTTCCGCTTTGGACCATTTCCCCGTTTTTAAAGAGGCTAAAATGCAAATTACGAATATTCAAAAAATCATTAATGGGTACCATTTCCCCGATGGGAGCACTACCGTCAAATCCCTTTGCCAATTCCCAGCTAACCCGTTTTTCTTTTAAAGTCCTTTGAATATCCCTGGCCGTAAAATCTATTCCAAGCGTAACCTGATCAAAATACTTATGGGCAAATTTTTCTTCAATGCTTTTTCCATTCCGGTTAATCCTTAAAACCACTTCTCCCTCATACTGGATATCTTGTGAAAATTCGGGCAGAAAAAAGGGTTTGTTATCCTTTAACAGAGCAGTATCAGGCTTTAAAAAAATTACCGGTTTTTGGGGAAGCTCGTTGTTTAGCTCTTCTGCATGGGCCGCATAATTTCTACCAACGCAAATAATTTTCATGGGTCAAATCATTCCTTAAGCCTATCAGGTCAATTTAATTTTTCGAGTTCACCTTCAAGAAAATCGGCCAGTTCTCTTAAATGGTTTTCTGAAAAATCAAATTTGACCCCTGCTTGCTCGTAAATTTCGGGTATTGTTTTGGTGTAACCAAGTTTTAAGGCCTCAACATATTGGTTTAAACCCTTTTGGGGATCTTCGCGGAAATTTTTCCAAACCCCTAAAGCACCCATTTGGGCGATTGCATATTCAATGTAATAAAAAGGCACTTCAAAAATGTGAAGTTGCTTTAACCAATCTTTGGTTTTATATTTTTCGTAGCCGGCCCAATCCACTATGCTGGAGCCCAATTCATCATGAATTCGAAACCATGCTTCGTCTCTTTCTTTTACGGTATGGGACGGATTCGTGTAAATCCAATGCTGAAACTTACTTACGGTAGCAACCCAGGGGAAAACCTTGAGTATGCTTCTCAGATGATCTTTTTTGGCCCTGACCAGATCTTCTTCATTGTCAAAAAATACGTCCCAATGTTCCATAGACAATAACTCCATTGCCATGGAAGCCAACTCAGCCACTTCCGAAGGAGGATGCTTGAAGGTATTAAGCTCGTAGTCCCTGGTCAGGAAAGCATGTACTGCATGGCCACCTTCATGAACCATCGTAACAAGGTCAGAAAAATCGCCCCTTGCATTCATAAAAATAAAGGGAACGCCAATCTCATCCAGCGGATAATTGTAGCCTCCCGGTGCCTTGCCTTTCCTGGATTCTAAATCCAGATACCCCATGTCTTTCATGGTTTGAATATAGGTACCGAAATCCGGGTTTAAACGGCTAAAACAGGCAATTACTTTATTCACTAAATCCGAACTGTCTTTAGCAGGTTTAAGAGGCGGCTTACCTTCTTCATTGACAGCCAGGTCATAAGGTTTAAGCTCAGCCAAATTCAGGTTTTGCTTCCTGGTTTTATGGGACTTTTCCAATAAAGGTACCACCTCATTCCTGATGGCTTTGTGAAAATCCTGAACATCCGCAATGGTATAATCAAACCTCCCTAATTCCTGGAATTTATAATCCCTGTAATTCGCAAAATTGGCATTCGTAGCAACCTGATGCCGCTTTTCTACTAATTCATTAAAAAGGGATTCCAATTTCTCAGTATCTTGTAAACGCCTTTCATTAATTTTTTCAAAAACCTCCTTCCTTTTCTCCCGATCCGGACTTCTCATGTAGGCTGAGGCCTGGGGAACCGTTAACTCTTTTCCGTCCACTTCAATAGTCATCTCACCGGTTATGCTTCCATATTCCTGGGCTTTTTCCTCAATTTCAGAGAAAAGGGGAATGTTTTCTTCTCGGTAAAGCTCAACATTATTGGCAGTAAGCCGGATATAATTCTTATAAAAATCCTGGTCAAGTTCTTCCTTAAAAGGGCAATCCATGAATTTTTTATCAAGTTCATGCTCGTAAGGGCTTAAATTCGGTTGAATGGATTTTATGAACTCAAGGTATCGTTCTTTCGCTTCTTTATCCTGGGTATTGCTAGTATGATTGATGAACCGCCAACCTGCATCCTCAGATATAAAGGCATCTAATTCACTCCTGTCTATCATCCATTTTTTGAGGGATTCAAGGGAATCAAGGGTTCGATCTTTTAAATCCTCAAAATAAGGCTTGACTGATTCCCAAGATGAAAGCTCAAACTCATCGGGTAAAAACACCCGCTCTTTACGGGATAAATCTTTTGATTCAGTTACCATTTTTTTAATTAATTATGATTGACATTTGCTTTACTATTAGTAGGGAGATTTTGTTCACACCTTGGTGAAAAATAATGAAAATCATCACTGATTCTCCTCCTGTGATGTACTTTCTGATGGACTTTCCTCAGGATCTCCATCCTGCCCTTCCTCATTCCCCTCTTCCCCTTTATTTTCCTCTTCTTCATTTTCCAGGTCCAACATATTTTCACTACTTAAAATGTTGTACCATTGAATGATTTTCTTAATATCAGAGGGATAGACACGGTCAGGATCATGATTGGGTGCTACTTCCTCAAAATATACTTTCAACTCGGCCGGTTTCGCTTTGTGTTTGATAGCGGTTTGATCACCATCTCTGGCTTGAATGTTCTTGAACACCTCGCGCAAATGCAAATCCGAACCATCCTGCGTATAAACAGTGATTTCATCCAAAATCGCAATTTGAAAATTGGTATTGATTTTCATCTTGGATTTACGCTCATCAAGGGACTCTACTATTATCCCATTGTTAGTGCGGGAAATAATCCGATAAAGGCCGCTTTTACCAGTGATTGACACAATGTCTTTCAATGCCATGTCTTTTGTCCTTTTCCAGTTTTAAAATTTTGTTCAAAAATAAAGCATTGATTTTAAAAGCCGTTTCTTAAAAAACCGCTTTTAGAAAATCACTTGTTTTAACAACCTGAATATACCTTTCTGAATTTAAACGTAGAAAGTTCGGCCTTGTTATAGGATTAAGAAAAAACATGCAAATACTAAAATTCTTAAATTTGTCTGTTAAAATAAAGTATGGCTTATGAGTGAGCAGCAAGTAGAAAAATATACGCCTCAGCATAAGGTTCGCATCGTTACAGCGGCTTCGCTATTTGATGGTCATGATGCCACGATCAATGTGATGCGGCGAATTATCCAGGGAACAGGGGCCGAAGTCATTCACCTGGGCCATGACCGGTCAGTACAAGAAGTTGTTGAAACAGCCATAGAAGAAGATTGCCAGGGCATAGCCATCACCTCCTATCAGGGCGGACATCTGGAATATTTCAAATACATGTACGACCTGCTTCAAGAGAAAGGGGCCGGCCATATTAAAATTTTCGGAGGTGGCGGAGGTACCATTCTTCCTCACGAAATTGAGGAGCTGGAAAATTACGGGATTAAAAAGATTTTTTCTCCGGATGACGGCAGACAAATGGGCCTACAGGGCATGATCAATCACATCATGGGGGAATCCGACTTCCAAACCATCTGCAACCTCAATCAGGTTAATTTCAATGGTATTTTAGAAAATGATCCGCAAGCCATTGCTCAATCCATCAGTTTTGTGGAAAATCACCCGGAAGATGAGGTAAAGGAATTTCATACTGAATTGAGCAACCAATTGACGGAAAAGGATGTGCCGGTGTTAGGCATCACAGGAACAGGGGGTGCCGGTAAATCTTCCCTTACTGATGAGTTGATCAGGAGGTTCCTAAATGAATATCAGGAAAAGAAAATTGCCATCATATCCGTAGATCCTTCTAAAAGAAAGACCGGTGGCGCTTTACTTGGAGACCGGATAAGGATGAACGCCATCCATTCCGACAGGGCTTATATGCGCTCCTTGGCTACTCGTCAGCCTAATATTTCCGTTTCCCCTTACATTGAAGATGCGGTGGATATCTGTAAAAGAGCAGATTACGACCTAATAATCCTCGAAAGCTCAGGAATCGGGCAAGCGGATTCTTCGATAGTTGATTATTGTGATGTGTCCCTATATGTCATGACGCCCGAATTCGGAGCCGCTACCCAGCTTGAGAAAATCGATATGCTGGATTACGCAGACATTGTTGCCATTAACAAATTTGATAAGAAAGGCGCTCTTGATGCCCTAAGGGATGTTAGAAAGCAATATAAACGCAACCATCACCTATTCGAAGCCGATGATGAGCAATTACCCATATACGGGACCATTGCATCCCAGTTTAATGATCCCGGGATGAACAATCTGTTCAAAGTTTCCATGGACACCCTGACAGAAAATACCAAGCACGAATTCCCTACCACATACGACTATGTGGATGTCTTGTCTGAAAAAATTTACATCATTCCCCCTGACCGGGTAAGGTATTTATCGGAAGTAGCAGACAATAATAAGCGGTATGATAGTTATGTGAAAGAGCAATCCCGCATTGCAAGCCAAATGTACCAATTGGATGGTACCATCAGGATGTTGGAACAAAAAGGGGCTGATGAAAGCCAATTAGAGCCGCTTCGTCAACAATACAAGGAATTAGAGCAAAGCCTTCAGCCCGAAACCAAACAGTTACTGGACAACTGGCCTCAAAAGGTTGAGCAATACAGCGGAGATACGGTTACCTATCAAGTCCGTAATAAAGAGTTTGAAGTGAGCCTGCACCGTGAGACCTTATCCGGTACGCAAATTCCCAAAGTGGCCCTACCTAAGTATCAGGACTGGGGTGACTTGCTTCATTGGCAAATGACAGAAAATGTACCGGGAGAATTTCCTTATACTTCAGGGGTATTCCCTTTTAAAAGAGAAGGTGAGGACCCCACACGGATGTTTGCCGGAGAGGGCGGTCCGGAAAGAACCAACAAGCGATTCCACTACCTAAGTAAAGGCACCGGAGTTGCCAGGTTATCAACAGCCTTCGATTCTGTCACCTTATATGGTGAAGACCCGGCTAAACGGCCGGATATTTACGGGAAAGTTGGCAATTCGGGCGTGAGTGTCGCCACCCTGGATGATGCCAAAAAGCTTTACTCGGGATTCAACCTGGCAGACCCCACGACTTCCGTTTCTATGACCATAAATGGACCTGCTCCCATGATATTGGGCTTTTTCCTCAATACGGCTATTGACCAGCAATGCGAGCTCTATATTAAGGAGCAAGGCATGGAAGAACAAGTGGACAAGCAAATTCAGGAAATCTATGACAAAAATGGATGGGCCAGGCCTGATTACCAAGGTGAAGTGCCGGATACAAACAACGGCTTAGGACTTAAGCTTTTAGGCGTAACCGGTGATGAGGTTTTGGATAAGGAAACCTATGAAAAAATCAAAGCGGATACCATTCAACAAGTCCGTGGAACCGTCCAGGCTGATATCCTCAAAGAAGATCAAGCCCAGAACACTTGCATTTTTTCAACAGAATTTGCCCTGAAAATGATGGGGGATGTCCAGCAATATTTTATTGAAAATAAAGTCCGTAATTTCTATTCGGTCTCCATTTCTGGTTACCACATCGGAGAAGCAGGAGCCAACCCCATTACACAACTGGCGCTAACCCTTAGTAATGCCTTTACCTACGTTGAATATTACCTATACAAGGGTATGGACATTGATGAATTCGGTCCGAATCTGTCCTTTTTCTTCTCCAATGGTATTGATGCCGAATATGCTGTTATCGGAAGGGTAGCCCGCAGAATCTGGTCTAAAGCCATCAAGTATTTTTATGGGGGAGGTAGCCGGGCTCAGAAGCTGAAATACCATATTCAAACTTCCGGGCGCTCCCTTCATGCGCAGGAAATAACTTTTAATGATATAAGGACCACCCTTCAAGCGCTTTATGCCATTTACGATAATTGTAACTCTCTACATACCAATGCATCCGATGAGGCTATTACTACTCCTACGGAGGACACTGTAAGACAAGCCATGGCCATCCAACTTATTATCAATAAAGAGTTAGGGTTAGCTCAAAATGAAAACCCAAATCAGGGATCCTTCATAATTGAAAAACTTACTGACTTGGTTGAAGATGCGGTTTACCAGGAATTCGACCGATTGACCGAACGCGGTGGTGTACTTGGGGCAATGGAAAACATGTACCAGCGGAATAAAATCCAGGAAGAATCGCTATATTACGAAAAACTTAAGCATTCCGGTGAATTACCGATTATCGGTGTCAATACTTTTCTTAACAATGATGGCTCCCCGTCCAAGGTACCTGAAGAAGTTATTCGATCTGATGAGGAAGAAAAGCAGTACCAGATTGAAATGGTCAATAATTTCAAAAGCCGGAATGAACAACGAGCTAAGGATGCCCTTAAAAATCTACAGAAAGTGGCTTCCCAAAACGGGAATATTTTTGAGGAATTAATGGAAACTACCAAGGTTGCTTCCCTGGGTCAGATCAGTCATTCCCTGTATGATGTGGGGGGTCGTTACCGCCGTAGCATGTAAGAGAAAATGGTTGGCTTAATTATTCATTAGCGGTGAATAGTTAAAAATTTGGCATTTACCAAAAACCATAGCAGAAAATGGTAGGTTCACTTCTGGACTTACCATTTTTTTATTGATAAATATTCAAAATAGCAATGGGTAGATAAAAAGCCAAAAGGTAAACAAGGTTAAAATTTTAAAAACCAGATATAATCAACATTATTAAATTTAAAGCATGGTTTTTATGTCTTTACTTAAAAAAAGATTTAAATTCGCCATAATACAGCAAGAAAGTCTCCCGTTAATTTAATAAGTGCTAAGGAGAAAACTCCCGCTTTCAAAAGTCATTAAAAAATATTATTCCTATGCAGAGCAAATTATTTTGGCCCCTGACTATTGCGATTGGGGCCCTTGCCCTTATTGTTGTCGGTT
>CAZJWK010000096.1:0-11010 GCA_964549595.1 uncultured Sphingobacteriales bacterium | reverse complement strand
TTCCACAATCCCAACCTCCTCCTCCGTCAACCCGTAAAGCTCATAAACCTTTTGATCTATTTCATTATCCAAATTTGCAAAATTTCCACTTTCAGAAGGCGCTTGTCTTTTTCGGTCAACGAGTTTGGTTAGTTTTTTTGCTTGCTTTTCGGTAGGCTCAACAATGGGAATCTTTTTGAAATAGTCAAAGATTAATTGGTATCCATTTTTAATTTTTGAGCAGTATGGGCTCTGAAACCCCTTGCTTGAGAGCCGGAACGAATTGACGGAATGGGAATAGCTCCCAAGCGATTGAACCGACTACCGGCGGATAAGTTTCAGACCTATCGCTTCCCCCAATGAATTTTCATAGATTAGTACCCAAAAACAACGCATTGAAAAAACTTGAGATCACTTTAGTGGTTTTTTTAGGTTTAAGCCTGCTTTACCAATTATTACCGGACCACGTGGTATCAAAAGTTTATCTATCCCTGGCCGCTTTTGGTTTTTTGGCTTTGTTCTATTTAATCGGAAGCTATTGGCTTTTTAATCCTCATCAGAATAGGCGGTTATTCATTCCCATCACTGCCGGTATTGCTTTTTCAACATCCTTATCTACATTACCTTTCAACATCCGGTTGAATGAACTGGATTTATATTTCTACTTGCCTTTTTTGAACCTTTTGTTTCTGGCAGGCCTCGCTTCATTTTATGTTTATAAACGAAAAAACAACCCTTTTAAAAGATTTGATAAGCCAATATTGGTGCGGGCTATTTTAATTGGTATGGTTACCAGCTTTTTTGCCTATAGCCCTTCTGACTTTCAACCTTATCATCAAGCCATTATGATCCTCAATAAAGACATCTTCCGGGTAAAAGGTGAACAAACCATGAACTATTACCAAAACAAGTTTGAGGAAGCGTATGATAAGGATCAATGTGATAAAGCTTTGGAATACGCCGGGAAAGCAAATACTGGCGGAAAAATTATGGTCTCTTCCATTCAGAATAGCAGTTACCACAATCAACAGGTATTGGATACAGCCCTCAAAGCGATAGGAAATGACACGATTGCTGTACCGACACGCATTAAACATTTACCAGACCATTTACCGGCCGAAAATTTCAAAACCATTGGGGGTATTTTTGAAGACTTATACTTTGCTTATCGTTGTAAAGCCAAAGCGTTGTATAAGAAAAAGTTGTATTCCAAGTCCCTGAAATTTCATAAAAGGGCTTATGACGGCATTCAGGCCTGGGATCCCCAAAATGATTACTGGAAAGTTAAACGAGCCTATGCATTAAATGGTATGGCCAATAATTATGAAAAATTAGGACAGGGACGCAAAGCGGATTCTTTTTACCTGGAAGCCATTGAATGGTGTAGAAAAACCGAGGATTCTGCCAAAAGAAATTTGGCCTATTTTCACTTCAAACGGGGTGATTATTTACAAAGCCAATATTATTTCAAGACCGCTTTAAAACATTTGGAAAGGGCAAGGGAATTAATAAGGGAAAAAGGACCAGAGGCAAACGCAAATATTCCTGAGAATGCAGACATTAAGATACATTTAATGCTAAGTATGACCTACATGAAAACTGACAGTATGAATAAAGCGGTTCAAACCGTAAAACAGGGTTACCGTTATTCGAATAATAAGGATAAAAATTACTGCAAGCTTAATAGTATTCATGGAATTGCCTTATTGAAATTGAATAACTTACACAAAGCCGATTCTTTCTTAAGGAAAGCCTTAAGTTGTAGTAAATCGCATCCCGAAAGGGGTAAGAAAAATTTTCTGATGAGCCTCGTTCCCCTTTCAAGGGTTAATATGGCATTGGCCAGGTATGATTCGGCCAGGAAGTACCTGAAACGGTCTGAATCCCTTCTGGCTAAAATGGGCTATAAAAGGTCATCGATTTACGTCCAAATATTGAATACTTTTGGCCAATTAGAGAAAGCAGTGGCCAACTATGATGAGGCAAAGGCTAAATACCATCAGGCATTCCAAAAGGCCAAAGCCATAGAGGAATATTCCCAGAGGTATGTTTCCCTGCTTTCCTATATGGCTGATCTTTATTTGAAATTGGGAAAAACGCAAAAGGCTCGTTTTTATGCTGATAGCAGCCTTTCCATGGCAAAAAGCAAGAATTTATTTGAAGTCCCCTCAAATGCCGGATTAATCAATACACCGGCCCACCTGAATTACTTTATAGGAAATTTATCATTGGCTGATTCTCTTTATCATTGGGCTTTATCCCTTCAGAATGAAAATGATAAGGGCAGTAGTGCCTTAGCGAATTCCCTGAACGGACTCGGGTTGGTTTACATGGAAAGGGAACAATTCCAAACGGCTGATTCATTGTTTGATTCTGCTTTGAATGTGAATAAAACCCTTTTTACCTTGAATCATCCCTATTCGGCCACCATTATTGGTAACAAGGCTTCGTTAAGCATTAAACAAGGGGCATTCAAAAGAGCCAAAGGTTTTTTGGACAGCGCTTTTCAAATAAATAAGCAGTTTTTTGATACCAACCATGATGTTTTTGCGGATATTTTTATTGATCGGGGCAACCTGGCTTATCAGCAAAATGACAGGGGAAAAGCCGAAACCTATTACCGTAAAGCCCTGACCATTTACCGCGGCAAATTTGATGAGAACCATTACCAAGTAAAATTGGCAAAATCTAAATTAAAACGCATTGAATCCGGATCATAGCCGATTTAAACTGCTTTGATTTTGTTCCACACAAAATATCCTTCTGAAAGCATCCATTTAAAACACTGCTTCAAAATGGGCAAAAAGGGGGTCTCTTCTAACCGATTGGCTTGCAGAAATAGCCTATTGCCTAAGCGTCTACTTCGATTTGACTAAAAATCTTTTTTACTTTGAACGACCCGCCCATAATTCAGTTTATTTGCAGAAAAGGATTTAACCCTTGAGCCTTAGAACGCATATTAACCTGGTTTTTACCTTAATCCGTAAGGAAATCCTGATGGAGTGGAGACAGAAATATGCCCTGAACGGGATATTCCTTTACGTCTTATCCACGGTTTTTTTGATCTATATGGCGTTTGAGGTGGTGCAATTAAAAGAATGGATAGCCTTATTCTGGATCATTGTCCTTTTTGCTTCCGTGAATGCGGTCGCCAAAAGTTTCCTCCAGGAAAGCCAGGGCAGACTGCTGTACTTTTATACGTTGGTGAACCCCGGCCATTATTTACTGGCCAAAATGCTGTACAATACTTTGCTGCTAATGGCTTTGACCATTTTAACCCATTTGGTTTTCCTGGTTTTGCTTGGCAATCCTTTAACGAACGCAGGAGGATGGTTGCTTTTGATCCTTCTCGGAAGCCTGGGTTTTGCCTTTACTTTTACCATGGTTTCGGCAATAGCTTCCAAGGCGCAGAATAATGCCACTTTGATGGCCATTTTGAGCTTTCCTGTCATTTTGCCCCAAATGGCCTTGCTGGTGGATGCTTCCAGGGTCATACAAAAACAAGGTGTTTTTCTCGAAGCCGGTGACAGTCTTCTGGCATTGGGCTCCATTGATGTGATTGTACTGGTTGTTTCTTTTTTACTGTTTCCCTACCTTTGGCGCGAATAAAGAGGGGGTCTATGAGTTTGAAAAATGGGATCTGGAAAGGTTTAGGCGTGATGCTGGTATTGTATACGCTAATTGGTGGTTTCCTGGGGCCCGTTCCTCGCCTTCCCATTCTTAATGAGAGCATTCGCAATTTTTATTTTCACGTCCCCATGTGGTTTGCCATGTTGATCCTATTTACGGTGGGCGTGATCTATAGCATTAAGTACTTGAATAACCAACGGCTAAAAGATGATACCATAGCGGTTGAGTTTATCAATGCCGGTATTTTGTTTGGTATTCTGGGTCTTGTGACCGGTTCGCTTTGGGCCAAATATACTTGGGGCGAATGGTGGAGCAATGACCCTAAGCAAAATGGCTCAGCCATTGCCTTATTGCTTTATCTGGCTTATCTGATTTTGCGGAATTCCATCACAGAACCCCAATTAAAAGCCAGGGTATCGGGCGTATTTAACGTCTTTGCTTATGCGGCATTAATACCGCTGATTTTTATTTTGCCCCGAATGACCGATTCCTTACACCCGGGAGCCGGTGGGAATCCTGGTTTTAATGCCTATGACCTGGATTACAACATGCGCTTAATTTTTTACCCGGCTGTATTGGGTTGGACCCTGATAGGGGTCTGGATGGCTGAACTCAATATACGGATTCGAAGGGTGAAGCAAAAAAGATTGGAGGCGGAGGGATTTTAATGACTTTAACACATGTTGCAGAACCGAAAAGGTAAAATGCCAAAAGAAAGTTTAATGACGAAGGGTTTTCAAAAACTAACCCCGCTTTTACTGTGTTTATTTATTAGTTTACCGGTTTGGGCTGAGGAAAAGCTTGAAATGGCTTTTTCCTTGCGTCAATCCGGCAAGATTTATGTGGTTGTTGGGGTTGTGGTGCTGATTTTTGTGGGTATTGTGATTTACCTCATAAAATTAGACCGTAAAGTTTCGGAAATTGAAAGCCAAGAAAATTCAAAGGAAGAGCAATGAAAAAAACGCATATCATAGGGCTGGTTATTCTCGCTGTAGCCATGGTCGTGATTATCATCTCCCTGAAAGATAGCAGTAATTATGTAGGCTTTAAGCATGCAGAGGCTTACCCTAATCATGAATACCATGTAATTGGAGAACTGGTGGAAGATAAGCCGATGAAATACAAACCGCGCAAAAATCCTAACCATTTTACCTTCTACATGAAGGACAAGAAAGGCAACAAAAAGAAAGTGGTTTATCACGATGCCAAACCCAATGATTTTGAGCGTTCAGACCGGATTGTGATTGTTGGGCAGATGAAAAATGAACAAACTTTTGAAGCCAATAAAATATTGATGAAGTGCCCTTCCAAATATAAGAATGAAAATGTGGTAAAGACATCTAAAGAGACGGCTACCAGCAGCAATGAATTATAAGAATGAAGCGATAATACCCGGGGATGTCGGATATTTCTTTGTAGTACTTTCCTTCACGGCATCACTACTTGCTTTGATTGCCTATTTTGTTTACAGCCGGACCAATAATGTGCCATTATCGTGGCGTAACATCGGCAGGGTCTCATTTGGGGTGCACGGCCTGGCTGTGGTGGGTATTATGGCTACCCTCTTTTACTTGATTTATAACCATTATTTCGAGTACTATTATGTCTGGAGTCATTCCTCCACCGAACTGCCTGTGCGGTATATGATATCATGCTTCTGGGAAGGGCAGGAAGGTAGTTTCCTTTTATGGTCCTTTTGGCATGTGGTTTTGGGTGCTATCTTAATCAAGACCGCCCGCCAATGGGAGGGTCCCGTGATGGTAATGCTCTTGTTGGCTGAGGTAACCCTGAGCTCCATGCTACTGGGGTTTTCCTTCGGGGAATATAAAATCGGAAGTAATCCTTTTATCTTGCTGAGAAATGCCAAACCCGATGCCCCCATTTTCCAATTTTCCAATTACCTGAGCATGTTAGGCGATGGTCAGGGATTGAACCCATTGCTACAAAATTACTGGATGGTCATTCACCCGCCTGTCCTCTTTCTGGGGTTTGCCTCTACCATTATACCCTTTGCTTTTGCCATTGGCGGCCTTTGGAAACGCAAATTCAGGGAATGGATTAAACCTGCGCTTCCCTGGACTCATTTTTCTATTCTGATCTTAGGCACTGGTGTACTAATGGGGGGTGCTTGGGCCTACGAAGCCTTGAATTTCGGAGGTTTCTGGGCCTGGGATCCGGTTGAGAATGCAGCCCTTGTGCCATGGTTACTACTCGTAGCCGGTTTGCATGGAATGGTGATCTTTAAAAACAGGGGAACCGGTTTAAAATCTGCCTTCATTTTTATCATACTGGGCTTTATCCTGGTATTATACGCCACTTTCCTTACCCGCAGCGGGGTCCTTGGTGATTCATCGGTGCATTCATTCACAGATTTAGGTTTATCGGGTCAATTGCTCCTTTTTCTTTTCCTATTTCTCGGAATCGGCGTGTATTTAATGGTAAAAAAATGGAAATCCATTCCGGGCAGAAAAGAGGATGATCAGCTCACATCCCGTGAATTCTGGATGTATATCGGGGCTTTGGTGTTGACCCTTTCCGCTTTTCACATCATTTTTGTGACCTCATTTCCGGTGATCAATAAGATCCCGGGTGTCAATATTGCACCTCCTGCGGACAAGATTGAACACTACAATAAGGTTCAGCTTCCCATTGCTGTAGTCATTCTTATTATGAGCGGTTTCAGCCAATATCTGCGTTATAAAGCTTCAAATGCCCGAAAATTTCTTAGGGAATTAGGGATTGTTTTAGCCGTAACCATTGGTTTAACCGCTTTTATGGTTTGGCTTACGGGTATGAGCAATTTCGTTTTCGGAATTTTGCTTTTTGCTTCAGTATTTGGTGTGGTGGGTAATCTGGGTTTTATGGTGCCCCAGCTTAAGAGCCGAAAGTTCCGCTTTACCGCTTCTTCCATAAGCCACATTGGGTTTGCCTTATTGATAATGGGGGCGTTAATATCCATTTCCCAACAAAAGGTGATATCTATTAACCGACAGGGAATAAATTATGGTGAAAATTTTGATGAAAAACAGCAGAAGAAAAACATCTTTCTACGTAAGTTTAAACCCAAGGTAATGGGAAATTACCTCCTAACTTATGTCGGAGATTCCACGAGCAAACCCAACACCTATTACAAAGTTAGTTATAAGCGGCTTGCCCCGAAAAGCCTGGATACGCTGGAAACTTTTACCCTCAGGCCTCGCGCCCAGCTTAATGATAATATGGGCTTGGTGGCAAGCCCGGATACCCGGCATTATTTGACAAGGGATATCTATACCCATATTACTTCAGTTCCGGACAAATCCGGAAAAGATTTTCAAATTCAGTATGATTCCACCGAAACCGTGGAGGTAAAAAAGGGTGAAGCCATTCAATTCGGGGGTTTGAAAATTAAGGCTACTGGTATTAACCCGCAACCGCCTCCATCCAAGGTGCCCTTTGACAATTACAAAATTGCCAGTTCAATAACGCTAAAGGTATCCAATGAGTACGTTAAGGAAAAGGTAAAACCTTTATTTGTACTCAAAAATGATCAGATTTATTCCCCGAAGAAAACGTTGGAAACCTTTGGTTTAAAAGTGCGTTTTACACGGATCAATCCGCAAAAAGAAACCTTTGAGCTGACCCTTTCCAAAGGTGAGCGCAATATGAAGGATTACATTATCATGAAGGCCATTGTGTTCCCTTATATCAATTTGCTTTGGTTGGGCTGTGTCATTATGGTTGTAGGCCTTGGCATTGGCGTATACCGGCGAAAACAAGATAGCTCCCGCTTACCGGAAGCTTAATACGCCATATTCAGGTATTGGTTTACCCTTTCATCATTGAGTAGTTATTTTGCCGCTCATGGACTTGTCATTTTGATCAATGCTGCTTTCATGAAAGCCTTTAAGCCAGGTATTTGGCCACTATGGGTAACCGCCTCCCCATACCAAAGGCTTTATCGGAAACCCGTAAGATAGGGGGTGCCTGGTAACGTTTATATTCACTCGTATTGGCCATTTTGAGTACTTTCCTTACGATAGACTCTTCATGGCCCAAAGCAATGATTTCCTCCGGCCCTTTTTGGTTTTCAATGTATTCATAAAGGATCGGATCCAATGTGGCATAGGGCGGTAAGAAATCCGTATCCTTTTGATCGGGTTTAAGCTCAGCCGTTGGTGGTTTGTTAATGATGTTTTCCGGAATGATCGTTTCTGATTGGTTGAAAAACCTTGCGAGTTCAAAGGCTTCGGTTTTGTAAACATCCCCAAGCACAGAAAGGCCTCCACACAAATCCCCGTATAGCGTTCCATAACCCACTGCCAATTCACTTTTGTTAGAGGTATTCAATAAAATGTGGCCGAATTTATTGGAAAGCGCCATAAGCAGAACACCCCTGGAGCGGGCTTGCAGGTTCTCCTCTGTGATGTCTTCTTCATAGCCCTGAAAAAAGGGATTTAAGGTCTCTTTATATTGCTCAAAAATGTTGGTGATGGGAATGGTTTGATGGTTTACGGCCAGGTTTTCACAGAGGTGAAGGGCATCATCAACGGAACTTTGAGAAGTATAAGGAGAAGGCATGAGGACACCCAGCACATTTTCTTTACCGAGGGCGCGAGCAGTCAATGCCAAAACCAAACCGGAGTCGATTCCTCCTGAAAGGCCAATGACAGCCTTTTGAAAACCCAATTTTGCAAAATAATCCTTTATGCCTAAGACCAATGCATCATAAAGTTTTTGGTAGCGGGAGGGAGAGGGAATTAACGGTTTTTCCGGCTTTTGCTTTGGTTCTTCCACATGAAAGGTTTGAAGGGCTTCCTGAAAGAAAGGCATTTGGCGGGTAACTTCACCTTCCTGGTTCGTAATGCAGGAACCCCCGTCAAAAATAAGCTCAGTCTGGGCTCCTACATGATTGACGTAGTAGAAAGGCAGCTGATAATTTTGGGCATTGGTACGAAGAATTTCTTTTCTTGTGGCTTCATGGGTTTGAGAAAAGGGTGAAGCCGCTATGTTGATGGCCAAATCCGGGTTATATGCTTTTAATTTGCCCATAGGGTTATCCACGTATAGGGGCTGCTGCTCCACATTCCAGATATCCTCGCAAATAGTCAGGGCAATGCGGTAGCCCTTGTATTTGAGGATATTAAAATTTTCCCCCGGTTCAAAATACCTGTACTCATCAAAAATGTCGTAAGTGGGGAGAAGGGCTTTGTGAAATTTTTCTCGGATAGTGCCGGCTTCCAGAAAATAAGCTGAGTTGTATAGCTTTTTGCCCTTTCCGCTGGGATTCAGGGCAGGTATGCCTATGATCACCGCAATGTCCTTACAATGGGAAGCAATTTCCCTAACAGAGGATTCACAGGATTCAATGAAGTGACGGAATTGCAGGAAATCCCGCGGTGGGTAGCCACATATGGCTAACTCAGGCAAAACCAGTAAGTCGGCCTCTTGCTGCCTCGCACTCTCAATGGTATCCAGTATTTTACTGGTATTCTGCTCAAAATGGCCCGTGTGAAAATTTAACTGGGCCAAAGCAATCCGCATAGCTTTTCCGCTTTAAAACAAAATCCCTAAATCAAGGCTTACATAAGCCTTTTTTACATTGTATGTATCTTCCGTTTGGATATCAACAAGGCTGTTGTGGAAGGTTAACCCCCCATTTAAGTAGGTGCTTCCGCCAAGGGAATACATGGCACCACCGCCTACGATAATAGAAGCATCGAGCAGGCTGGCATCCGTTTCCACATCACTCTCAACGTTGTCCTCATTGATACCGACTCCTTTGGTATTCTCGGCCCTTGATTTAATATTGACGGAAGGAGCAAAACCAAATTTCCCAAAGTAAGTCCAATAACCAATTTCATTGGTTTTCATCCGTAATGAAAAAGGGATTTCTATGTATTGCAAATTCCAGCTCCTTTTTCTAAGTAGCTCCCTTCTGTCGAGGTTTTTTTCATCAATGTGTTCTCCATCCCATTCCAGTTCATAGTTACCCTGGTAAAGCAGGTGATTAATCTGAATTTCCAGAGAATAATTACTGGCAAATTGATATTCAGATAATAAACCATAAGAGAAACCAATGTTGATACCGTCATTTTCTGCATTGGTTATTTTTTCCTTGTCATCACTTTCTACCTTAAACCAGGAAGGAAACGCCGGATTGGCCGTGATCCCAAATTTCCAATTCCCTGATTTTGATTCAGACTGGGAAAACGCCCATTGAGAAACTACCAAACTTAGTAAGACAAGCATTAACTTTTTCATAGTTTTGTGGCTTTTAAAGGGGTTAATTTGTACCTGCAATGATACAAAAGAACAAACAAATTATGCCGGTTTTGCTGTTAAGCCTTTTTATAATAGGATGTACAGGAAAAGGAAACCGGCATAACGTGGACGTTAGCGATATTAAGGTGGACCTGTCGGTAAAGCGTTTTGAAAAAAAGCTTTTTGAAATCCCCATAGAGCAGTTCCCGGAACAGATAAAACATATAAGGAGCAATTACCCTAAACTTATGACCATGTATGCGGAAAATGTAGTGGGTGTTGGTCCGGTAAAAAAGGATACGACCCTAAAATTGCTTAAGCAATTCATTTACGATTCGTACTGGCGGGAAGTTTACCGAAAGGTTCAAAAGCGATTTAAGGATTTCAGCCCTATCCAAAATGATTTAACACGGGCCTTTAAACATTTGCGATACTACTATCCTCGGGATACCCTGCCTGAATTTTACACCATGGTCAAGGGGATTGACATCCGGTACAAGGTGGGGACTTATCCCCCTAATAAAATGGCGATTTTCCTGGACATGTACCTTGGGACGGATTACAAATATTATCCTTCTCAATATCCCGATTACCGTATTAAACAATTTCGAAAAAAATACCTGGTTCCCGATGTAATGGAGACTTATTTCAGCCGTAAATTCCCGGAATCGGAATATTCCAGTAAGACTTTTCTAAGTCAAATGCTTTACCAGGGTAAAAAGCTTTATTACCTTAAGGCCATGATGCCGGGCCGGCACGATACGACCATTATTCGCTATGATAAGAACCAATGGGAATGGTGCCAAACCTATAAAGCTAAGATCTGGAGCCATTTCATAGAAAACGATCTCCTTTACGAAACCAATGCCAATAAAACCGACAAGTTTTTCGAAGAAGGGCCTTTTACCAATGCAGGTGGCATTCCGAAAGAAGCCCCGCCAAGACTTGGCTCATTTACAGGTTGGATGATCATAAGGCAATATATGCAGGAAAATCCCGGAGTGAAATTGCCTGAACTAATGGAAAACAAGCAGTATAAACAAATTCTAAATCAATCAGGTTATAACCCTTAAATTCATTCATTATGCAAAATGCGAAGATTAAATTTTATGTCATTGCCGGAGTAGTTGGTTTGCTATTACTCATTTTCGGCAGTTC
>CAZJWK010000095.1:9755-11200 GCA_964549595.1 uncultured Sphingobacteriales bacterium | reverse complement strand
AAAGAACTGAAAATGCTTATCAAATTGCTCGCTGAATAAAAACCCGCAAAAACACTTTGAAGAAAAAAGTAGAATGAAAACGGTATCAGCGGGACGCTAAGACCTATGAGGAGAAAGCCTCCTTCTGAGCCCTTATTCCATAAATCCCCTGATTTTCAACAGATATTTCTTATTTGAAACGGTTTTGTTTTCTTTTCGCATAGAATCGGTTTGGCCTAAAAGCTAAGTCCAGTGAAATTAAACTGCGAAATCAAGCTAAAAAAAAGTGGCATATTATCAAAAGCATAAAAAAGGAATAAGAATAAATTAAAGCAAAATAAGATTCCCGATATTTCTCTAAAAAATCCTTTTGCTTCTTGTTTAGCCCTTTTAATAGCTCAGCATCTTTCGTTAGCCTTATAGGTAATAAATTAACCCCTAAAACCACATTATGTGAGGCTTTCTCTTCATATAATTCAGGCATTTCTTCTGCAACATGAGAAGAAATTTGGTACCCAAAATACATGTATAAAGCCATAGTTAAAATTATCGTGATCAAACCTACAAAAAGGATAAGAATAATGAAATTCATTACTTGCAAAAACGTTATAAAAAATGCAGAAATATATACACCTAAAACATAAACAATTAAATTGGGATAACTCAAATTATTCTTCTTCATCATCCAACTTATCTTTCATATCATTAGCGGCATTTTCCAACTGTTTTGATGTTTCCTCTAAATTTTCAATATTACTATTTAATTCTTTTAACCGTTTTTGATCCTCTTCAGACCATTTTCCTTCACTGTTTAATAAAGATTGTTTCTCAGACCTATAAGAACTAATACGATCTTCAATCTTAGAATTAGCCTTTTGAATTAAAGACAGATTTTCCTTGCTAGGATTTAATGGCCCTACTCCTGTATAGGTGCCATAAGCGGACCCATCAGCGTTCAAAAATGAAGCACCAAAACCAAATGTTAAATTAACACCCCAATATCCTTCTCCCCCATTTGAATAGGATGCATTTAAAGAGCCTGTCGGTCCTGCTTGTGCACTAACTGAACCACCAAAATCAGTACCCCAACCTTCAGCATATTCTACTAAAGGCATATTAGGAAAATAAGTTACTGAAATCTGTTGATTAACGGAGGCATTAGATTCTAATCCTAAAGCCGTAGAACCATAGGCATAAACGCCATTTGGCCCAACAGCTACACCAGCTTCTCCATTATAACTTATAGCCGCACCTGCACTAGATTGCTTCCCAACTAGTACTACTTCTAAACCTTCCAATTCATAACCGTCAATTACACGGTTACTAGCAAATTGATAAGGAGAAAGACTTGGAAAACTGTCAGCAATAGGATCAGTACTTAAAAACCTTCCAATACGACTATCACTAATTCTATATTTATAAGCATAAGTATTCCCTTCTCCGTATAACTCATCATCCTTCTCCTG
>CAZJWK010000095.1:0-9745 GCA_964549595.1 uncultured Sphingobacteriales bacterium | reverse complement strand
TTCTTTTTTTTACCCGAATTTAATAGCTTAGACACGCATCTGTGTGAAGAACCATATTTATAAGCATAAGTATTCCCTTCTCCGTATAACTCATCATCCTTCTCCTGTCCCTGGAACCCGAACCTATACGCATCCGTGCTATCAGCCGTCCAGCTACGACCAGGCATCTCCATACCAAACGGGTAGTAGTCTGTGGCCGCCACCATATCCGCTGTATAATAGTCCACTAAACTATCCGAATCATTATCATGCGGAAGTTTGCGATCAGACACCGTGGCTAGTACGTTGCCCAGATGGTTTTTGAGCTCGTATTGCTTATTACCTCTTCGTTAGGGTGAATGTATCTGTTGGCTTATCCGCCTGCATCGAATCCGTTTTGTCCAAAGCTATTACATTTTCTTCAATTGTCAAACGGTCCATGGTATCTATCCATCTTTTATAAAGATTTGTTTATCAGGAATGTTGCTTATAAACAACGCTTTTGGTTACTTTTTCTTTAGAATTGGTTCAAGAACTGAGAATTGCACAGTCCTTCCTGTGCTCTTTTTAAACTTTTTTAAACAAATTAAGGTTAATATTTTTGAAAAATCCGTTTAAGCTAAAAATAAGACATGGCTAAAAATCTCACATACAAAATACTCCTACAAGAAGAACCGGAAGGTGGATTCACTGTAACAGTACCATCCCTGCCGGGTTGTGTTACTTACGGAAAAGATTTACATGAAGCCGTGGACATGGCCAAAGAAGCCATTGAAGGATACGTGGAAATTCTTAAAGAACAAGGCGATAATATCCCGGACGACACCAACACCTTTGAATCGGCCATAACCATTGCTTCCTGATTATGAGTAATTTGCCGGCTCTTACATCAAAAGAGCTTATTAAAATCCTGGAGCGAAAAAAATTTGTCCATAAAAGGACTAAAGGAAGTCATCATTTCTATGTTCACCCGGATACTGGCCATATTACTGTTGTTCCAATGCACAAAAAAGATTTACCCAAAGGAACGCTGATGGCTATCCTTAAACAAGCCGGGATCGATAAATCGGAACTAAATGAAAGCTAAAACCAAAAGACGCTTAGCACACTCCGATATGCTACTCCTTTTCTTTGGCTCCGTTTTGCAGTTGGTAGAAAATCTTATTGGTTAAATGCCAGAAAGGGGATTACAAATCCCCAACAGGGGTCTTTACGGATTACAAATCCGGAAGAGCGCGGGGGGTTGATTTTACTTTTGTCATAGAATGCCCCCCTTCACGAATACATTAGCAAATGAAAGATTCAAGGAGTAAACACCTTATTTTACTTTTCGCATAGAATGGCCCTGGCCCGGAAAATTTTATTCAGAAAGCAATTTATAATAAAATTTATTACTTGATTTATTATTTTTAATTATTAATTGGTAGTTTTGAAAAAAGCCTTTTTTATAAATTTCATTGCTAACAGCATTGAGCCCTCTTAATTTAATCGTGTCTCTATCGTTTACTAAATAGAAATCTAATTGATTAAAGTCTTTTATTTCATCTGGATTTACAGGAATGATAATATTATATCCCCCCACTTGTCTAGGAACTTTATTTAACCCAATAACAGGACATTCATAAGCCCAATTTTTTTCTAAAAACATTTTTTCCATTCCTAATTTTCTTTTCAGTAGAATTGCTTTTTTCTCATTTCCAATTATTTCAAAAGTTTTAATTAAAAATCCCTTGGATTCAGATTCCTCAATTGTTGAAGATGAACTAGTAACACCCTTATCAATCAAGGTACAAAAAAAGTACATAATCAATTTACAAGTTATAAGAAAAAATAATAGAATTAAAATTAATTTAAGAATGGGCTTATTCAATATTTATTTTTTTGAAAATTAAAAACAATATTATAAGTCAAAAGAACCTTTGCTTTATGCTCACAATTATCATATTAAATTAAAAGCCTTTATAACCACTTGGATTGCCAGGTTGGTTAGAATAACTGGGATCATTATTTCCCTTATCTTTTTCACCATAAAGTTTTCCATATTTTTCCTTGGCCCATTCATAAGGTTTAATTTGATCAGAGACATCCTTACCTTCATTTTTCTCCTTAATTGCTCCATACCTCTCATTGGGAACCATGGGTAATATTTCCACTTTTTCTGGCCCACCTGCTCTGGAACTATTATATACAATGTCTTCAACTAACCCTGGGTTTAAATTTTTACTAGTTTCCCCATCACCTTCATTTAAGGCATCGGAACAGACATCAGCACAATTATTATTTAAAAGATTATAGTCTTGATTAACTGATTCTTTAGCAGCCTTTCTCATGGCCTCATCTGTATCCTTATCAGTTGTTATCCTGAATGCTGCTGTATATCTAACTTCACCATCATCTTTTTCGAAGTTGAATTTTGAATTTGCAAAATCCTTTAAAGATTTAAAACTATTTTGCCCTTTTTGGGGATTTTGATCTGAAGGTCCTTTAGATCCAGATGATTTGGTTGTTCCATTATCTGAATAATATTTCCATTTTCCATCTTCACCTTGGATCAAAACCGCCATATGACCAGCTCCACCGACATTATCAGGTGCTGATAAAACAACTATATCCCTACCGTCAGGGTCAGTTCCCCAAACCGGCTTATTATCAACAAATGAAAATGGAGCATTAGCCGGAAATTTTTTCTGCTTAGGATCAATTGATAAAAAATCTACCAACCCTTGGATCATACATCCGGGCATTGAAGTTATAGGAATTTCCCGATCCTTTCAGGCTGTTATCCTTTTCCATCCCGTTAAACCCGAACCTGTACTCGTCCGTGCTATCTGCCGTCCAGCTCCGACCAGGCATCTCCATACCAAATGGGTAGTAGTCATCAGCGGTGACAATATCAGCCGTGTAGTAATCCACCAAGGCATCTGCGTCATTATCCCGGGGGATTTTACAATCCGTTACCGTTACCAACACATTACCCAGGTGGTTCTTAAGCTCGTAGTGGCGCTTGCCACGGGTGCGGTGGTAAAAGCTATCCGTAAATGCGCTGTCATACTTCGCGTACATCGAATCCAATTTATCCAAAACTAAGAAAGATTTTACTTCTGTCAAACGATCCCGGAAGTCCTGGTATTCAGCCTGTGTAAAGCAATCCTGGATGTGATCAAGCAAAGAATCGGCATTGTAATGGCTTTGAATGACCCTACCGGCTAATGCCTTTTGCTGATTCCATACAATGTCCATGTATTCCTGGCTATCATACCCATAGTAAGCCCTGTAAAGCGAAAGGCCATTGGGATACCGTTCGATGAACCGTTCCATTGAATCCCTGCCCATCCAATTCCGCAGGTTGTTGTAAAGGGGACACGGATCCCCATAATAATTACGGAGGTGCCCGAAAAGCTCCAGGATACACATATCACTGGCGGTTTCCGCACATTGAAGTAAATGCTTGGTACTTTTGGCCTCCCGGATTGCATCCTTAAAGGAATCGTATTAACTATCCGTTGTATCCCAGAACTCGGCATTGGCAGAATCTTGCCTGCTTTTTACCGAACGGAGTTTACACGAATAGTAAGCACAGGAGCCTTGAATAACACTATCATAAAGGCCCGTAATCAAATTCGGTCGGTGATAACCCAGGGTATCGTAAATTTTAGTCCCATCGCACAAAACACCTTTGTAATTGGAATTGAATTTAATGGTATCATTAATGAGCAGGAAATTACGCATGGCCCGTACGGGGTTATGGTAAAAATTTTGTCATTTAAAATTTATCCACACCCAGGAGCGGCTGGTTTCCTGCCCACTTCGACAGCCAATCAGTAATGATCTAAACGCAACCAAAATTTTTTTCAGGAGTTTAAAAAGTACAAGAATTCGCTAAACCATCTTTTTGAAATTAACGTTTTCACAAATAACTTTCACTATTTTTGAAGGTTGAAAGACTGGTATATGTCAAATGCTTTCCTGTATTCATGGCAAAAAATACTGATTGGTATATCGGCGGCCTTATTAAGCTTATCTGATATACAAGCGCAGCAGTACTGTACCCCACGCTATTCCGGTTCCCAATCACTTAGTCCTTTCTTTACCTATATCCAGGAAGCACACCTAAGCAATCTTGACCAGGTTCTGACACCTGCCAATGCCTCAAATGGCAATGCTTACCGGGATTTTTCCAATAAGGATACGGTAAAGCTTGCCCAGACAGGGAATTATGAGCTCGTTTTAAAGGTAGGAAATGGGGCCAATACGCAAACTTTAAGCGCTTGGCTTGATTACAACCAAAACATGGCTTTCGAACCCTCGGAAAGAATCTTTACAAAAACAGATAATGCCAATCAAGGAAATCATATTCATAAATTTCGATTCAAAGTACCCAAAAACGCAAGTACAGGCCATGGCCGGCTCAGAATTGGCACCATGTACGGAACCGATACGCCCGCTCCTTGCAGGAATCATCAATACCTGGCTTTTTATCAGAATTTCCACGATTATACGGTCAACATCAAAAAGCCCGCATTACAAAGAATCTTAACGATTAGCCCGTTTGATGCTGGTGTTTCCAGTTTTCCATCGGGTGTTCAAGACCAAAAGGTTTTAGGAACCAAGATCATTACCAATCCGGAAGGAATTTTAAATCCGCTTAAGCTTGACAGCCTATCCTTTGATGCCAAAGGATCCGACCGATTGAAATCGCTGACTAAAGCCAGCTTGTATTTTACCAAACACAGGACCGATCTTAAAGGTAATACTTACACTGACAAAAGCAACAAAACGAAGGGGTCATTCCCGCTTCATTCCGGTAAGTCATTAAGCCCCGGTAATAATTTTACATGGCTCACTTATGACATCAGTAAATCCGCCATACTTAATAACCGAATAAACGCCAGGAATTTAAGTTTGAAAGCCGGTCGCTCCTACACCCCTAATCCCATTGATCCTATTCCCTACAAAACCATTGATTATTGTATCACTAAAGGGGTAAAAAACAATTATGTATACATAGATAGCTTCGGGATTCATCAATTAAGCAATAGAACCGGCGTAAACCAAGGGGGCTATGCGCATTACAATACTTTACAGGATACCCTGTGGAAGGGTAAAAAATATGAAATCGGGGTAAATGTAGGTAATGGGGCTAATCCGGCTTCTGTTAGCGCCTGGCTGGATTTTAATACGAATGGCAAATTCGATCTACCCGGAGAGAAAATCCTTGATACTTTCTTCAATCCCACTAACTCAAGTATAATCAAAGATACCATAACCATTCCTAAAAACTTCCAAATTGGTAAAACCCGCCTCAGGGTCAGTACTCAATATAATAATGCTTCCTCGAATACGGTCTTGAAGCCGTCTCCTTGTACCGACCCTTTGGATTTCGGTGAAGCAGAGGATTATACGATTTATCTGAATGACAGTAGTGCCGTGGTGGCTAATTTTCAAGATACCAGCATTTGTAAAGGAGACTCCTTTTATTTCCGGGAAAATGCTTTTGTTACGACCGGCAATGATTCCATTACCAGCTATAAATGGCATTTCGGAGATGGGGACACATCTGCCCTGGCTAATCCTGTTCACTACTACGACACGGCAGGATTTTACAAGGTTAAGCTGATTGCCAACGGCAGTGGCGGTGGTATGGATTCAATAACAAAAACGGTTAGGGTTGAAAACCTGAAAGCTGATTTTTCCGCTAATGGCAAAGTGAGTAAAAGCAATACGTATTTTCTTAACAATACTTCCAATGGCCGTATCGAAAGCACTACCTGGTATTTCCGGGATAGCTTTAAGCAGGGGAATGACACCAGCCGAAAATTAAACGCGACTTATCAATATGACAGTGCAGCCACTTATCCTGTAAAGTTGGTGAGTATAAGCCATAGTGGCTGCCGGGACTCTATTACAAAACCTATCACTATTCAACAGCATAAGCAACCGGATGCGTATTACAGGCTAACGAAAGATACTTTTTACCAAGGAGAGGTTGTGACCTTGATTGATGAATCCAGCAACAATACAAGCCGGATCTGGCAAGTTCAACCCGGTAATTTTCAATTTAATCCAGGAAGTGACTCTACCAGTCAAAAAACCAGATTGGCATTTAAAGCTACGGGCAGTTTTTCCATTAGCTTAATAGCAAAAAACCCCATTGGCCAGGACACACTAAAGAAGCAGGTTTATGTAAAAAAACCGCAGGTTCCTAATATTTTTATTTCAGCAAGCGATACAGTTGCCCAGGCAGGGCAGCCTGTTTCATTTACCGACAAAACCTTAGGTAATCCTCAATCCTGGCATTGGTACTTTGGAGATGGAGATTCTTCTTTTCAACAACATCCCACCCATATTTATGAAGATACAGGAGTTTATAATGTCAAGCTAATTGCCACTAATAGCAGTGGCAGCGATACCCTGGTAAAAAGCAATTGGATACGCGTTAATGATCAATTCAAGCTTTGTAAGCAAGGCATTATCCGCTCAAATCGCTTTAACGGTAGATTAAGTGATGATGGCGGGCCCAATGCCAACTATTCCCCCAATCAATCATGTGCATTTACCATAAATCCTCCATGTCCCGAAAAAATCCGGTTTATATTCGACACGTTTGATGTAAGCACATCGGATAAGCTTCGAATTTTTGACGGCCAAACCGATACTGCCCAAGCAATACACCCCGGTAGTGGTTTTGATAACAACAATCCACCGCCTGATACCGTTACTACTTTTTCAGGAGCTTTACACATTGTATGGGAAACTGATAATCAATTCAATGGTGCTGGTTTTCATGCAAAATGGGAAAGCAATAACAATCCTAAGCCCCAACCTGCTATTCAAAAAGATAGCCCTGCCTATGTGTCAAGTCCGGTAAACTTTAAAGGGGTTGCTAACGGCATTAGGAATAGCTTTGAATGGGATTTTGACAATGACGGACAAATAGATGCTACCGGTAATAAAGGTTTAAAGCATAAATACACCGATTCGGGTAAATACACCGTTAGGTTGGTAGTAAGTAATTGCCAGGGTAGCGATACGGTTTTTAAGCAAGTCAATGTACGAATACCTGCTAAACCGCCTGAAGTGCATTTCAAAGTATTTAATCGCAGCCCACTAATCTATGATAATGTAAGGTTATACGACTCCTCTGCTTATGGTCCCACACAGTGGCGTTGGAAGATCAAACCAAAGAAAGCATCGAACCCCGGAAATGTAGGGTTCCCTTTCAATTATGCTTATTTAAAAGGTACCAGTGAAAGTAGTCAGGATCCGTTGGTTTCATTTCTTCATCCGGGCTCCTATGAGGTATGTCTGGAAGCCACTAACCAAGTAGGCAGTGATACCCTATGTAAGAAAAATTACCTTAGGGTTTTGGAAGAGTTGAATGTTTGTAAAACGGATACCACTACTTCAAAGAACGGTATCTTGTACGACCAGGGAGGTAAGGACGGGGAATATGATGGCGGGCTGAACAATAAAGGTGGGGATAGTGCCCTGTGTAGTCTTTTGATAGACCCTTGTGTTGCTAATCTGTTCCTTGTGAATAAGGAATTCCAGGTTCAAAAAGGTGATTTCCTAAGGGTTTATGACGGTAAAGACACCACCGGCAAGCCCCTTTTTGACGATTCCACTAATGGTTTTAACACAGCCAACCCCATGCCGGATACCTTAATGGCAAAAACTGGCAGTTTTTACTTTGAATTCGAAACTGCTAATGGTTCAAAGAATGGTAGAAAGGGTTTTGTGCTCGAATGGTTTAACGAACGCATTAAGCCAAAGATTAGTGGACCAAAAGAAGTTTGTGCCGGGGATACGATTTCTTTAATTGACAATTCTCAAGTGGCAAGTAATGCGGCTGGTTCCAACAAGTGGACGTTTAAAAACCAGTCGGTCAGTAATAAAGATACTATACAAGTTAGTTATCAAAATACGGGCAGGAAAACTGTCACCTTAATTGTAAGTGGTAAACAGGGATGTGAAGCTGATACCTTAACCCGAACAATAATGGTTCACCCCAATCCCAAACCAGCGTTTTCCATGCCGGCCATGATATGTGCCGAAGATACCTTAAAAGCTGTTGATTCCTCTGTAATAACGCAAGGCCGTATTACCACACAACAATGGGAAATTAAGGATTCCGTTTTTAGCCGGGATACCCTGTTACAGGAAAAATTGGATAGCCCGGGAACCTACCCGATAAAGATGACCGTGGAAAGTGATCAGGGTTGCAGGGCTGCTATTAATAAGCTACTCAAAGTCCATGAAATTCCAAAACCGGGTTATGTGGCTACTAACCAATGTAAGCAAGGACCTGTCACTTTAACAGATGCGACAAAATCAACTGACTCAATAGTTAGTATGGAATGGCAGTACAGGGGAAAAGTCATTGATGATTCTTCAACCATCAATGTTAGTTTTAGCAGCCCCGCCCAATTAACGGTCCAGGTAAAAGCAAAGGATAAATATGGATGCATTGGTACTAAAAAACAACCCTTAACTTACAATCCCGGTTTTGGTGTTGATTTTAAGGTAGGTGATAGCTGTGTAGAAACACCGCTACCCGTGAAAAATTTGACAGACACGGGAATTACAGGGGTTGAAGATTATGAGTGGAAATGGAAACGGAAATCTTTCAAGGGTTATACGCCGCAAATAATACCACAAAATTCCGGGAAAAAGCAACTAACCTTATTAGCCCGGTCAAAAGCAGGTTGTACCGATTCGGTTAAAAAGGCGTTTTATGTTTCTCCAAAGCCTGACTTGACTTATTATGCTCCCCGGTCAGCATGCAAAAATTCCGAAATTCGATTATTGCATAAAACCAGTATTAACCAGGGGAGTGTCCGAAAAGTAAACTGGTATTTTGACAATAGGATCATATCTGCTCCTGCCCAAAAGCGCTTTTACACAAAATTTCCTGAGGCAGGTAAACAAGAATTCAGAGTAGTTGCCACATCAGACAAGGGCTGTTTGAAATCTGCTACGGATAGTATTCGGGTTTACAACCTGCCGGATGCAGGTTTTGATTTTGCCGTTTTAGGAACGGCTACTCACTTTAGGGCGGATAATCAAAACCTGGTCAGCTACAAATGGCAATTACCCGATACTGCTAAAACCGGTATAACCGCCAATTACCAATTTTCGGGTAACGGTAATTATCCGGTAAGCCTTACCGTGACAGATTCCAATCAATGTCAAAATACTTATAGGGACACTGTAAAAATCAAGGGCGTTGGCCTGCTCAATAGCGGAGAAGATGGAATAGAAATTTACCCGAATCCGGTGCAAAAGGGAGTTTATATTGTTTTTGAAGAAGCCTGGATACAGGACAGCCGACAAGTAAAACTTAAGACTTTAACCGGTAAAGTTCTAAAAACCCGTAAGGTAGATGAAGGGGAACAGGATTTTTACCTGCCATTAAATCAATATACCCCGGGAAGTTATTTACTTATGATCTTTGAAAATGGTAAACCGATTTTCAAGGAATTAATTATCAAACCCTGAAATACCTCGCTAACCATTGGCATTAACAGCATGGCATTTTAAAATTTCCGCACGTTCAAACATTGGATCTTAAAGCTTGGCCGTAATAAGCGTTGATAAAAGGGGCCGTATCGGATTATGATTGGTTTGGCCATTAGGTCCGGCCTCCATAGGCCTTCAACGCAGTTTCCCGCATAGCGGAACAGGCGCTATCCATCAGGCCGGGAATTGGCTTCCGACTTCCTTCAGATTCCACCTCGCGGTGGACACCCTTGTCTTTGGCTAACAC
>CAZJWK010000094.1:0-11207 GCA_964549595.1 uncultured Sphingobacteriales bacterium | reverse complement strand
TATTAGATCAAAACTTCTCAAAAACATTTCCATAAAATTCATTGTAGAACCAATTAATAATGCGAGCCTAACTCAGGAAAGTATTGGCATAAGCGGTCAAAACCTTTTCCACGCAGAACTTTTTTAAGTTTTACTCCACCGGGGTAGCACGGGTATCTTGTTATGGAGCATGCGTTAGCAACGAAAACCCGTGCCACGCCTTAAGCCATTTTAAGCCTGCGTAAACCAAAATCCCCTTTTAGCCCTTATATTTGCTGTTAAGCACTTTTTTATGAAAACCATTAGTTTTATTGGTGCCGGTAATGTGGCATTTCATCTTGCCAAAGGCTTATACCGGGTTGGGTATGGGGTTAAGCAAGTTTTTTCGGGAACCCGTGAGAAGGCAGCTGCTTTAGCGGATGCTGTCGATGCAGAGCCTGTCAATCAGTGGCATGCCATTGAAGGAGGTGTGGATTTGCTGATCATTGCCATTAGGGATGATGTATTAGCCCGGGTTGATCAGCATTGGCAGGTGAATGACCAAACCCTGGTGGTCCATACATCGGGTAGTGTAAGGGCAGAGGTCCTGGCCAGTTGTGCACGGAATTGGGGTGTGTTTTACCCGCTACAAACCTTTTCCAAAGACAGGTCACTGACGATGGCTAATGTTCCCTTTTGCCTGGAGGCGAATACCCCGGGAAATTTAAAACAATTAAAAGAAGTTTGCGGGGATTTGGGCGCCTCCTGTTATGAAGTGGAAAGTGCACAAAGGCAAAGCTTGCATCTGGCTGGGGTCATGGTCAACAATTTCAGCAATTACCTGCTTACTATGGCTTATGGTTTGTTGAAAGACAATGGCCTGCCTTTCGGGCTATTGAAACCCCTGGCAAGCGAAACCGTAGAAAAAGCGTTTGACCTTGGCCCGGAAAATGCCCAAACAGGTCCGGCCAAAAGAGGGGACTGGGAAATTGTGAAAAAGCATTTGGCCCAATTGACTGAAGAGGAGCAAAAACAGCTCTATGAAAAATTATCAGAAGCCATTTACCACCATCACCATTCTTAAAAAACCTCAAAAATACCTATGACCAATCCTTTCTTTGATACGTTGAAAAATATTAAGGTTTTTGTTTTTGATGTGGACGGGGTTTGGACTGATGGAAAGCTTTTGATCCTGGATGATGGTTCGGAACTGCGAACAATGGATGTAAAAGACGGTTTTGCGGCCAAGCGAGCATTGGAGGAACAGATGAAGATTGTCATTATTTCCGGGAAACACTCAAATTCCCTTACGAAACGGTTTAACCACTTAGGGATTCACCACATTTTCATGGCTGAGAACCATAAGCTTCACGTAATGGAACAGTTTTTAATCGACCACGGCATTGATAAAAACCACGTTTTGACAATGGGGGATGATATTCCGGACAAGGATATGCTGGAAGCCAGTGGTATAGCGGCTTGCCCCAGGGACGCAGCGCCTGAAATAGTCAATATCTGTGGTTACCAAAGTGACAAAGCAGGAGGCCAAGGCTGTGTGAGGGATGTCATTGAAAAAACCCTCCGGGTTAAAGGTGTATGGTAAAGGTATCTTTCTACAGAAGCAAATTAAGCAGATGAACTTAGGCCCCTACTTCAGACTGATCAGACCGGTTAACCTTTTGGTACTGGTGCTCACCCAGACACTTGTTTACCTTACTTTACCGGAATCCGGTTGTTTGGGATTTGCCCTGAATCTCAGGTTTGGCCTGTTGATACTCTGCACCATTTTCTTAGCTTCTGCCGGGTACGTGATCAATGATTACTTTGATGCCAAGATCGATCTGGTCAACAAGCCCGAAAAAACTGTACTGGACACCCGGATTAGCCGCAGAAATGCGATCATTGTCCACATCATTTTGAATCTTGTGGCAGTCCTTACCGGATTTTTCTTATCGCTCCGATTGGGGATTTTTAACCTTGGAGTGGCACTGGCTTTGGTGGCTTACTCCAGTTCCCTTAAAAAGCGGTTTTTAATCGGAAACGTTTTTGTGGCAGCCTTAATGGGATTGGTAGTATTCGTGGTATGGTTATTTGACCGGGGTTTAAACTTTAACGGGGTGATGCTTTACAGCGGTTTTGCCTTTATGACCGGCTTACTTCGGGAAATAATCAAGGACATTGAGGACCGGAAAGGGGATGCGAAATTTGGCTGTACCACATTACCCATTATGATTGGGATTTATCGGACCAAAAAAGTACTGTTTTTCCTTGGGCTTTTGTTTTTGCTTTTCTTGTTGGCTTTTATCGGATACAGTTACTTCCGTATCAACAATTGGCTTACCCTTTACCTGATTGTATTGGTGTTATTCCCGGCCATTTATTTCTTAATCGCTTTAATAAAAGCCGATACCCAAAAGGCTTTTCAAAGGCTGAGCTCCCTATTGAAAGTGATCATGGTGCTGGGCATTGGGTCGTTGTTGTTGCTTTGCGCCGGTTAAATCAGGCGGTTAAGGCCGTGGCACTTTCTTCTTTCTTTTTAAGCTGGTATAGGATGTGTATCCATAGGTGTTCATAGGGAATGATCTCGAGGTTTTCCTGGGGGTTATTGTCCGGATTCATCTCTACCTTTTTCATCCGTTCAAAATAAGGCCTGGCCATTCGTTTGGTAGCGCTGTAATCAAAAGCCTTTTCTTCCATAATGGTTAGCATACGAATGAATTTCTTACTGCGGTAGGTGTCCGGCGTTTTCAAATGCCGGGTTGCGTATTGCCGTAAAGGCGTTATGCGGTCTATGATGTCATCGAAACGGTCCTTTTGGAGGTAATAAAGGATCTGAATGACCAAAATGGCCACATTCATTTCTTTTTTGTCCCGGTGGTACACATAAACCTCATTAAGGAATTTCTGGATTTTGAACTGATTCGGGTCCTCGGCCTGGTTAAGTCTTGTACTCGTTGATTGGTACTGGGTAAGGAGCGCATATTTCAGGTACGCTTCATAAATTTTCCACTTTTCCTGGATCACATAGGGCAATTGTTCATACCGGGGATTATTGACCATTTCATTAAATATAAGCTGGGCATTTTGGTAGTTGCGGGTTTGCATGGCGAGCAAGTAATAATACTCCTGAAAAAATAGCCAATTGTTGTTGTCCCTCGGGAATATCTGCAGGATTTTCTGCGCCACTTGCTTGCCCCTTTCAAAATCCTTGAGGTGGAAATAGCAATAGAACTCGTAAAAATGAAAAAAACCTTTCCGTAAGTCATTGAATAAATTAGGATAATTGGCCAGATCCGACAAAGCTTGGTCACATACTTTAATGCCTTTTTCAAATTTTTTCTCATACCGGTAGATTTCAAACAGGATACGGTAATAGGTATATTTGATGTTGAAGGAGTCATAATTTTTGATGTCTAACCCCTTTAATTCATTTTTTACCTCTTGAATAAAGGCAGTGTCATTGGTGTTTTTTCTTCTTTTACTGATCTTTTCTATTCTCAACTTTAGCTGTTCATACAAGTATTGAAGGCGGTTTTCGGTTTTATAAATTTCTAAATAATCCTCAAACTCTTGGTTTCTTTTGGCCAATTTGCTTTCACTATATTCATAGAAGATAATTGACCTAATCTTGCTTAAACAGCCTATAATAACCTCAGTCAATTCATATTTTTTAGCTTTGTTTAAAGTTTTTTCAAAAATATCATTGGCTAATTTCCAAAAGCCGTGATTGTGAACAATTTTGGCAATGAATAAATTGCGGTGGCACTCATAAAAAGCTTTAAAAGACGGGTTTTTATACCGCTTTTTGTCCAGGAAAAAAAGGTTGTTGTAAAGTTTTTCCCGTAAGCGGCTTTTAAGCATTAAATACCGCTTGTCGTTGGAATCAGAGCCATATAATTTACGGGCCGCTTCATCGTCATCCAGAATTTTGCCTTGCTTAATGGCCTGAAACAAATCGAAATATTGGCTGCTTTCCCCATTCTGGGGCTCACTTAAGGTCTCCACCTTATCCACCCGCTTCCCGGCCACAATCTTGATTAATTGCTTGATGTCTTCCATATAGCTTATCTTTCCAAATTGCTCAGACCAATTTAAGGATTTTCAAGGGATTTCAAATCAACTGAATCATTTGTTTTTTAAAGCCTGAACTTTCCTTATTAAATTTAACTTATCCGAAGGAATCCAATAGGTTTTATGAGAAGCTATGAAGGGAGGCTTAACCCCTTCCGGGAATCCAAAGCATTAGGATGACCCTTTAAGGAAAATAAACAGTAAATTAAGAAATTGAAGTAGGCGTCTAAGCAATATGTGCTAACTATTGATACAAGGGAAAATTAAGTTCCTTCTCCCAAGCCTGGGAAAATAAGGTTGTGCCTTTTGACCACCCTCATCCCTAACCCTTCTTCCGCCGATGGGCGGAGAGAAGAGAACGAACCATTACCAATTTTTCCCTTAAAAGTTTTACATTTTGAAATTTTTATCCCGGCTTCAAATTTTTAATCAAAGATAAAATTCAGTCCGCTTCGTTCCCTTCTCCCAAGCCTGGGAGAAGGGCCAGGGTTGAGGGCTGAACCTTTTACCACCCTCATCTCTAACCGTTCTTCCGCCGATGGGCGGGGAGAAGGGGGACTGGGTATTACCCAAATAATCGTCCAAAAGGCTATTATTTTTGAAATTTTTATCCCGGCTTCAAATTTTTAATCAAAGATAAAATTCAGTCCGCTTCGTATCCTTCTCTCCGTCAACTGGCGGAGAGAAGTCATAGGTTTGAGGTTGAACCATTTATTGGGTTAAAGTTGGTTTTTAAGGAGGGAGCTGCCTGTATTTTAACATTTGTTAATTTATTCAGCGATTGCCTTTCCATTGTTTAAACCACCTTATAAGCTGTTGCTGAACAGCCATTTGCTGTTCCATGCTTTGGTAACCCAATCGCTGGGATTCCATCATTTGCTCCACCAAAGTCAAAAACCCGTTCCAATCCTTTCTTTCATTCAACATTTCATTTAATTCCTCTTCTTTATTACCGGATTGCGATGCCAGATCCTGGGCTTTTTCTTCCCCTCCCGCCAAGGGGTCCTCATAAAGGCTTTTGGATTCATCCCTTACCATTTGCCCCTTGCCCAAAAGCAACCACTCGATATTCAGGTTGGGTAAAGCACGCGCCAATTTATTAATAAGGTCTATATTGGGTTTATTGCGTCCCGAAACAATGTGGGAAATAACCGCACTCGAAGTCCCGATGCGGTTGGCAAACCGGTTGTGGCTCTCGCCGGAATAATTTATAACAGCCTTTATTCGGTTATTGATGCTATCGGACAATATAGTAAGATATTTTTTTAACAATTGTTTGTAAAATCAAAACAAATGTTTAAATTTGTTAATCGAATTGCAACAAAAATTTTCCACAAGGTAGTGGAAAATTAAAAATTGTCAAACAAAACTTGTTAATTATGGAAACATTAGCTGCTGTTCTGCTTTATCTTGAAGCCATTAACGCAGACAACTCGTACACGTTTGAGGAAATCGACCAGGTAGAAGACGCCAATCAAGCACAAGTGGAGGAAGTTTACAACAATGAAGAGGAATTAAGCTACGTCAAAGAAGAATATACCGATGACGTGGATGTCAATGATGATGAGGACATGGTTTTGATTGGTCCCTTGATAACTGATGACAGTAACCAAGCCTATTAAAATTTTATTTCCTCATTCTCCATGTTATAAAAGCCTTTACAGCAAGTCAAAGGACTTACCGTAAAGGCTTTTATTTCAGTCAAAGCTTAGCAATACTTCAAATTTTAATCCTTGTTCAATCAAAAAAAAAAGCCTTATGCTAAAAACAGTACAAACCATTGGTTTAATTTTCCCCTTATCCGTTCTCATTTTTGCCGGATGCACCAAGGAAGATTCTGGCAAGTTAAAACCCGGGAAAGAATCTCCTCACTATGCCCGCAGCATTGACCTAAATGATGGCAATCCCCTGAATTATGTAGGGGAGGAATTTACTTATGCCCTGGATTCCATTGCCGGTAGTGATTACTTTTCCGATCCTTCTAACCAAAAATCCTATGATGTGGTAACCAGTTATCTGGAAGATAACCTGGATGGATTGAATCAATTGGACAAAAGCACAGCAGAAGATCACTTGCAAAATGGCATCCCTGATTCCATAGGCAATAAGTCAGAATTTTCCGAATTGGATCAAAGTTATTTCAATGATTATTGCAAAGACAATGCTTCCCTAAGCAGTGATTTTAAGGGTTATCTGGATAAACTTTCCGACCAATATGAAAATTACGCTTCTGAATCCGATTTCCTGGATGACCTTGAAAGCATTGAATCCGACATCAAAGGCGATGGTAACCTTACCAATGATGAACAGGATGCTTTATTAGCCGGGTTTGCCGTTGCGCGGAATAGCCTGGGGTATTTAAACGATGCCAAAAACGACAGTGATGACGAATGGCATTCCGAATTCACCAATAACCTCAGTAATGGTGAAGAGGAACCATTTATGCTTAATGTCAGTCATTACGCGGTTGCCCAATTTTTTTTGGTTTACGATGAAAAATCCGATAACCTCCTTACCCTGGATGACAGCATTCATTCCGGGAATGTTCAGTCCGCCTTTGACATTGGGCCTTTGATAACCGATGATAGTAATCAAGCTTATTAATAAAGTTTAATTTCCCCCAATCATCCACACTTTATCCTAAATTTGCCTTTGTCATAAAAAAAATTTCTATGGCAAAGGCATTTTTTATTGCAGGCACTTTGGGGACCTTTTTAGCAGTGGCACTGGGGGCGTTTGGTACCCACGGCCTGAAATCCCGTGTTTCACCCGATATGATAGAGACTTTTCAAACGGGTGTTCAATACCAATTTTACCATGCCCTCGGGTTGTTGATATTGGCGCTTATTATTCGGCATTTGGGTCCGCATTTCATGTTCCAGGTAACCGGTTACCTCTTTCTCATAGGCATTATTTTGTTTTCAGGCAGCCTTTATGTTCTGGTTTTAACCGGAATCAAACAATGGGGAATGGTTACACCGTTTGGAGGACTTTGCTTTTTGGCAGGCTGGATAACCTTGTTTTGGGGCGGCATAAAAATGTTTTAACAAATGTTAATATTTTTTGTCCGCTTCCCGCTTGATAGCTTTTTACTCCTCCACTGACCAATCGATGGGCTCCCTGCCAATACTCTTCAGTATTTCATTGGCTTTATAAAAATGGTTACAACCGAAAAAACCTTTATAAGCGGAATAGGGTGAGGGATGAGGCGCATTTAAAAGAAAATGCTTATCCGGGTCTACTAATGCCGCTTTTTCCCGGGCATCCTTTCCCCAGAGCATAAAAATGACACCTTCTTTGTGCTTGGAGATATGCTGAATCACGTGATTGGTAAAGGTTTCCCATCCCATCCCGTGATGGGAGCGAGGTTCACCGGCCCTTACCGTTAAAACCGCATTCAAAAGTAACACACCCTGCTGAGCCCATTTTGTCAAGTCGCCATGATCGGGATAAGGAATACCAAATTCTTGCCGGATCTCTTTAAAAATATTCTGAAGGCTTGGCGGTTGCTTGATGCCCTTCCTTACAGAAAAACAGAGTCCGTTGGCCTGTTTGGGTCCGTGATATGGGTCCTGTCCAATGATGACCACCTTCACCTGGTCCAGCGGGGTATGGTTAAACGCATTGAAAATTTGGGAGCCAGGGGGGTAAATGGTATACCCATTCTCCTTTTCTTCCTTTAAATAAGACTTTAATTGTACGAAATAATCTGATTGAAATTCAGGCTTTAATATAGTAAGCCAGCTTTCATCGATGGCTGGTGTTTGGGTGGAAGTATCCTCCTTGGTCATAATATTTTGTTTGCTTCAAAATTAAAGGATTCTGTTTTGGATCAGGAGGCTATTGTAATCTTTAAGTTGTTCCTCAAAATACGGTTTTATCCCGTTTTTGGTTACCAAAGTATTGATTTTGCCCTATTTTTGCTTCATAGACTTTTTTAAAAATAATTTAAACCTGCAAAATTCTTTAAAGCCCTTAAAATCCTAAGAAGTTCTTACAAAATTCTGATTTAGCTAATAAAAAAGGCAAAAACTTGAAGTAAAAGTTAAAGTAAACTTTTTTTAAATACTAACTGTCAATAAATTAGTTATTATTTTAAAATAAATTCTTTAAACCAATTTTTTGTTAAAAATTAATCTTAGGGACTCCCTACTTTTTCCCAATTGATTCATTGGTGTATTTCCTTCTACCAATCAACATTAATTAACAAATGTTAAAAAATTTTTTATGGATAACCTGGTTAACAATTATTACGTTTTAAAGCAATTTGTACCTGCTTTGGAAAAGGAAATCCTCGGTTATTCATTGGTGGAAGTATTCGGGCAAAGTAAAAGGGAATATGTTTTTCAATTCGGGAGTGATTATGATCATCATTCACTTACCTTTTTCATGGGACATAAAACCTGTTTTACTTTCCTTGATCAGAAGGAAAAGCCTAAATCCGGGACGGCTGAATTTTTTAAAAATGCCGTTGGCCAGGATGTCATTGGTTGCGGAATTTTTGAGAATGACAGGAGTTATTACGTCCAATTAACCAATGATTTTTGTTTGGTATTCAAGTTACATGGGGTTCATGGAAATGTGATTCTTTTTAATGAACAAATTCCCGTTGCTGTTCTTAGGCCCAACCTTAAGAAAGATCTTACCAAAACTCCTGATGGTTTTCATCAACATATTAACCAGGATTTTAAAAATTTCAAACATAAGCTCGAAGAAAAAGAAGATGCCTACAAAGCCTTAAAAAGTTTGTATCCGACCTTTACTTCAGACTTTTTAAACCGCCTTGATCAAGAAGGGTTTATTGAGAAATCATCAGAAGAACAATGGCAATTGGTTCAAAAACTTTTGGCTTATTTGGAAGCTCCGCCATTTTACCTTTTTAAAGATAGCCCTGATGATAAAAAAGATCCTGGATGGCGGTTCACGGTTTTTAAACCGGGCACACCTAACCAAACTTTTGACTCGGTTTTAACAGGTTTCCAAACTTTTGCGCGCTTTTACCTGAAGGATTTTCAATTATTAATCCTAAGAGAAACCTTGCTGGATTATTGGGAAAATGAAAAAGCTAAAATCCAAAAACGGATAAACAACTACAACAAGCACTTACAAAAATTAATTGAAAGCTATGATTATAAGACCCTTGCAGACATTCTAATGGCCAATTTGCACCAATTAAAAAAAGGGCAGGAGTCTGCCGAACTATACGATTTCTACAATGATACCATGGTTACCATACCGCTTAAGAAGGCCCAATCCCCGCAGGAAAATGCGGAACGTTATTACCGAAAGGGGAAGAACCAAAGCCTGGAGCTAAAGCATGTGGAAAAGAACCTGGAGGAAGAAAAAAAGAAATTAACGGAAGTGGAGGAAATGCTGGAAAGCATCAGGGAGGAAACGAATATGAAAGCCCTTCGGAAATTGTATAAGGCCACCTTTTCCAACCAGGGTCATAAAAAGCAAAAAACTACCAATGCTGATAAATTCAAGCATTTCACAATAGAGGGTTTTGACGTTTATGCCGGAAAAGGGGCAAAAACCAATGATTTGTTAACATTGCAATTTGCGAACAAAAATGATTTGTGGCTTCACGCACGCGAGCAAACCGGGTCCCATGTGATCATTCGTAACAAGGGCGTTCAGGAGTTTCCCAAACCCGTTATTGAAAAGGCAGCCGGGTTGGCGGCCTACTATTCAAAGGGCAAAGGGGAGTCCATGTGCCCGGTTGTTTACACCCGTAAAAAGTATGTCTGGAAACCCAAAGGCAGCAATCCCGGCCAGGTGAATTATAAAAATGAAACCATGATCATGGCTGAGCCGGAACCTATTAGTGATGAGCAATGAGTCATTCCTTACCGGTTAAACCTTTTTATTCTCCCCTTCTTCAATCCAGTTTTCAAACTGGTTCTTAAGCTCCGGTGTTTCATGTATCGAGCTTTTTCCGGCCATTACCAGCTTGAGCTGTTTCCGCATAAGGGCTTCTTCGTGGAATTGTTGTTCTTCATCGGTTTCCGGTTCCACTTCGGGAACCTTTGTAGGATTACCATTCGGGTCCAGGGCCACAAAAGTGTAAAAAGCATCATTGGAACGGCATTGGAAATTCCGGGAATGATCCGCAGCCCAGACCGCAATATGGATCTCCATAGAGGTTTTGAAAGTGCGGATAACCTTGGCATGAAGGGTTACTACATAGCCCAGTTTTATGGGATTGGAAAAAGATACGTTATTGACAGCTGCGGTTACAGCCAGCGTATGCGCATGTTTCTGGCCGGCTATAGCAGCGGCAATATCCATCCATTCCAGTAAGCGGCCGCCCATCAGGTTATCCATGGTATTGGTATCGTTCGGCAACACCAGGTTGTTCATCACGGTTAAGGAGTCCTGTGGCCGTTTAACTTGTTTCGGATTATTGATGGTCATAGGGACAAATATTTTGATTGAATAGGGGCAAAGTTAGGGGTTTCTATAAATGTGGTTACCCTTGATAAAATGGCAGGTGCACGACAAAATTCCGCTTAAGCTATGGGTATGAAACCCATAGCTTGGGAGCTCCCAAACCACCGGTTTCATACCCGTGGCTTAAAAAAATTTTTGAAATAGGCGCTTTTGTAATATTTCAAGCTACGTTTTTGGCCGGATTTATTATTGATCCTCCCTATTATCCCTCCTAAGGGATACAATAAAAGGTAACCGGCCAAAAACTTGAATTAAGAAACCAGAGAGCCTTATCAGTATTGTTTAGCCGCCTATTTCCAAAAAATTTTTTCCAAGATTTTTATACGGAAAAATGTCGTGCACCCAAAATGGCCTTCAAAATTTAAGTCAAACCCGGATTAGGCAATGAAATGACTTTCATTCCCTGAACGACCAAGAAAATCAATCCATTCGGTCGATTATTCAAATCATCTTCCAAGTGATTGTCTAAGTGGATTTAATGCCATGGAAAAAGGGCTAAAGCCCTTTTATCCGGAGTGTCCTTAAAATTTGGTATTTTCCCTCCGAATGACGACCATCGGGGCAATGACTGATTTTGGTAAATCTTTATGGCATAGGGTTTAAAACCCTGCGCTAAGGATGGCTCCCAAGCGATGGGTTTCATACCTATCGATTGGGAGCTTATTAGATCTTTCACCGCATTAACCGAATCGTCCCTTCCTTATTGACCGGCTTGCCCTCCTTCG
>CAZJWK010000093.1:0-11367 GCA_964549595.1 uncultured Sphingobacteriales bacterium | reverse complement strand
CAGCTTTTTGAAAAGCTAGTATCCTGGCCAAATTCAAATTGGTTACAACATTCCATAAGCGCTGATTTTTCAAGTAAAGCCCTATAACAATTACAAGTAGCCCAAGTACAATAACAAGCGCAACCGTTAGCCAAAAATTCCTGCTACTTTTGATGGCGATGATTTCATCTTTTTTTGCTAATAAAGCATTCTTTTTATCAACCTCATGAAGTACTCTAATTTGAGCAGTATTTTGCTCTAACCGGGCATGTCTTATAGAATCTTCCCTTTGGGAATATCGCTTTTTTATTTTTTGATGCGCTTCCATGCTGTCACGCCTCGCTAATAATGCCATTTTTTGAAGATAAAAATTTTGCAAAACACCGTACTTAGCCATGGTTTTTTGCTGGTCCTGAACTTGGCTAAGAAGGATTTGAGCCTTGTCCAATTCCCCTAATATCAATAAATTATTGATCCTTATCAATTTTTCTTCAATACCCAGAGAAGGGTTTGGATGTTTTTTTAAGTAGATTTTTAAGGAATCAAGCATTTTCAAGGCAATGTTGTAACGGTTCGAATACTGGTACTCCAAAGCCAAATTCTTATAAATTTCAGCTATTCCGTAATGGTAATCAACCTTATTAAAAATAGCCAATGCTTTTTTATAATATTTTATCGCTTTTTTATGGTTATTTTGCTCCGTATGGTTAAAACCCAGGTTTTGGTAAGAATACCCAATACTCTGGGTATCGTTGTATTCGCGAAGTATGGGTAAGGATTTTCGAATAAAGCTATCACATGCTGCATAATTGCCAAGTTTGGTTTCCAGGGTTGCCAAATTCATCAAGGTATTAGCCACTGCAAGGGAATCTCCCAAATGCCGTTTATATTTCAAGGATCGAGTGTAATAATAGTAGGCTGAATCGTATTGTTCAATTTTTTCATAATTCGCTGCAAGGTTATTCCTACATTGGGCTAAAAATTGGGTATCAGTTTTGGCATTAGGCGTTTTTAGTGATTGATGGTAATAATAATTGGACAATCGGAATTTTTCTTTGTAATAATAAAAAATTCCCCGTAGCAAATAAGCCTTGGATAGGAAGGTATCATTTTGTTTAACTTTTGTTTCCTCAATCAGTTCGCGACTCATTGAATCCACAGCTTTTAAATCATTGCCCAATAAAGCTATGGCTTCTTGATATTTTTCTGCTAAGTTGTCTGCTTGCGTTGTGCCTCCGCTGGCAAAAAAAAGCATGAAAAATGGTAGCAATACTTTGGAGATCATGATAATTGGCCTCACAAAATGTTTGGTTTTTTTTATAGCAATCATTCCAGACCTTTTTACTTACTTATAACAAAAAATTGTAAATAAGCTTAGCCATGTAAAACTTTTTTCATTAGCAATTTAACGCTTAGCGGCAAATTTGAAAGTTTCCTGTTGAGGAAAAAGAAATATTTGAGATTTATCCTATTCATGCTTATAGAAGAGTCTTTTTCCCATAAAAGTTAAAACGGTTTATTAACTGTTTACCAAAAAATTAAAAATTTAAGCTCCAAGCTTTCTACCTCGAGATCTGAGGCCTAATTTACTGTTCGAAAGTTTGGATTACCTTATAAGCAATGCTTGCCAAATATATTACATATAAAACTTTACGCTATTGGGAATAAAACCTTATTTAAATTTTTGTAAAAATTTCACCAAAAGGTATTCGTTTAGGTCTGTCATTAAAGTCTTTTTAAAAGTTTATAACATCTTAAACCAAGCGGTTTTAGATAAAAATTTTTGCTTTTTTCAAGGGCTTTTATAAAGTTCGAGCCTTGGTTTAGGTAAATTTCAGTAAAATCCGCCTTTAAGGTATTAAGGCTAAGGATTTTAAAGGGTTCATTTTCCTTTATGAAACCCTTATTTGCCAAATCTTTTTAATTCTTGAAGGTCCCTACTTTGAGAAAATTTCGCATAGACCTTTAAGGTGTTTTGAGGTGTTTGACTTCTTCGCCTTGTGTCCAATGACCCGGGCCATCATTTAAATAGTAGGGTAGGAGTGGCACGATTTAAACCCCCTAAGATTGAGTACCATTCGGTGTATTTTAAATCTAATGAAGGCCAATCGTGCCACACCTTCTTATGAGGTTTGCCTTCTCCCGTCAACTCTATTACCTGTTTTAAATGGATAACTGAAGCCATATAAGCTTACAAAGGCCTAAATTACAAACTTAGACCAGCTCAGTATTTATAGCTTAAAAACGGTTGACAGCAAAGGAACAAATCCCAGGGAATTCCGTTTTAATTGTGGGTCCTGTTTGATAAACAATAATGCTTTTCAATTATGAGAAAAAATTACTGCTCAAGCAGGTTCTGATCATTTGCTTGAGTCAGAAAACGCTTATTTCAACTGGACCGAAACCTTTATTTTTGCAAGCTTTATCAAAATACCACCTGAATCTATGACATCCGTTAAGGAGCAACAACTTAGCAAAGTAACTGATCATCCCGTTAATACGTACATAGGCACATTGGCTAATGGCCTTACCGTGTACATGAGTGTCAACCAAGAGGAACCCCGAATCCAGACGCAAGTTGCAGTCAAAGCCGGCTTCCAGGACGACCCGGATGATGCGACCGGTTTGGCGCACTACCTGGAGCACATGATGTTCAAGGGATCGGACAGAATTGGTACTCAGAACTGGGAAGCGGAATCCCGCCTTCTTGAACAAATTGAAGCGCTTTACGAGGAACATCGCCATACATCCGACAAGGCAGAAAAGCAAAGGCTTTATACCCGCATTGATGAGCTCTCAACCCAAGCAGCCCAATATGCTGTTCCCAACGAATATGACAAACTCCTATCGGCCATTGGCGCTAAGGGAACCAATGCCTACACCAGCTTTGACCAAACGGTTTTCCTGAATGACATCCCCGCCAATGAATTGGAAAAGTGGCTGAAGATTGAAAGTGAGCGTTTCCGGAAGTTGGTGCTACGCTTGTTCCATACGGAGCTGGAGACGGTTTACGAGGAATTCAACATGCGGAACCAGGATACGGACCAGGTGAAAATTTTCGATGCCCTCTTTCAATCCTTATTCAAGGAACACTATTATGGCCGGCAACCGGCCATTGGCAAGCCTGAGCACTTGAAAAATCCTTCCATGCGGGAGGTCTATAAATTCTTCAATACTTACTACGCCCCTAACAACATGGCCATTTGCCTTTCCGGGGATTTAGAGCCGGAGCAAACCTTTGATTTGGTAGCAAGGTATTTTGGCGACTATGAACCCGTGGAACTGCCTGAGCAAAACGTTGCAGAAGAGGCTCCTTTTAACCAGCCGGTCGAAAGCGAGGTTTGGGGCAATGAAGCCGAAAACGTGACCCTGGCTTTCCGGTTGGGCGGTGCTAAGTCCCGCGATGCCAAAATTATGAAAGTACTCGAAGGGGTCCTTTTTAACCAAAAAGCGGGTTTAGTAGACCTGGACCTGAACCAGCAACAAGAAGTTATGCAGGCCTTAGTCGGCTTTATTCCATTAAGGGATTACTCCCTCCTGATCATGAATGCCCTTCCCAAAGAAGGACAAACCTTGGCCGAAGCCCAATCGCTGTTATTGGAAGAAGTGGAAAAGGTCAAAAAAGGCCAGTTTGAGGATTGGCTGGTAGAAGCGGTCATCAATGACCTTCGTTTGGACCAGAAATACCAATTGGAAACCAATAAGGGACGCAGTGAAGCTTTTGTCGATGCCTTTACCAATGATATACCCTGGGAGTCCTATATCAATCAACTGGAAGAACTCAAGCAAATCACCAAAGATGATATCGTCAACTTTGCACGGGAGAACCTGGACCAAAACTACGCGGTAATCTATAAACAGCAAGGCCAGGATCCTAATGTCGTGAGACTGGAAAAACCGCCTATTACCCCGGTTGAACTTAACCGGGAAGTTCGTTCGGATTTTTTCCGGGAAGTGGAGGCCATACCTTCGGGAACTTTAACGCCCCGATTCCTGGATTTTGATGAGGACATGCATGCTTCTCATTTACGGGACCAAATTCCGTTTTACCACATCAAAAATCCAATTAACGACACCTTTAAGCTGTATTACATTTTTGATATGGGGTCGGATCATGATTTAGAAATGGCCCTGGCCCTGCAGTATTTGCCTTACCTGGGCACCGACCGGTATTCGCCTCAGGGAATAAGGCAAGCGTTTTACCATTTAGGGTTAACCTATCAAACAGACGTCAAGAAGGACCAAGCCTACATTTATCTGGAAGGTTTGGAGGAGTCGCTTCAAGCCGGGGTGGAACTGTTTGAGCACCTGCTACGCCATGTCCAGGCTGATGCTGATGCCTTGTCCGATTTGGTCGCCAATATCATCAAGGAACGAGAAGATGAGAAAGCTGACAAAAAGGTGATCTTACGGGAAGGTATGGTGAACTATGGCAAATATGGCCCATACAACCCCTTTACCAACCGCTTTTCAAGAGAAGCTTTAATGGAGCAGGATGCTGAACAATTAGTGAAGCGCATTCAGGGTTTAACTGGCTTTCAACACCGGATCTTTTACTATGGGCAAAAGAACCCTGAATACGTGAAGCCTATATTAGCTGACCATCACCCGGCTTATGATTCTCTTAAACCTGTTCCGGATTCATCACCTTATCAAGAGCAATCCACAGCGGAAAACCGGGTTTATTTTGTAGATTATGACATGGTCCAAAGCGAAATGGTCCTCCTGTCCAGGGATGAAACCTACCGGAAGGAATTGACCCCCTATATCTCCCTTTTCAATGAGTATTTTGGGGGAGGCCTTTCCTCCATTGTTTACCAGGAAATTCGGGAATCAAAAGCCTTGGCTTATACGGCCTTTAGCTATTTAACCCAACCGCGAACGTACCGGGATTCGCATTATTTACTGGCTTATATTGGTACACAAGCGGATAAGCTGAAAGAGGCCCTCGATGCGCTGAAGCATTTGATGAATGCCATGCCGGAGTCTTCCCAGCAATTTGAGAGTGCGCGCCATTCCGTGATGAAACGGATTGCTTCTGAGCGCATAACCCGCACTAAGGTTTTCTGGGCCTTTGAAGAAAACCGGAGAAGAGGCGTTGATTATGACTTGCGCAAGGATGTTTATGAAACGATGCAAGCTATAACTTTTGAAGACCTGAAACAATTTTACCAGCAGCACGTGAAAGGTAAAACCTTCCATTACTTAGTGCTGGGCAGTAAAGAAAACCTGGATTTTGACCTGCTCCGCTCTATTGGGCCTATCGAGGAATTAAGCCTGGACCAACTGTTCAATGATGAAGGGCCTAAAGAAGAAGCCCGCTAATGACATGCGATTGTTGTTGCTATTCTAAAAAGTTTTTCGGCATTCGGTTTAAGGCGTTAACGTACTTAGAATGCCAATCCATCACTGTGGAACCCTTCTTATCATGTAACAGCAAAGATGATTAATTGAATTAGGCAGAATTTCAAAGTTTTCAATAAAAGATACGCCTATCCTATGGAATTTAAAGCCTCCAAGGTTTTCGAAACCTTGGAGGTCAAAAATCCCCTTATTAAGACCCATCGAAAAATATTTTTATCCCTTTAGCGACATTTTTTCATAAAAATATGATAAGTATATTTTTTTTTATTATTGCCATTCAAAAATTAATTGTTGAACAAAAATTCGTACTGAGGAAACTTGCAAAATTGATGACGTTAACAGCAGCTTTTATGTTTTTATTGGGTGTTTCTCATGTTGAGGGGCAAACCACCCAAGAAACCGACCCACCGGGAGATGGAAGTACAAAATTAGAAGATAAGACTTGTGGTGGGGATTTCGTTTGGGATGGACCAGAAAGAAAAGTTACATGCGTTTGTTATGAAAATTCCGATGGTACTTGTGATGAAACAAGCGTTAGTGGATGTGGTCCTTGCATTGAAATAACCGAAAAATTCGTAGACGGAGACGTGACAGTTTACAATTTACATTTACCTATTCCGGATGTTGATTTGGAAATTACCGGTTGGGAAAAAACCACAATACAATTATCAGACGGAGGAATCAAGAATGTGTATGAATATACGCTATATCAAGGCGATGGCGGCTAATAAGGTAACTTGAAGACATTAAAAAGGGGGCAAGGGCAAAAATTGCGCTCCCCCTTTTTATATTTTATAAAACATTTTAAATTGAAGGGAAATGACAAAAGGTTTTTTCTTAATTTTACTAATGACTACCTTTTTAAGTGGTTTCACAGATGCTCAGAAACTACAAAAAATTGCCAGTACCAATTTTGATGAAGTTCATGACTTGGCAAAAACCCAGGATGAACACCTTATGATAGCCGGTTTTCATACGGATAGTTTACAGTTGTTCGATACCACTCTTATAAGTTTTGGCCAGAATGATACCATTACATCAAATGGTAAATCCCGAGATGCTTATTTAGCTAAAGTTACTACCGACAACGAAATTAGTTGGGTTAGGCAGTTCGGAGGATATGCATTCAATCAAGTACAAGGCCTGGCTACGAATAATGGCAATACGGTATTGGCCATTTCTTTTTTTGAATGGATCAAAATAGGCGATAAAGACACTTTAACGGAAAATGTAAATGGAAATAAATATGCCATTTTAAATTTAAACAAGGAAGGAAACGTTCAATGGGCTACAACAATTAAAACCAATCATTTAAAGCTTTCCCTTAACAAGCAAAACGAAACATTTATCACCGGTTTTAATGCAGATTCTATACAGATTGACAACAAATGGTATAAAGATAGAGGCAATATTTCCTTCATTTCCAAATTTAATGACAATGGGACTAATGAGTGGACTTACACCCTTGATACTTCCCATTTTCTTTTGGATGTAGAAACACACAAAAACCAGCTATACTTAGGAGGGGCCGCTAACGAAGAAACCTTATCATTGGGAGGTAACCAAATTATCCCCTCAGGGAATACCAATTCGCGTATCTTCTTTACAAAGATGGACCAGAATCTGAATTCCCAATGGAGTAACGTTGCCCCTGTCGGTAATTTTTGGATAGGCGATATGGCAATTGAAAAGGGGAATAGTCATTTATGGGTATCCGGTAGGTTTAAAGATTCCATGATATTTGATAACAAAGCATTCAGGACTCCGAAGTCGGATTATGATAAATTGCTCCTGAGGTTAAATGATGATGGTGAAGTCGTTTATAGCCATACAGCCGGAAGACCAGGAGAATTTGACAATGACTTAAATGTTGATGTAATTAACGGTAAGCCTCATTTATACACTAACGTTGAAAACGGTTTAACCCTTTTTGGTGATACGATCCAAACTTCTGCCAGGGGAGAAGGATGGGCTGGCTGGTTAAATGAAAACAATCAACTGGCTAAAAGCTTGGTTACTCAAGGAAATGCGGGGTTTTCATTTGCCAGTTTTTCGGGAATCACTTCAATAAATGATACAACTTTTATAGGCGGCAGGTTTAATGGGGATGTCAAATTTGGCGATTCAAGCTTCCTTGCCAGGGGTGGCGGTAGTGGTTTCCTTTGGTCGGTTCCCAATTTTACTGGAACTAGTGGCTTGGAAAACTTCTCTAAAAGGTCTCTTAACTTATCCCTGTACCCTAATCCTACTGCTGGAGACCTTCAATTAATCCTACCGGAAAAAGCAACGTCAGCCCAGCTAACGCTTTACTCAGCCCAAGGGCAAGTCTTACAACAAACACAAATGTCATCCCCTCAAAAAACCTGGGATTTATCTGTCCCATCCGGGATTTACTTCCTGCAAGCGGAAAATGAAAAAGGCAGTACGGTTAAAAAGGTGGTGGTAAAGTAAAGCTAGTAAACAACTCGATTTAATAATTTTCAAGAACTTAAACCTTCAAGACCTCCAAGGTTTTCGAAACCTTGGAGGTCTATTCCTATAAAAAGGACCAATCCATGAAAAAACAACCTATCGTTAAAATAGCTTATCAGCTGGTTTTGGCGGTCTTAATAGCCCTGATTCTGGCTACTTCATTTTACTTTATACTGGGTAAAGCAACCTTTTGGAAGTCTTTTTTAACTACTGCCTTAGCCCCTTTTTGTCTAATGATAATTATTTTAGCAGGTGAAGGTCCTGAATCCCAAAAATTGAATACGAAAACGATCTTACTGTTCACATTGGTATTTGGCATTTTCATAAACGCGCTAACATTCATTTGAATCAACCTGGGGAATGAAAGGCAAGCCTTGAGTCGTTAATGGAAGAAAAAATGGTAACCCAACAAGCAATTCAATGGCTGCGTCCGGAAAGTTTCTAATACCGTTTCATCTTAGTATATACCCCCGGAGTTCAGTAAATGGATAATATCCCCTTTGGCGTAATAAACTCTTTTATTAAAAGCGTCACTAAAGCTATCATCCGGTTTACTGACCTATTCCCGGTAATCAGGTTGATCAGTGGATTCGAGAAAATTTTTTATGGCAGAATCGGTGGAGCCATCGATGATGAGGGGTTGATAAGGCTTACTGTTTTGCTTATCAACAGAAGCAATTGTTCTTTTTAGCTCTTCCAGGTTTTATTGAAACAGATCTTGGAAGTCGTGAATTTGTAACCCATAATAGCTTATTTAAACCACGGTTAGTTTCATATTCTTTTCAAACTCCTCTGTTTGCTCCCATGGAACAAAGTAAAAATCGCCCGCTATTTTTTCCACGGCTTTAGGCCCTTTGAATAGTTTAGGATACGCAAGCCCATAAACTTCATACCCCATTGGCCTTAGCAACTCATATATGGTCTTTCTATTATCAGGAGGGCCCATTTCAATCTGTATAACAGGTAGAAAGGTTTTTATCACATCTTTAAGTTGTGGAATGATATGAACCTCATATCCCTCCACATCACATTTAATGAAATCCAGTTTTTGTAACGCTGAAAATAAAGTGGCCGGATTGTAGCTTGTCACCTGGTATGTTTTAACGGGATCTTGTGGTTGGTTATCATTCTCTTTTACAGCGGATAAACCATGCCTGATCACCCCATTCCGGAAAGGTACTTCCATTGTTATCACCTCGCCATTCTTTTCACTAAGCGCATAGGGCATTAAATAAATGTTATTCGGAAAACGGGAAAGTTTTTGATTGGCCCGGAGAATTTCATTGAAAACAGGAATTGGCTCAACGGCCCAGATTTTTCCCTCTTCAGCTATTATATGAGATATTGGTAACGTGAAATAGCCCAGGTTAGCCCCTAAATCAATGACATAATCACCTTTACTAACCAACCTCTTTACTAAATAATTTTCCGGATATTGGTTTTTAAGGATCCCAAGCTGGTATAAATAAAAATAGGCCCGGCTAATGAAAAGCAGGTAATTGTTCATACCCAGTAACCGAGCTAATAATTGCTTGATTCTTCCTATCATAACGCTGAAACAAAGGTAACCATGTTGAATAAAAAGGGAGCCTCCTCCCAGAATCCTTCACTAAAAATTCTTGATCCTGGAAGAAAAGGATTATACCATCATCTTTTGTATTAATAACTAAATGCAAAAGTTAAAAATTGAATTATTAGATTTTATAAGCAGGCGGTTTAAAAGTGGGATCGATTTGGGATGTAATAGAAAATATTGCAAGCATTGGTAAATAGGGCTTACTCAAAAAATCGGGAGATAGGTAGAATAATGAATTTCGGATGGTTACCATTATCATCTGCTTCTTTTGTTTTAAATGCTTGTTTAAGCAATTAGCTCAAATTTGACTCCAATTGGCCTTTTTAAGCGTAAAATTTGGGCCCCATGGATATTCCTCTCCCATTAATCTCATGAAAATAACCCCCTTAACTGCCTATTTCTAAAGATTTTGCTATCCTCCTGCTAAATGCAGGGCATGGCATAGATTCATTGTAAAGCTAATGGCTCCTTTCTAACTGGCTGAAGTATTGGGCAATTTCGCTCTTATTCTAATCGAGTTGTATTGTTGCTTTTCCTGTTGGATTTTTCCCTCTATGGCATTACGCTACTTGGCTTCTTCCCTGGCTTTCTTTTTTTGAGCCCTATTATTTTGATCCTCTTTGACCGGAAGCCTCAGTTTTGGCGCTGTTAATGGTATTACTCGTTCTCTGAGGTATTGACGATTAGCATAGATCTGATGGGCTTGAACCCGCTCAGGGGGTAAAGCAGCCTTTTTTCTCTACAGCCTTAGCTCTTTTTTTAAATAATGATTGTTTTAGCAGGGGAGGACCTGAATCCCAAAAATTGAATCCGATGATCATCTTACTGTTCAAATTGGTATTTGGCATTTTCATAAACGCGCTAACATTCATTTGAATCAAACTGAGGGATGAAAGCCAAGCCCTAACTCGTCAATGGAAAAAAATGGTAACACAACAAGCAATTCAACTGAAGCCTTATTCCAGAGGGATTTATTTAATAACCAACGAAATTTTAAAACCAATCGGTCAATTTCCGGAAAAAAGCCTGATGAACATCTTCATCAAGCATACCTCGGCCGGCCTTGCCATTAATGAAAATGGAGACCCGTCTGTCCGGGTTGATTTTGAGAAAATCATGAATCAAATTATCCCCGAAAACCAGGCCTTTTACACCCACACGCGCTTAGGCCCGGATGATATACCCAGCCATGTGAAAAGTACCATGACTGGTCATTCCTTACCTATACCAATAACTCATGGAAAGTTGAATTGGTGTGCTGGCAGGGGGTTTACCTTTGCGAGTTTCGGGATAAGCCAGTTAAAAGAAAACTAATAATGACTATTTACAGCTAATAAAATGGGATTAACAAAGTTGAAAAATCATGCCTTCCGTTGTTTATGTCCTGGAAGTGCAGAATGAAGAAGGCAAAGCCTTTAAAAAAAGGGTTGTGGAATAGCAAAAGGAAATACCAAACCCAATAGGTATTTAAAAAATCAATGTTTTGCTTGCTTTCAATGAGTAATACTTCCTAAAAGCATCCTTCTAAATCCAAAATTGGTGTTGATTGGTTAAAGATTAAAGTTGAAATGCTTTTTACACTACCTATTTAATTTGCTATAAGGGGTTAGCCACGGAAGGTGCATCAAAAAAAATCTACATTCAGGAATAAAGGTGTGCCAATATTTTTTTGCACTAATCAGGATATCCTGCAAGGACATTCGTGACATACCTATTAGGTAGAAGGGCTTTAATGCCTATATTTGATAAAACAATGACTTAAAAGACTTCACAACGATTTATGCGGTTTCAGTTGACTTTTCAGATGCGCCCCCCTCAAATGGTACCCTTGAATTATCAGTATCCGTTATCGGCCTGGATTTATAAGACCTTCAATGAGGGGGATCCCCAATTTGCAGATTGGCTGCACAGCAGGGGCTACACCAACGGCAAGCACCATTACAAAATGTTCACCTTTTCCTGGCTGGATATTCCCA
>CAZJWK010000092.1:0-11460 GCA_964549595.1 uncultured Sphingobacteriales bacterium | reverse complement strand
TCGCTCATACCCATTTTTTTCTAAAAAATTGACAAATCAAACAAATGGTTCAAAGCAGCAAATTATTTAGATTGAAACGCAGATTTTGACGGCTTAAGAAGGTTTCCATATACCAATTAGAACCTAAAAATTAATGGTGTTAAACCAAACAAAAAATGAACGTGGCCTTTTTGATTCAGCTTTGGAAGGAATGGTTAAACTTAAGGTTTTTAAATCTATTCAAATGAAAGCAAAAGTATGTTTAAGTGAAAAATAGCCCAATAATCACTCCTGATCCTTCCAACCGAAAACGACCGGAACAAGTAGACCTTTGGTGCCGATTTTATAACCGGGCATTTCCTTCCTAATCCTCCCAAAGTAAGAAAAATGATGATGAAAATAAAAATTGGCTTTTTTGTATTCCCCATTCGCCTCCCCAATGCTCCTGTTAAAGTGTCCGAAAAGCGAGGATTTGGATAATAAGCCAACCAACCGGCACAATATTAAGCATGAGAAACTTTGCTCCGCAATTTCCATTTTGTGGTATGTCTTTGGCAAGGAACCATTTTACTTTGAACAATTTTATACCTTTGCTCCTTTTAAACACTAAAATTAAGTAGTCATGGAAAGAGATCACACTGTTTTTCAAACTATTGATAAAGAAAAAAACCGTCAATTAAGTGGTTTAGAGCTTATTGCTTCAGAAAATTTCGTTAGCAACCAGGTTATGGAAGCCGTAGGCTCCGTCCTTACCAATAAATATGCAGAAGGTTTACCCGGTAAACGGTATTATGGCGGATGTGAATTTGTAGACGAAGCGGAGGATTTAGCCCGTGAGCGAGCCAAGGAATTATTCGGGGCTGAATGGGCCAATGTTCAGCCCCATTCCGGTGCGCAAGCCAATGCAGCCGTAATGATGGGGTTGTTAAAACCAGGGGATACCATTTTGGGCTTCAACCTTTCTCATGGGGGTCATTTGACACACGGTTCGCCGGTTAACTTTTCTGGCAAATTGTATGAGGCCCATTTCTATGGCGTAGATGAAGAAACCGGGTACATTAACTATGAGGAAATGGAGCAAAAAGCTTATAACGAAAGGCCGCGTCTGATCATTGCTGGTGGCTCTGCCTATTCCCGTGATTGGGATTATGAGCGCTTCCGTAAAGTGGCTGATGACATTGGTGCCTTGTTATTAACAGACATGGCCCATCCGGCCGGCATCATTGCCAAAGGCCACCTGGAAGATCCTTTGAAGTATTCCCACGTGGTCACCACAACGACCCATAAAACCCTTCGCGGACCAAGAGGGGGTATGATCCTTATGAAGGAGGATTTTCCCAATTTCATGGGTATAACCACCGGGAAAGGAAAGCGCAAGCGAATGTCTACCATTCTTGATTCCTCCGTTTTCCCCGGCCAGCAAGGAGGCCCCCTTGAACATGTGATTGCCGGTAAAGCCGTTGCCTTCAAAGAAGCCCTTTCAAACGATTTTACGGAGTATACCAGGCAAGTGGTGAATAATGCCAAAAAAGCAGCACAATTATTCCAGGATAAAGGGTATAAAGTGATCACAGGAGGGACCGATAACCACCTCATGCTGATTGACCTTAGACCCAAAAATGTCACCGGAAAAGAAGCCGAAGAAGCCCTGGAAAAAGCCGGTATTACCATCAACAAAAACATGGTTCCCTACGATGATCAACCGGCTCTCGTTACTTCAGGTATGCGTATTGGCACATCAGCGATTACTACCCGGGGAATGAAAGAAAAAGAAATTGAGCAAATCGTGGAATTCATTGATTCCATTATTGAGCGCAAAGACGATGAATCCTTTATTAAATCCACAAAGGAGGAAGTAGCCAGGTTTTGCCATCAATTTCCCTTATTCGCTGAGGAACCGGAGCCGGTTTAATAAATTATTCTTTTTAACCATTTAAAAAACCGTGCTTACTCCTGAGACGGGCCTTTTTATTTCCGGGCATGCTTAGGTGCCTTGGGTTTATTGTCTTCTACATGGCTCCCAAAGGTCGGGCAACCACAATCATCTTCTTTGAATATACTGCAACCGCCAAGCAATAACATAAATCCCAATGTGGCTATAAAACTTCGGAGTTGTGTTAAGAAGCTTTTCATCGGCCCGCTTTTTATCATGAATTTAAAAAAAATTTGACCCAAAAAAATTCCATCCTCCTTGGTTCACTACTGGGCCTATTATTTCAAAAAGTTGGAAAAAAAGCAAGTTAGGGGTAAAATTGCATTTCCTTAAAAAAACCTTATGCTCCAGGCAATAAAGTCCAGAATCTTACTCTTCCTAAAGGGTATGGCAATGGGTGCAGCCGATGTGGTCCCGGGAGTTTCCGGTGGGACAATGGCCTTCATCACCAATATTTACGAAACCCTGATTCAATCTTTGAATAACATTGACGTGACGGCCATAAAGCTACTTTTTAAGGGCCGGATTGTAAGCTTAATTAACCGCATTAATGGTTTTTTCTTACTAACCATTCTGGTAGGGGTCCTATCCGCTGTTTTCACACTGGCTAAAATAGTGCTTTTCCTGCTTAACAATTATCCGGATTTGATCTGGTCCTTTTTCATGGGCCTGATTTTAGCCTCTGCATGGGTAGTTTCTCAACGCGTCAAAGAATGGGATTTCGTGATTCTCTTTTGGTTAATTCTGGGTGGGCTAACCGCCTATTTTATCACTGAATCAGGTGTGATTGAAATGCCGAATTCCGGTTTTTATATTTTTCTCTCCGGTATTGTATCGATAATGGCCATGATTTTACCCGGTATTTCCGGTTCTTTTCTATTGGTTATTTTGGGCAAATACAAACTGATAATTTCCGCCATGTCATCAGTTGGGGAATTTGTCCGGAGTGGTCTGCCGGCATTGATAAAAGGCCAATGGCAAACTTTTCAAGGAGTATGGAGCAATACCGATGTGCTAACCCTGGTTTTTTTCTATACGGGTACCTTAACCGGATTATTAACTTTTGCCAAAATCCTTAACTGGCTTTTTCGTAAATATCATGATATTACAGTGGCTGTATTGACCGGATTTTTAATTGGTTCCCTAAACAAAGTCTGGCCCTGGAAGGAAACGGTTTCCTATTACACAGACCGGCACGGGGAAAGGAAGCCTCTGGAGCAGGAAAACATTTTGCCTCATACTTTTGATCCTGAAGTATTTTATGCTTTAGGGCTTGTGGCCGTTGGGTTCTTAATCGTTTTCTTCCTGGAAAAGTCGACAAAACCTAAAAAATGAATCTGAATGCGGCTTTTCGGGCTCATCGGCTATCCCCTTGAACATAGTTTTTCCGGGGATTATTTTGCCAAAAAGTTTGAAAAAATGGGGATTAAAAACTGTGAATACCACCTTTTTCCCTTATCGGCTATTGAGGGACTGCCTCAATTGGTCATTCGCCACCCGAATTTGGAAGGTTTAAATGTAACGGTGCCCTATAAACAAGCCGTAAAACCCTACCTAAACACCCTGGATGGGGAAGCCTTCAAAGTCGGTGCAGTCAATACCATTAAAATTTTTCATCAGGGTAAGGACTTTTTTATGAAAGGTTTCAATACGGACATCCATGGTTTTCGCGAAAGTTTGAAGCCATTGCTGCAATCCTGGCACAATAACGCTTTAATACTGGGAAGTGGAGGGGCCAGTCTGGCAGTGAAACATATCCTGGCCCAATTAGGCATTTCCTTTTGGGTGGTTTCCCGGAAAAATAACCCTGACAACGTCACCTATGAAAACCTCACATCGGCATTTATCAACCATTGTACCCTCATCATTAACACCACACCATTAGGCATGCATCCCAGAACTGAAGAATGCCCGCCCATTCCCTATGAAGGAATTACCAGTAATCACCTTGTGTATGACCTGATATACAATCCTTCATTAACCCGATTTATGGCAGAGGCCCAAAAACGAGGAGCAATGACCAAAAATGGATACGAAATGCTGGAAAAGCAAGCCGAGAAAAGCTGGGAAATCTGGAATAAACCAGATCTATAAAATGCTATATATAAATTGAATTCATAATGGAAATTTGAAACCGGTTTTCTAATTTAAACCTTTATGCATTGGGAATATTTTTCCTAACTGTGAAAACTTTTGGCAAGGGATTTCTGATTTAAGGATAAAAAACACCAGGATATTTTCACCAACTATTATATTTTTTTACTTTTGATAGGCGTTTTATCGTATATGTTAGGTGTTCAATCAAAAACAACAGGTTATGGTAAAAAATTTAAGCATCTTCCTCGCAATAAGCCTTTTTTTCTGCTTTAATTCCAGCGCTCAAATAGAAAACAGTTCCTTTAAGTCCACCGGGAAGGCCGGCGTTTCTACCACATTTGCTTCGGATTATCAGGCCATAAGTATAAACCCGTCCAATCTTGGATGGAACCCGGTTAGAAACAAGAGTTTTTCCATTGGTTTGCTTGAAGGTGCTTATTCAGCCCATTCCACAGCCCTGACCAAACAAAAATTGCGTGAAGATTTAGTGGCATTTAATGAATCCCGCTTGAATTATGCCCAGAAGATCAAAGCCGCAGAAAATTTTGCCAATGAAGGTTTTCAATTTGAAGGTGATCTTTCTTTGCTTGGGGTAGCCTTTCAAAATGAGACCATTGGCGGCATTGGTTTCCGGATAACCGAAAGGGTTCAGTGGTATTCAAAGTTTAATTCTACCGTTTCCGATATTTTATTTAGGGGGTACAATGCTAAATATTTTGATAAATTTAAGACCTCCGGTAATGATACTACAGGTATTTCTAACGCTCCCAGATCCTTTAAGAGTTTATTCGAAGATTCTAAAATAAAATTCAATTGGCTAAGGGAATACAATCTTTCTTACGGCAGGAAAATTTTTTCCGTAAATGATATAGAGGTTTATGGAGGATTAGGTTTAAAATACGTGCAGGGTAATGCCAGAATAAGGATTGAGGTGAAAGACGGTGACCTTTTGGCTTATTCAGCCACAACCCCCAAGATAGATATAGATTATGGTGATGCAGCCAATAAGAATCCTTCCACGGTTCAAGAAGGAAGTGGTATTTTACCAAAAACAGTAGGAAATGGATGGGGATTAGATTTAGGCGCCAGCGCCGTCTATGATGAAAAGATTAAATTGGGATTTGCCGTAAATGATATTGGTTCCATAACATGGGATGGCAATGTTTATGAATTAAGGAATGTGGATTTAGTTAGCCTAAATAATTCAGGTTTTGATAGTTACAACATATTTGCCGAAGTGCAGGACTTCACCAGTGATAGTGGTCTTTTCCGTTGGAAAGGCACAGAAGAGCGGGAAACTTCCTTACCAACAAATATGCGTGTTGGAGCCAGTTATGAAATCATTAAAGAATTTCTTCAAGTGGGAACAGATGTGGTAATTCCGTTCAACAAAGTGCCCGGTAACTATGAAAGAGCGATATGGGCATTCGGTGGTGATGTCAGACCCATTCCGTGGCTAAAAATCTCAACAGGTTTGGTTACAGGAGGAAATTATACGACCAATATACCGGTTGGAATTCAATTTATTCTGGGGGGTGGCACTTATGAGTTTGGCATTGCTTCAAGAGACGCCATAACATTTTTCAGGGATCAAGGACCAACCCTTTCCCTTAGCACTGGTTTTCTAAGGTTTCGCTTTTGATTAGCCCTTAGCCCCTGAGCTGAAACTTTCCATTATGAAATTATTTAAGCAATGGGCAAAATGATCCATTGGGTTTTTAATCATTGAAATATAAGGCACTAAAAAAGCCCCGAGTAAAGACTGCGGGGCTTTTTAATGATTCCATTCCGATTTTTTGTTACTTACTTTACGCCGGTTGAAGCTTCATTTCTACATGCGCCAACTTCAGGAATTGATTCAACCGGTCGTTAACCTGTTTTTCGGTCAGGTTTTGCAATTGTTCGGTTCCGAATTTCTCAACACAGAAAGAGGCCATGGTAGAACCATAAATGACAGCCCTTTTCATGTTTTCAAATGAAATGTCGTCAGATTTGGCCAAATAACCCATAAAACCGCCAGCAAAGGTGTCACCAGCGCCGGTCGGGTCAAAAACCTCTTCAAGTGGTAAGCCGGGCGCATTAAATATTTCTTCTCCGTGAAAAAGAAGCGCGCCATGTTCCCCTTTCTTGATCACCAGGTATTCCGGTCCCATCTCCAGGATTTTGCGAGCAGCGGTTTTCAATGAATATTCATTGGAAAGTTGACGGGCTTCTTCATCATTTATGATTAAGACATCAATGTGCTGTATGACATCCTTGAGGGCCTCATTTTCATTCTCAATCCACAAATTCATTGTATCAAGTGCAATGAGTTTGGGCCGCTTTTCTTGCCTGTCTATAACAGCTTTTTGTACTTGCGGAGTAAGGTTACCCAGCATGAGGTAATCCTCTTTTTGGTAACTTTCAGGAATTTTGGGGTCAAATTCCCCCAATACATTAAGCTCGGTTTTCAAGGTGTCCCGGGTATTCATATCCGTATGGTACTGGCCGTGCCAGAAGAAGGTTTTTCCGCCTTCCTGTACTTCAAGGCCTTCTGTATTGATACCCCGCTTTTTGAATAGATCGATGTATTCATTCGGAAAATCTTCCCCTACAACAGCAATTAGGTTATTGTTATCCAACCCAAAATAAGATGCGGAAAGTACAATATACGGAGCAGCGCCCCCTACAATCTTGTCGGTTTTGCCAAAAGGTGTTTCAATGGCATCAAATGCCACGGATCCTACTGTGTTTAATCCCATATCGTTAGCTTTTTTGATTTTAAGATTGCAAAGGTCTGAAAACTTTTTTAATTATAAAATTCAGAAAAACAGGAAAAAAATTATTACCGTTAAAACCCTTTTGTTCCCAACTTAATAAATGGTATTGGCCAATTTTTTTGAGTACCTTTCACCAATCCCATTCCTCATTCTTTATAAAATCCACAGGGGGCCCTTTATGATAAGACTTAATACCCTTTTAATTTAGAAAAAATGCTTAATCAGCGCTATTAAGGACTTTTTTAAGCCAATCCTGAAAAGCTTGATGGTAATGCAGGTCATTGTGGCCGCTATTCTCAACAATGGTTAATTGCATTTTATCCGGAAAAGCCGATTTCAGGGACTTTGAATGGTGATAAGGAATAACATTATCCTTGGCACCATGAATGGCATAAATGTCACCCTGATAAGTTTTCAATGGTTCGGAGGTATTGAATGGAAATCTTAAAAGGATGTCATGGGGTAAACCGGGAAAATGTGTTTTAGCAAGCCTTTTCATGGAATAATAGGGCGTTTCCAAAACCACTTTTGGCGTTTGGTTTTTATCGGCCACATGCGCCGCCAATGAAGTGCCCAAAGAAGCCCCATAAGGGATGATTTCTAAATCCGGAAATTTTTCTCCGGCATAGTTCACAACGGCTTCCGAATCCTGAATCAGGTTTGAATAGGTCAATGTTCCTCCTGTCTTTCCATATTCCCTATAATCCCAAACCAGGAAGTGATAACCGAAGTTAAGATAAGTGGGGGCTAACATTCCCCAGTTGGCAATATTACCCGCATTGCCATGAAAGAACACAATGATTCCCTTCGGTTTTTTGACTTTAAAAAGAAGGGCATTCAGGAGAATACCATCATGGGCTTCTATATTTAATTCCTCGTATTCTTGATTGATACTGTCAAACTTAAAGGTGTGGTTTTCAGATAGGGTTCTGGGGTGAAAAATCACTGTTTTTTGCAATAAAAAAACCAGCAAACCATAAATTAAGTACAACCCCACAAGGATTAGCACAAAAACCAAAAAAGAACGCATAGGATAAATATTTATGCCACCATGCTTCCTGATTCAATGTGTCCAAATTAAGAAAAATTCTATAAGCCTGCCTTTATCAAAGTTATAGATATGGGCAAAAAACCCATTTATCCTGTAACCACTTCCTCTTTTCCGGCTATACTGCTTAACGTCTGCAACGCATCTTGTATGTTGCGGACTTTGAAAATGGTTAGTTGCAAGCCTTCCTTTTTCTGATCAAACCTGCATTGCTCAGGATATTGATGAACGTATGAAAGGATTTCCCCGAATTTATCGGACTGGTAAAATTCATTATTTTGTTCAGAGCCCATGAAATTCGCTTTAAGCTTACCATTTTTCAGGATGATTTTCTCAATACCCATTTCCATGGCAAGCCATTTTAACCGGATGGTATCCAGCAATTCTTCCGTTTGTGAAGGAATGGGTCCAAAGCGATCTTCCAGGTTTTGCCGGAAAGCCTGAAGCTCACTTTCATCATTTAGGTTGTTCAGCGATTGATAAAGGTTCAAACGTTCCTCCACATTACTTACGTAATAGTCTGGTATCAGGATCTCCAGATCGGTATCGATCTGGCATTCATTGCTTGTATAGATATCTGCCTCTGTATTTCGCTGACCTTCTCGGAACAGGTGTTTAAATTCCGTGTGCTTAAGTTCTTGAAGGGCTTCATTCAGGATTTTCTGGTACATTTCAAAACCTACCTCTGCAATGAAACCACTTTGTTCGGCTCCCAGTAAATTCCCTGCACCACGAATATCGAGGTCACGCATGGCAATATTGAAACCGCTGCCTAAATCGGTAAATTCTTCAAGGGCCGATAAACGCCTTTTCGCATCTTGGGTCAATACGGATTTTGGCGGCGTTAAGAGGTAGGCGTAGGCCTTAATATTTGATCGCCCAACCCGGCCCCGCAATTGATACAAATCACTCAGGCCAAAATTCTGAGCCTGATTGATGATAATGGTATTGGCATTGGATATGTCCAGCCCGTTTTCCACTATGGATGTAGAAAGTAATACATCATAATAGCCATCCACAAAATTGAGCATTACCTCTTCCAGCTTTTTCCCTTCCATTTGCCCGTGGCCTACCGCAATATGGGCCTGAGGTACAAGGTCCTTTAAAGTATCGTGAATGGCGTAAATATCACTGATCCGGTTATGGACAAAGAATACCTGGCCACCCCGTTCCATCTCATTTTCTATGGCCTCTTTGATCTTATCCTGATCCCAGACTTCTACGTATGTTTCCACGGGTTGGCGGTTAGGCGGCGGCGTATTGATAATGGACAAGTCCCTGGCTCCCATCAGGGAAAATTGCAATGTTCGGGGTATAGGAGTTGCCGTCATGGTAAGCGTGTCAATGTTGGTCTTCATGGCCCTAAGCTTTTCCTTGGAAGAAACCCCGAATTTTTGCTCTTCATCAATAATCAGGAGGCCAAGATCCTTAAACTTGAGGTCTTTGCCCGTTAAGCGATGCGTCCCAACCACAATATCAGCTTCCCCCGATTCCAGTTTTTTAATGGTTTGGGTTTGTTGTTTCCTGGAGCGAAAGCGGGAAATATACTCAACCGAAACCGGGAAATCCTTGAACCGCTCCTGGAAGGTTTTATAATGCTGAAGGCATAAAATGGTTGTCGGCACCAAAATGGCTACTTGTTTGCCTTCAGTGATGGCTTTAAACGCAGCCCGCATCGCAATTTCCGTCTTACCAAACCCTACATCCCCGCAAATAAGGCGATCCATCGGGTACTCATTTTCCATGTCATACTTAATGTCTTCCGTGGCTTTGGCCTGGTCAGGAGTATCTTCGTAAAGGAAAGACGCTTCCATTTGGGTTTGCAGGTAGGTATCGGGTGAAAACCTGAAACCTTGTTCCGATTTTCTTTGCGCATAAAGTTTGATCAGGTCCCTGGCAATATCCTTGACCTTATTCTTGGCTTTTTGTTTGGTATTGGCCCACTTATTGGTCCCGAGTTTGTTTAAAGTGGGGGACTTCCCTTCCTTGCCCTGGTAGCGGGAAATTTTGTGAAGGGAGTGGATGTTTACATAAAGCATATCCCCGCCCTTATATTCCAATCGAACAGCCTCCTGGGTTCTGCCATTATTCTGGATTTTGGTCATTCCTCTGAAAACACCCACACCATGATCCACGTGAGTCACATAATCCCCGGAATGTAGTTCACGGAGTTCTTTTAGGGTAAGGGCTTGTTTCCCTTTGTAATAGTTGGTTGATTTGAATTTGTGGTACCGGTTGAAAATCTGGTGCTCGGAATAGCAGGCCAATTTAAGGTCCTTATCGATAAAACCTTCATGCAAGCTCTTGTAAACGGGTACAAAGTCCACTTCCACGCCCTGGTCTTCGAAAATCGCATAAATCCGTTCAATTTGCTTACCGGATTCGGAAAAGATGAAGTTCTGATAACCTTCACGGGTGTTTTCCTGAAGGGCATCCCTTAGCAATCGGAAATTTTTGTTAAAAGAAGGTTGGGGCAACATGTTGAAATCTTCCAGTAAGGAGGGGTTAAAATAAGGCTTGGGGCCAATTTCCAACCGGGGAAATTGCTGAATGGTTTCAATGAAATTTTTGCCGTTATCCAGGAACTCAGCGGGTTGCATTTCAAAAACCTCCGGATCATCCTGGTAAATTTTCTCTGCATTGTCTCTGAATTTATCAATGACTTCAGTGAGGTAAAACAAATCATCGTAAACCGCAATGGTATTCTTTGGCAAATAATCCAGGAAAGGAATAAAGGATGTGCTTTCCCCTTTTTCCTCCATGTTGGGTATAATCGTAACGGAATGAAGCTTTTTGATGGAAAGCTGGGACTCGGGATCAAACATCCGTATAGAATCAACCTGATCCTCGAAGAATTCTATTCGGTAAGGCTTTTCATTGGCATAGGAAAAAATATCCACAATGCCTCCACGGATAGAAAAGGACCCGGCTTCAAAAACAAAATCCGTCCTTTCAAAGCCGTATTCCGTCAAAAAGTCAATGATGAAATCAATATCCAGTTGATCGCCAACCTTAACCTGAAATGTATTCTCCTGCAGCTTTTCCCGGGTAATGACCTTTTCGGCCAAGGCTTCGGGATAAGTGACTATGAGGTGACCGGTCGAAGTTTCGCCTTTAACCGCATTTAACACATCCGTACGCTCAAGGATGGCCTCATTGTCATTGCCTTTTTCCGGATCATCCTTTTTGTAAGGCGAAGGGAAAAAGTGAATTTTCTTTTCTTCCGAAAAGGCTTGAAGGTCCGTATAACAATACCGCGCATTTTCACGGCCCGAAAGCATGATAAGCTGGTTATAAGCATTGCTTTGGAATAAAGCCGACAACACAACGCTCCGTCCCGAACCTTTAAGTCCGGCGAAATGTGCCACTAATTCCGCTTCCTGCTCAATCCTTTGATTGATGGTGTTTACAACCGGTAGCTTTAGGTAGTGCGCTAAAATATCCTGCTCGTTCAAAATAAAATGTCCTTTGCTTCAGGGTATTGACCTTCTTCTTAAAAAACAAAATTAAAGGCTTGTGTTTTAATTCCCTTTAATACACCGTAAAATAATTAGCGAGAAGGAGAAACAGTTCCCGGTAGCAGTAAATGATTCAATTTTTTGGCAAGTACCTTTTATTGTATCCCTTAGAGGGGATAATAGGAA
>CAZJWK010000091.1:0-11680 GCA_964549595.1 uncultured Sphingobacteriales bacterium | reverse complement strand
AAGTAATTGTGATCAATGACAGTCATTCATTGTCAATTAGTAGATTTATTAGCCAACAAGAAAATACAGGTTTTCCTGTTAAGGAGATTTTAAATGAAAAACCTTCCGGTTCCTATAAGGCTAGGAATCTAGGAATAAACAAGGCTCAGTTTGAATGGTTATTGTTTATTGATGATAGTTTACATATTTCAAAAAACTGGTACCAACATGTTGAAGCTTATTTACAGGATTTCGATTTCATCTGTACCAATGTTCAGTTTAGTGAAAAACCATTAGAAACCCTGGCAGAAAAGTATTGCCGTGTTTATGGTTTTCGTGCTAAGGAAAAGTATGACAGGCAGGGCTTTGGACTAACAACCTTCCTTTTAGTTAGGAAAAAAATTTTCCGGGAATTGGGATTATTTGATGAAAGGCTTTACTCAGGTGGTGATTTTGAATTCAGCCAGCGAGTAAGGGAAAGCTCCTTTAATCAAATCTTTTTAGAAGATGTGGTGATTACCCATGAACCATTAGGATGGAAAAATCAATTTCTTAAAATGACAAGGATTCTCAAGGGCCGGAATGATCTGGCTAAGTTTTATCCCAATGATTATGGACATTTGAAAACGAAAAAACTTGATTTATTAAGAACTCTGAAATATTTGTATCAGGATTTAGTATTTTACAAAAGGACTAAATTTTACCAATCAGGGGAAGTTAACTGGCTACAGCATCAGGTCGGTCAAATCTGCTATTACAGCTTGTACTTGACTGCCCAAATATTGGTATTATTGTTTCCCAAAAAGCGCTTCAATTGGTAGCATCCGTTTCCATTATCATTCCGGTTTACAATCGTTCCGATTCTTTACAGAGGTTATTAAGATCTCTTGAAAGGAGTGATATCCTTGAAGAAGGGAGTGCACAGGTCATTTTTAGCCTCGAAAAAGGGGTTGCTAATGAAGTGCGAAAAGTGGTAGAGGAATGGGATATGGACAACCTCGGCAAACGGATTGATCAAAATGAAGGGCATTTAGGCGTTGATGCTCATTTGTTGAAGTGTGGTGGGTATAGCCAGTCAGAAGGTCCGGTCATCATCCTGGAAGATGACAGTTTGGTCGGGCCTTACTTAATGAAGTATGTGCACCATGTTTTGCAGCATTTAAAAACAAAAAATACCAGTAAGATTGGAGGAATAAGCTTGTACCAATACCAACGAACTTATGAACAATGGCCTTTTACCCCAATGGTTGCTAATGAAGCTTTTTACCTCCAAAAAGTATCAACCAGAGGCCAACTCTTCACGCCTGAGCAATGGCAAGTTTTTGAGGAATGGCGGCAATCCAATCCTGATCTGCGGAAAATTGATCATAAAGCCCCGCCTCAAATTCAACAATACCCGGATTATAACTGGGAAAAATTGTTCAATTACTACCTCATCGATACCGGCCGCTATTTCCTGTATCCCGCATGGTCTTACTCCACCAACTTCGGGGAGTCAGGCGTCCACGTCAAAAGGCGTTCAGAGGAAAATGCCTTCCAGGTGCCTTTGGAAATGGGTGACCAATTACCGGAAATACAGGATATGGAATCTTCCGATGCCGTCTATGATGCTTTCTTTGAAATCCTCCCGTCCCGCCTTAAACGGCTGAATCCTAAACTGGAACCTTACAATTTTGAAGTGGACCTGTATGGCAGCAAGCCTTTTCATGAAATAGAAAAACCTTACGTCCTAAGTTCTAAAAAGGCTGTTCAGCCTGAGATGACTTTTGGCAGGAATTTAAAACCCCATGAGCTGAATATGGTGTATGCCATTGAAGGGCAGGATTTTTTCCTGGCAAAAAAGGAAAATTTCCGGGAAAGTAAATTTGAGCAATGGCGCAGAGAATTGCGGTCCTATTATTACCACTACCCGGATGTCAGCCTTAAAAAAGTATTGAAAATGAAAGGCTTAGAAGTATTAAGCCGGATTTTTCCGTCATTAATCAGGTAAAAAGCTTTCAGGGGACTCCTATTAAAATTAATTAATTTGGTTTAGTAAAATGTGAGTGTAATGGAAATATTTGAGCTTCAAGGCGAATACATGCGAAAGATGTCGGAAGCGGAATTTTATCGTTTTTGCCGGGATAATCGGGACTTGAGAATAGAGCGAAAAGCCAACGGAGAAATTGAATTTATATCACCAACTGGATTTGATACGGGAATGGTGAATCTCGTTATTAGTTCAGAATTGTACGAATGGTTCCAATCCAGGAAAACAGGTAAAATAGTGGGACCTGATACTGGTTTCACGCTTCCTAATGGTGCGATCCGTAGTCCGGATGCTGCCTGGGTTTCGGAAGAAAGGGCAGCAGCGATCTCTAAAGCAGATAAAAAACGGTTTCCTCACATTTGCCCTGATTTTGTTGTAGAATTAAAGTCCGAAGGTGATGCCATTCAAGGTTTGCAAGAGAAAATGGAGGAATGGATAGCCAATGGCTGCCGCTTAAGCTGGCTCATTGACCCCGAAGAAGAGGTGGTTTATATTTACCGGGAAGATGGTTCATGCGAAGAGGTGCATGGCTTTGAGCAAAAACTTTCAGGAGAAGAAGTTTTAACTGGTTTTGAGCTTGATTTGCGCAAACTGAAGCAGGAATAGGTTGTTTATTATTTCGTCTAAGTTCTAAGTTCTTGATTCTGAATGAGGTGTCAGGTAAAGACTCCATTGTGAATTGTTCTGATAACCTCCATTCCTTCTTTCTCAATACTCAATACTTAATACTCAGTACTGGTCTTGCATCTTTTTGCTCAATAGGGCTTTGTCGAAAATATTTACCAATTCTTCTTTACCTTTGCGCATTATGAAAGTTGGCGTCATTTTCGGGGGTAAATCCCGTGAACGGGAAGTTTCATTTGCCGGTGGAAGAACGGTTTTTGATAGCCTGGACAAAAATTTATTTGAACCCATCCCGATTTTCCTTGATAGTTGGGGCAATTTCATTCATCTTGAATGGCAATATTTGTACAAAGGAAGTATCCGGGATTTTTACCCTCCGGTAAAGGCTTTGCCGGAAAGTCCGAATCAGTTTCAGGTTTATGCCGAAAGTTTGGGGGAATTAAGTGCCGATCAGCAAGCCAGTATCATTCAGGAGGTTGGTACCAGGATTTCCCAGGAAGATTTGCCCCGGATGATAGATTTTGCCTTTTTATGCCTGCATGGTCCTTACGGGGAGGACGGGACCGTTCAAGGTATTTTGGAATTTATGGATATTCCGTTTTCCGGATCGGGAATTTTCCCGTCTTCAACGGGAATCGATAAATCCATTCAAAAGCATTTGTTTGATGTCAGTGGATTCTCAGACCTTAGTTACCGGTTAATAAGCCGGCAAAAGTGGTACGACTTTGAAGCCCAAAAACAGTTATTTGATGAGGTTAGCAAGAATTTCTCTTTTCCGGTTGTGGTAAAGTCAGCCTCTCAGGGATCCTCAATTGGGGTCAATATTTTACACAGTAAGGACTTTGAACAATTCCGCGATCTGGTTAACCGAAGCTTTTTTATCAAAGAATTATCGGCTAATGATTGGGCCGAGCTTACCGAGGAAGAAGAGGTGGCGTTTGTCCGGGAATTAGTGGACCTCCAGGATGGATTAGGAACCCCGGTAATAATCCGGAATGAAATCTATTACCATCCTGAAGCGATGCTCAATAGAATCCGGGAAGAGTTTGTCAATAATAAGGATGAGGAGGCCTCTATCATCATTGAAAGTTACCAATCCGAACATACCGTTATCATTGAAGACCATATTGAAGGAAAGGAGTTCTCTTGTATCGTCATTCAGAATGAGGACCGTGAACCCCTGGCGCTACCGCCTACCGAGATAAGAAAAGCAAGCGAGGTCTTTGATTACCGGGCCAAATATTTACCCGGCATTTCTCATAAAATCACTCCGATTGAGTTACCTGATGATGCCCTCGAGAAAATAAGGACAGAATGTGAAAAGTTATTCCGGTTTTTACATGCCAATGTGTATGCCCGCATTGATGGTTTTTACACCAATGATAACAGGGTTTACCTGAATGATCCCAATACCACTTCCGGGATGCTTCCCTCTTCCTTTTTCTTTCACCAGGCTGCTGAAATTGGGTTGACACCTGGGCAGTTTTTAACCTATATTATCAGGACTTCAATAAATGAAAGGAAAAATAATGTTTACCCGGTATTTAAGTATACCCAAATGGAAGCTGACCTGGATACGACCATTCAGGATGAGCAAAAGCAAGACCAGGAGAAGTTAAGGGTTGGTGTAATCTTAGGAGGGTATTCTTCTGAAAGGCACATATCAGTGGAAAGCGGACGGAATGTTTTTGAAAAATTGGCATCTTCCCAGGAGTATGATCCCATACCCATTTTTCTGACCAGAGAAAACGGAGAAATGGCTTTTTATAAGATTCCCATCAATTTGCTTTTAAAGGATAATGCAGATGATATCCGGGATAAAATTGAACATTTTAAGATGTCCCCCAAAATTGAAGAAATTATAAAAGAAGCGGAAAGCATAACCCAAAAGTACAGTAGCCCGGATTATGAATTTTATCCGGAACATATTCCTTTGAAGGATTTCCCGGATACTATGGATTTTGCTTTTCTGGCCCTTCATGGTAAGCCGGGGGAAGACGGGACACTTCCGGCTGAATTTGAAAAAATGGGACTTCCTTACAATGGTTCCGGCCCGGAGGAAGGTGCCTTAACGATTGATAAACACAAAACCAATAACCTCCTTCAGGATAATGGATTCCATGTAGCCAATAATTTGCTGATAACCAAGCAAGGTTGGCGGGCATATCCTGACCAGATCTGGAAGACTATTGACAAAGATTTCGGTTATCCTTTTATTGCGAAGCCTTCTGATGATGGCTGCAGTTCTGCTGTAAAGAAAATTGATAATGCCGAAGAATTTAAGGATTATTTGGCAATTATTTTCCGGGAAGAGGAGGATTTGCCGGATTTGACCAACTTTCATATTGATGTTAAGCCTAAAGAAGAATTTCCTCCGAAAAATTATTTCATGATTGAGGAAATGATTGATAAAGGAGATGCTGAAAAGTTTCTGGAAATTACCTGCGGGCTTTTAACCCACTACGATGCGGATGGCCATTTAATTTATGAAGTGTTTGAACCGTCTGAAGCTTTAGCTGCCGGTGGTATTCTTTCGCTTGAAGAAAAATTCCTGGCAGGGGAGGGGCAAAATATTACCCCGGCCCGGTTTGCTGATGACCCTGTTTTGAACAAAAAAATCAGCGCCGATGTAAAGGAAACCATTAAGCAAGTGGCTGAATTAACCGGGATGAAGGGCTATTGCCGTATCGATGCTTTTGTTAGGGTTTACCCTAATCAAAAGGTAGATGTGGTGATCATTGAAATCAATTCTTTACCCGGTTTGACACCGGCCACTGCCATTTTTCATCAGGCAGCCATAAATGGATATAAACCGGGTGATTTTTTATCCCGTATTATAGACTTTGGCAGCCAGAAAATGAAAGTGAAAGATTGAATAAATATTGTTGATAAAATTGCTCATTGGAAAGGTATTGGTTTAAATTCGCTTATTCATTAAAGAGACTAAAAATTTGAAGCGTTTTTTCAAATTCTTGATTAGCAAGGTTTTTCTGATTAATGTGGCTATTGCTATTGTTTTAGGTGCCGGAATCCTCTTGGGGTTTTACCAATGGCTTAAGGAGTATACCTATCATAATGAATCTTTATCTGTTCCTGATTTGAAGGGTATGAAGGTTCAAAAAGCAGAAGAAGTCCTTGAAAAAAGGGATTTAAATCACGTGGTTGCTGATTCCGTTTATATACCTGATAAGCCCGAACTCAATGTGGTGGAACAACAACCTAAGGCTCTATCAAAGGTGAAGGTTAACCGTAAAATTTATTTAACGATTAACTCGCCCGATCCCCCTAAAAAAATAGTTCCTGATCTAAAAGATGTTTCTTTGAGGCAGGCTCTGAAAATTCTGAAAACCAAAGGGTTTAAGGTTGGGGATCTGAAGTATGTCCCAGGTTTGGGAAAAAATACTGTGAAACGGTTAGAAAATAATGGTAAAAAAATAGAGCCTGGTACTAAGATTGCGAAAGGTACCAAGATCAATCTTGTCTTGGCAAAAGGAAGGAATTCCGGTAAAACAGAAATTCCAAACCTAAAAGGTTTAACCCGGAATGATGCTTCATTTTACTTGAAAGGCAAGGGGCTGAATTTTGGAGCCATTGTATATGATGATGAAGTAAAGGACAGTGCTTCAGCAATAATTTATAAACAAAGCCCGTTGTATAAGCCGGATAAAAAAATTCCTAAGGGGGAAATAATTGATGTTTGGCTCACCACCGAAGACCGATTTGAAAAACTCAACATGCCCGATACCTCAATTAAAGAAGATGAATCCATTCCGAGTGCTTGGGATTAGCAATGATTTTTACCCCTGCAAAAGTGTTACGGTAATTGCTTTTTTAATGAACCTTTGCTTTTCTTTTGGGTCGGACGGGCAGGTTGCCAAAACCGTTCCATTGGATTACAACCCAACCCTTATTAACACCAATCAGCCAGGAGAGCAAATTGATCCCAGCCTGATGCTAAGAGAAAGGGATACCCTGGAATTGCCTTTTTTTGATGATTTTTCTTACCGTCAGGTTACGGTGAAGGATTCTTTTTGGGTGGAAGATTATGTGTTCGTAAATAACCGGATGGCCATTAATCCACCAAGTTATGGAGTAGCAACCTTTGATGGGCTTAATGAATTTGGTAAGCCTTACAATCCGGACCGTAATAATCAGAATAGTGCCCTTCCTACCGATACCCTTACTTCCCAATTTATTGACCTTTCTCCTTACAGTGCTTCGGATAATGTGTTTTTAAGCTTTCATTACCAACCTAAGGGTAAAGGAGATGGACCGGAGCGTATTGATAGTTTAAAACTGGAGTTTAAAGCTGTTTCTGATACCAATACCTGGCAAACTATCTGGGCAGCAGGCGGACAAGGTAGCTATTTGAAAGTACCTCCTTTTGAAACGGTTAATATAAATATAGGAGGGCAAGATTCTAACGTATTTTTCCATAATACTTTCCAATTCAGGTTTGTTAGCCACGGAAATGTATCCGGAAACCTGGATCATTGGCATTTGGATTACGTTTGGTTGGATAAAAACCGGACAAGTGGCATTCCTATTAGGCGTGATGTGGCTATGGTTGAACCAGCCGAAAGCATCCTGCAAAAATACCGTGCCTTACCCTGGCGTCAAATCAAAAACAATGAAAACCTTTTAAGAAAAAACTTTTTTTTGAAGGGCAGTAACAATTCAAATGGCCTGAGCGGGGTCAAGTGCGGGTACAAGATTAAAGATTTGTATACCGGGGAGACGTTTGAAACTTTTACGAAAGATTTTACCCAAAATATTGAGAGTTTTTTTGGAAAACGGGTCTATAAACAAGAAAACTTGTTTAATCTGATCCCCTTTGTTGCTGAAGATTCCCTTAGATTACGTATTACCAGTGCCGTAGTAGAACCAAGTGATGAAGTGGAGCAAAACGACACCTTTAGGTTAAATCAAAATCTAAATGATTATGTGGCTTATGATGATGGTACAGCGGAAGCTGGTTTTGGCTTAAAGGGTATTTTCTATGACAACTGGAAGGTGGCTTACCAGTTTAACTTAAACAAAGCTGATACGTTGCGAGCCGTGGGAATGAAGTTTAATCGATCTATCAAAGGAATTGATAATAAGCGCTTTAACTTGATGGTATGGAATAAGTTAGGCCCGCTGGGTGAAAACCCGAGCGCAGAGGAGCTGCTTTTAGAAAAAGAAGATCAAAAGGTTAAATATAATGGGAATGGCCATGACAATTTTGTGATTTATGAATTGGAAAATCCCATTGAAGTATCCGGTACATTTTTTATTGGCTGGAAGCAATTGTCTCCTTTTATGCTTAATATAGGGCTTGACAAAAACTACGGAGACCTCTTCAGAAATAAGGAGCCGAATAATCGGATTTTTGTCAATCAGGATGGGAGCTGGAATAAAACCATTCTTGACTCCGCAAGCAATTTTGCTTTAATGATTCGTCCTTATATAAGTAACCAACCCATATCGGATTTTAGCAATACGAAAAAGGCTATTAAAAATAATCCGCTGGAGGATGTTTCATTGAGCCTTTATCCCAATCCCGCAAAGGATTTTGTTAAAATTAAAATGAACCGGAAACCGGAGGACATTTTAAAAGGGAAGGTTTTGAATGCAAATGGGCAGGTTTTGAAAAGGTTTCATTTATCGAAGAAAAATAAACGACTTAACCTTAATGGATTCTCTGAGGGTTTATACATGGTTAATATTGAGCTTGAGAACGGAGAAACCTTGACAAAAAAGCTTCTTTTGCAGTAAATACAACCTTTAAACCCATCCTTCTCCCTTCCAGAAGACAAATCCGTAAATTATAAACCGTAAAAACCGGGGTAGGGCAAAGAGGCAATATTTTTTAAATCCAAACCCCAGCGTTGCACTTATCAAGCTAATGGTTGCAAAAGGTAAGGGGGTTAGTGAGGATAAAATGATGATAACGCCCCCATATCGCTGATAGTAACCCACATACTTGCTGAAACGACTTTGTAAAAGTTTTTCATACAGGCCTCCGTCTTTAATTTTATTACCTACAAAAAAAGCTATAAAAGCACCCGTAAATGAAAGTATGGAAAAAAGCGCCACTTTTGAAATAAAAACGGTTAGGGTGCTATTGACTGCCCACATGACAAAAAATTCCGGGGGTATGATCCCAAAAAAAGTTTCTGAAAGGAAAAATACAAGAAAGACCAAGTTTGGATGCTGAGAAATAGGTTTTAAAAGCGCATTCCAGTTTTCGGGTATCCAAACCTTGATAGCAATAAATAAACCCAACATGAATCCGAAATAAACGATGCCCCTGATAGAATTTTTTATTACAAACCTTTTGTATTCCGGGTCTTTTAGCATATTTAAAAGTTTCGAAATGGTTAAAAACTTTTCAAAATTAAAGCCTATGGGCTGATTTGGGTTTCTTTGGTAATTTTTTCAAAGGATATTACATATCCAGAAGTTAAATGCTTAATCTGTAGTAAGTTACCTAATTAAGAAAAGAAAAAGGGATTAAATAATTAGCTTTGCTTGAACCAAATAACCTTTGATTTTGTGGATTTTTAAAAAATTGTTTGAATCACGGGGATTTTTGAATAAGGAAAAAGGTTTTCCACAAAACCTTGTGGAAATTTATTTTTGTTATAAATCGTATTTGCGAATAAATTCCCTTAGTTTAGTAGCAACTTTCAACATCTAAAATTTTTAACCTATGTGGAAAAGATTTAACGGTGAGGAAATAATTACACCCATCAAAAAAGAAGTGGAGGAAACGATTCAGCGAGAAACCGCTGCCGGATATAATTTAAAGGTTTGTATTGGTACGGATTCCCTGGAAAGAAATTATGTTACTGAATTTGCAACGGTTATCGTTTTTCTGAGGGAATACAGAGGCGGGTTCATGTTTATCCATACTGAAAAAACCAAAAAAGGTCATTCTGTCAAAGAACGTATGCTGATAGAAGTTTCCAAATCCATCGAAACTGCGTATGACCTATGTGATTTGCTGGATTATTATGATGTGGATTTAGAAGTTCATGCGGATATCAATACTAACCCTTACTTTAAATCTAATTCTGCTTTAAGTGAGGCGATGGGCTATATCCTCAGCATGGGATTTGTGTTCAAAGCTAAACCTGAGGCTTTTGCCAGTTCTTATTGCGCGGATAAAATTGTTAATAATTGAAAGATTTTTAAAGGATTTCACTCATTATTCCTTTGGCTTATTCTCTTCCTTATTTTCATTCCTTTGAATCGCTCCTTAAAGATACTAATCCCGTGAATTAAATCCTTGTTTAATTCATGATTTTATCCGGTATTTTCTTTTAAATATTTCCTTTTTTATTTTGTTTTTTCTTTTCATTTTTTAACTTGCAAAAGCAGTGTTTTGAAAATGGGGATGCTAATATGCGTATGAAAATTATCCCGGAGAAGGAGTTTTAGGTTTTGGTTTGAAACTGAAATAGGGTTTTGGTTACCGGTTGTTCGATAATAGTGCTTTTTAATAGAAAAGTTGTCTATGCGACAGTTAAAAATTACAAAACAGATTACGAACCGGGAGACTAAATCCCTTGATAAGTACCTCTCCGAGATTAGCTCCATTGAAATGGTTGATGCCAATGAGGAAGTGGAGTTGGCAAAAAGAATAAAACAAGGGGATGACCAAGCCCTTGAAAGATTGGTGAAAGCTAATCTCCGCTTCGTTGTTTCCGTATCCAAACAATATCAAAATCAAGGGCTAACGCTGGGTGATTTAATTAACGAGGGAAATCTCGGGCTAATTAAGGCTGCCCAAAGATTTGATGAAACCCGTGGCTTTAAATTTATTTCTTATGCTGTTTGGTGGATAAGGCAATCCATTTTACAAGCAATGGCTGAAAACGGTCGTTTAGTACGAATGCCTTTGAATCGTATTGGCGAACTTACTAAAATCAACAAGGCTTCAACGGATTTTGAACAGAAAAATGAGCGGGCTCCATTGGATGAAGAAATTGCTTCTAACCTGGATTTGCCTCAGGAAACTGTAAGGGAGACATTAAAAGGTGCTGGTAATCACATATCGGTAGATGCTCCTTTTTCAGAAGATGAGGAAAATACCCTTTTAAGTATTATGAAGAATAAAGATGAGCCTTCCCCGGATAATTCCCTCATCAACGAATCCCTTCAGATTGAGCTTCAAATGATGTTGGAAGACCTTAGTAAAAAGGAAAAAGTAGTATTGCTTTATTATTTTGGTATAAATGGGTATCAGGAATTATCCCTTGAGGAAATAGGAAACAAAATTGATCTCACTCGGGAAAGGGTTCGGCAGATAAGAGACAAGGCTTTAAAAAGGCTCAAAAAATCCAGGAAATTTTCAAGGTTAAAGACCTATCTGTGAGTACTTTCTTTGTCTCTTTCCATGCCCTAAATTAATCCATTGTTTAAACACTGGGTTTTTTGATTAAGATTATTTGCTTATATTCGAAGTTTTAAAGGGTATTAAAGGGAACGTCAAAATGTTTAAAGCAAAATTATTATCTGTTATCCTCACGATTATTACCATTGGTGGATTAGGTTTTCTCACTTTTATTGGAGGTTGTAATGGATTAACGGTTAAAAATGCAGAGGTTAAAGACCTTAATTGGTTAGAAGGCAAGTGGAAAGGCAATAAGAATGGTACCAAAATTAGTAGTAACTGGAAACAATTGAGTGGGCAGAGCCTCAATGGTACGACTTATTTGCTAAATAATAAAGACACCACAGGAATTAGGGCTTATCGGATAGAAACTACCAATGGAAAGATTATTCTGTCTTTGAAAAGGTCATCAGAGAAACCTCCTGTCGGTTACAAATTATCAGAAATTGGCCCTAAGGAAGCCACCTTTAAAAATTCGGAGGCCCGCTTTCCGAACACCATTCATTATCAATTAGAAGGAGATGATAAGTTAAAGGCGCTTTGGTCCGGCAAGAGTAAAGGAAAAGAAACTACCAATAAGTACATCCTGGAAAAAGCGGAGTAGTTATATTGGTTGGTTCTACAATGAATTTTATGGAAATGTTTTTGAGAAGTTTTGATCTAATAAT
>CAZJWK010000090.1:9619-11716 GCA_964549595.1 uncultured Sphingobacteriales bacterium | reverse complement strand
ACGGTTGACTGGGGCACGAGGGGAGATGGTGAAGTGAAAGTAAGAGAAACCAATGATGAAGGGTGTGATACATTAATTGATAAAAAGATAGCCATTGATCCAAAACCAAAAGTGACTATTTTAGGACCTGATACTATTTGTGCCTATACTAACCATAATTATTTTAGCTCTCCACAAAATTTTAATTCGTATTATATATGGAAATTAGATGGTAACGTTATTTCTCAAGGTTATGGTAACCATAATGTTAAAATTGATTTTAAATCCAGCGGAAAACGTGTTTTATCATTAATAGAGCGAAATTCCTACGGATGTGATACGATAATTGATACAACTATTGTTATCCAAAATCGTCCTTCTGGGTTTATCATGGGAGAAAGCGAAGTTTGCGAATATTCAAACCATTTTTATCAAACTCCTAAAACCCAAGGTTCAAAATTTAATTGGACCATTAAAGGTGGTAGCATTAAATCTGGCTCAGGGACCAATAGAATAGAAGTGAATTGGAGAAAACGGACAGACCCTAAGATTACATTGAAAGAAATAAACAATAAAGGATGCGATACCACTTTTAAAAAAGATATTCAAGTAAAGCCCAGGCCTAATACTTCTTTAAAGGGCCCCCAAACTGTATGTGCAAATAGTAAACATGTTTACAGGGCTGTTAAAGGACTGGGTTATGAATATGATTGGCAGGTCAGAAACGGAAATATTATTTCGCAGAAAGATACTAACCAAGTGGAAATTCAGTGGAATAATTCTGAATCCGGAGAAGTTAAGGTAATGGTAAGAAACCTTTTCGGTTGCGATACCACGCTTAAAGAAGAAATAAAAATCAAGCAACCTCCTAAACCTTTTCTTTCAGGAAATTTTGAGCCCTGTGCCAATGTGAATCATCCGTATAAAGTGGAATTTAAAACCGCTGGAAATGGAAACAACATAGATACTATACACTGGAATTTAGAAAATGGAACCATTCACTCCTATTTGAATAATCAAAATTCTATAATGGTTAAATGGGATAATGAGTCAGATAGCGGAGTCGTAAAAGCCAGACCTGTAAATCAATTTGGTTGTGATACCACAATTTCTCGTATTGTTGATTTTATAAAGATTAAAGCCAAAAGTAACTTTGAGGGATTTGAAGCTTGTGCCCCGGTTGATACCCTTTTATCTGCCAATGCCAGTGTTAACGCTGATAATTTTCAATGGCGTATCAAAAAAGGGGAGCTAAAGGATAAAAAGACTATTAGTCTTTCCTTGAACAATCCAGGATTCTATAATGCCAGGTTAATTGTTACCAATAACCAAGGTTGCAGGGATACCACCTTTTACCCTATCCATATTTGGCCTAATCCAATGGCGGATTTTAAAATTTTAAAACCGGATAATCCGCCAAAGTATAATTTGGAACAAGATCAATTAAAAGTCAAAAATAACTCCTTGTTTGCAGACAATTATTTATGGAATATGGGTGACGGGATAAGCTATCAAAACCCGGAACCAACTCATAAATACCATGATACAGGAGATTATTATGTTACCCTTAAAGCATCCAATGAAGAAGGTTGTAGAGATTCAATAAGCAAACCCATCAATGTCATTGTCCCCCCGGAATTATACGTGCCAAGTGCTTTCTCCCCAAATGGAGACGGTATAAATGATTATTTTAGCGTTAAAGCCCGTCACGTTACTGATTTCAGGGTGATTATTTTTGATCGATGGGGAGAAATTCTGTTTGAATCAAACAAACCGGATTTTAAATGGTATGGTAGGTATGACGGTAAGCCGGTACCTATTAACACCTTCCATTACATCATCACTGCCCATGGGTATCAAGGGGAAAATCTTCGAAGAGTGGGCAGTATTCATGTAGTGAAGTGATGTTTGAAGAATCAATTTTTTATTCCGCCTAAATTATAAGTTCAAATTGTTGTATTGTGGTAGCGGTATTGGTATAATTTTGTCCTTAAAATAATTGTTTAGCCTATTCTTGGTAATAGTTGGCCTTCTTTTGAATGCTTTTTAATCATTTGAAAAAAGCGGATTAAATTACATTAGGAATAAGAGGTTTTTTGTGCGGGATGAAAAATTTAA
>CAZJWK010000090.1:0-9609 GCA_964549595.1 uncultured Sphingobacteriales bacterium | reverse complement strand
TGACGAAATAAATGAGACAATTAGAACTAATATAAGTGTGTAAAGATTAGACAAGTTTGCAAAAAACAACCAGTCAGTACTATGGCGAAAAAACAAAAAGTTCAGGGCAATTTTGTGGATGTGGTGCAAGGAGAGATTTACCCGGCAGAGGTACAGTTAGAGGGCAATAGTATCACAAAAATAACCAAACAGGATAAGCAATATAAGCAGTATATCATGCCTGGCTTGATTGATGCGCATGTGCATGTGGAAAGCTCCATGCTGATCCCCTCTGAATTTGCACGCCTGGCCGTGGTTCATGGTACTGTGGGCACTGTGTCTGACCCGCACGAAATCGGGAATGTGATGGGTGTTGAAGGAGTGAACTTCATGATTGAAAACGGGAAAAAAGTCCCTTTTTATTTCAATTTCGGGGCGCCCTCGTGTGTGCCGGCAACACCTTTTGAAACAGCCGGGGCGGAGATTGGGCCTGATGAAATCGAAGAATTGTTAAGGCGGGACGAGGTGAAGTACTTGTCTGAAATGATGAATTATCCGGGCGTTATCAATAAAGACGAAGATGTCTGGAAAAGGTTAATGGTGGCTAAAAAACTCCAAAAGCCTATGGATGGTCATGCTCCGGGCGTTAGGGGAGAAGATGCACGGAAATACATTGAAGCCGGTATTTCCACTGACCATGAATGCTATACCAAGGATGAAGCCCTGGACAAGCTGAAATATGGTATGAACATTATCATCCGGGAAGGCAGTGCTGCTAAAAATTTCGAGGCTTTGATTGCTTTGGTGGATGAATTTCCGGAAAAAATCATGTTTTGTTCAGATGATAAGCACCCGGATGACCTCGTAAAAAGTCATATCAATGAATTATTGCGGAGGGCCATTAACGAAGAAGGGATTGATGTAATGAAGGCCATTAAAGCGGCTACTTATAATCCGGTGAAGCATTATGGATTGGAATGTGGTTTAGCGCAAGAGGGGGATAAGGCGAATTTTATTGTTGTTGATAACCTGGAAGATTTCAGCGTTAACCAAACGTATGTTGATGGCAAATTAGTGGCGGAAGACGGCGTAACAAAAATTGAATCCGTCAATGAGAAGCCCATTAACAATTTTCAAAATGGCCCGGTCACTACCCAGGATATTGCCATATTTGCGGATAGTGAGTGGGTTCAGGCCATTTTGCCCGAAGATGGCCAATTGGTCACAAAAGGGGAAAAAGGACTCATCACAAAGAAAAAAGGTTATGCTTACAGCAATCCAAAGGATGATGTCTTGAAGATGGTAATCGTAAACCGCTATGAAAAAGAAGCGCCTGAAGTGGCTTTTATTAAAAATTTCGGTATGGAGCAGGGGGCGATTGCTTCCAGTGTAGCCCATGACAGCCACAATGTGTTAGCAATAGGAGTAGAAGATCAAGACATTGTGGAAGCAATAAATCAGGTCATGGAACATCAGGGAGGTGTTTCCGTGGCTTCCGGTGATTATAAATCGATTTTGCCCTTACCGGTTGCGGGTTTGATGTCCAATGAGGATGGTTATTGGGTTGCCGGTCAATATGAAGCACTGGACCAGAAGGCTAAAGAATGGGGTTCATCCCTAAGTGCTCCTTTCATGACCCTATCCTTCATGGCTTTATTGGTTATCCCTGAATTGAAATTAAGCGACCAAGGATTGTTTGACAGTAATAATTTTGATTTCACCGAAGTTTTTATGGAGGATTGACGCAGGTCATGGAACAAAAAAACGCCTCTGAAGACCGCAAAATTTATTTTGCCTCGGACTTCCATTTAGGGGTCCCGGATTCGGCTACCAGTTTACAGCGTGAAAAGAAGATTGTGCATTGGCTGGAAAGCATTAGGCAAGACGCTGGAGAGCTCTTTCTTATGGGGGATTTGTTTGATTTTTGGTTTGAATACAAAAAAGCTGTTCCGAAGGGTTTTGTCAGGCTATTGGGCAAGCTCGCCTTTCTGGCTGATCAAGGAATTCCCATTCATATATTCAAAGGCAACCATGACCTTTGGATGAAAGATTACCTGCCCCGGGAAATTCAGGCTCAGCTTTATGACGAGCCAAAGTGGCTAAAGATCAATGAAAAAGTGTTTTATCTCGCTCACGGGGACGGGCTTGGTCCCGGAGATATAGGCTACAAATTTCTGAAGAAAATTTTTACCAACCGTTTTTGTCAATGGCTATTCGGGAGGCTCCATCCGAATTTAGGCATTACCATCGCAGATTATTTTTCAGGTATGAGCAGAAACAGCCAGGATGATGAAGCCCAAAACCAATTTTTAGGGGAGGATAAAGAATACCTGGTCCAGCATTCCAAAGCACTGCTTAAGCAACATCATGTAGATTATTTTATTTACGGGCACAGACATTACCCGGTAGAATTGGATATAGGAGAGGAGAGTAGATATGTCAACCTCGGGGATTGGATTACGCATTTTACCTATGCCGTTTTTGATGGCGAGGAATTAAGGCTTAAAGTTTTTGAGGAATAGTTTTTAACGGATATGAAAAGGCAATGCCTTAATTTCGGGGTCTTTCCTAATGCTATCCGGTGCATTTGCAAAAGTGGCCAATGGTATATTTTTCTTTTTCAAATTTTTCAAACTTTTTTTGTCAGGTATACCGTTTACCACGTTTCTGTTAGTATGGAACATGGCATTGATATGACTCCATCTTTTTGCCCCCATAATTAAAGACCCTTTTTCCGTTAACGAATCCAGCTTTTTGAATACCTTTTTATTATGGACAAAGCGATTTCTAATAGAAGTAGGCTCTGCCCCGGTTTTCTTATAATATTGGTAAAGGTCTGCCGGCCTCATGGAAAGAATGGCTAACAAGAAAGCCAAAATGATAAAAAAGGGTCTTAGGTTAGGAAGCATGGGAAACTTTGATTGCAATTGTGTTTCTACAAAAGCCAGGCCTGCGCCTGTAATTACCAGAAGCAACGGAACGATGAAGAATACATAGGACGGCAATTTACTTGGTATAAACGAAAAAAAACCAAAGGTTATCACCACATTGGTGATAAAAGCCCAAACCAATGGCTTTGGGTAAGGTACCATAAAAAGAGCAATAAAACCCAAAATCAATAATAGCCAAACGTTTTGTCCCATATACAGGTCCAGGTTACCAATGTAAAAATCCCAGCTACCGGAATGGCCTTCAACCACTTGAAAAATATGTTTTCGATTTAAAGCCAATTCATGTTGGGCGATTTTTGGAAAACGTGAAAAGGTGTATACTTGCCAGGGCAGGAAAATAATAATGGAAGTTCCTAGTGCCAGGAGCCAATGCCAATAGGAATTCAAGGTTTTTCGCCATTGAAGGGATGTCAAAATGGCTATTCCCCAACCGGCAAAAACCAATAAACCAACAAGCCATTTCACCAGGACTGCCAGTCCTGCAAAGATTCCTGTCAGGGTGGCCCATTTCCAGCCAGGATGAAGTACATACTCTGAAAATGCCCACATGGAACCGGTCACATAAAAAGCAAATGCCATGTCATTATGATCATTAACCTGGCTTCCACTTGCCAATAAAAAGGAATAATAAGAAAAAGCCCATAATAGCGCTCCGTAATAGCCGGTTTGAGCATTTTTTAAATTACAGCCAATTTTATAAATGAATAACACCATTATGGCTCCTTCAATGGCGCTTGGTATACGGGCCGTAAAAATGGCTTCTCCGAATATATTCATTGACAAGGCCATCTGCCATAGAAAAAGGGGTTGTTTGTGAAGCCAGACATGATTGTTTGCCCAATCCTTGTAATCGTAGGGTAACAAGGGGTTTTCACGTAAAACGGGGACAAAGGGGGTTTCGATCATGTTTTTGGCTACCAGCGCATGGAACCTTTCGTCCCATGGATGTAGGAAGGGATCAAGGTCAATAATGACCAACCTCAATAAAAAAGCGCTTAATACCAATAAAAGTACGGAAAAAACGGATTTTCCCTTATTTTGGAAATAAAGGGAAATGATGACTGTCAGTGCGGTAAGAATAAGGTTAAAAATCCACCACGATTCCATATTTTAGGGATCAGTGTTTTGCCCATTTAGGCTTATAATCCGGTTAGCTTAAATGGGTTTTCAAATCTAATAAAACAAGCCTATTAATAAGGCTCACTGATTTTAGAATATTGATTTTTAGGAGGCTTTTTGCTTTTGCTAACTTACTTTAAAATTTAATTAACTTTGCCCGCTTTAAACGCACCATTAACCCAAAACCGGCATGGATTACCAAACCTTATCCATCATTATTCCGGCCTATAATGAAGCACAATTTATCACCACTATTCTTGACAGTGTCTGTTCCGTTAACCTTGATTTTGGCTTAGAAAAAGAGATTGTGGTGGTAGATGATGACTCCACAGATAATACCAGCCAAGTAGTCGAAAATTACATAGCGACCCATCCCGCTTATCAAATTAACCTTTTTAAACATGATTACAACAAAGGTAAGGGTGCTGCCCTTCATACAGGTTTCGAAAAAGCCAGGGGTGAATTGATCATTGTTCAGGATGCTGACCTTGAGTACGATCCGAGGGAGTTTAACAACCTCCTTAAGCCTATATTAGAGGGAGCGGCTGATGTGGTCTATGGTTCACGGTTTATGGGCGGAATGCCTCACCGCGTCTTGTTTTTTTGGCACTCCATCGGGAATAACATTTTAACCTTTATTTCCAATGCTTTCACCAATTTGAACCTTACTGATATGGAAACTTGCTATAAGCTTTTCAGAGCTGATATCCTTAAAAAACTTGACTTACGTGAAAAACAATTTGGATTTGAACCGGAAGTGACGGCCAAGGTATCCAAGATTAAAGATATCAGGGTTTATGAAGTGGGGATTTCCTATTATGGCAGAACCTATAGTGAGGGTAAAAAAATCACCTGGAAAGATGGCGTGAGGGCTATTTATTGCGTATTAAAATACAACCTCTTCACCAAGGAACCCTTAAAAGCCTGAAAATCTCACTACTAAAAAGCGGCCAGGATCTTCTATGCACTTTAAAAATCATTTCCTTAAGCATAAAAATGATTATATCGCCTATTTACTGCTTCTGGCTTCATCCATTTTTCATGGCTACTTATGGCTAACATCCGAAGGGATCGGTTTTGGAGGCGATAGCTTTAATCATTTCCGTTTTGCCAGGTATTCATGGGAACACCCGGAATTGCTATTGCACCTGTGGGCAAAGCCTTTCTTTACGTTAATTAGTTCACCTTTTGCCCAGCTTGGCTTCGGTGGCATTGAGTTTTTCAACATCCTTTCCTTTTTAGGCTCGGCTTATTTTCTTTACAGGATTTGTAAAGCTTTAGGATACGCTGGTGCCTGGGCGGTTATCATTTTTTTGGCTTTCATCCCGGTTTATATGTTTCATTTAGCCTCTGGCTATACGGAACCATTTTTTGGATTTGTGATAACCTTATCCCTATTTTTATTGATCAGGGGTAAAGTAGCCTGGGCTATTATATTGGCCTCTTTTTTACCTTTTGTCAGGAGTGAAGGGTTCTTTTTTCTGCCCATATTTTTCCTGGTCCTGGTTTTCAAAAAGCATTACAAGTATATTCCCTTACTTTTGTTTGGGCTGGTACTCTATAGCCTTATTGGCTATCCTTTCAAAGGAGATATTTTTTGGGTTTTTACGGAAAATCCTTACCGTTTTGACAGCAGTGTTTATGGCAGTGGCCCATTTACCCATTTTATCGATGCAACCCCTAAAATTTTTGGTCAACCCTTGATCATTCTATCCTTTATCGGGTTAATTTTTTGGGTTTTTGAAATCATTCGTTATTTCCCCTCCTATTTGAAAACCGACCGGTTTAACACGGCTTTGGTTTTTATTGGTGGGCTTTGGGCTTATTTTCTGGCTCATACCATTTTCTGGTGGCAAGGCATCTTTGGTTCATTGGGTTTAACACGCGTGATGGCGGGAATTGCGCCATGCTTAGCCTTCAGTGCGATTATTGGAATACAGGCATTATGGGCCTTAAGCCTTAAATGGGTTACATTTAAATGGATACCCAAAGCCTTAACGGTGGGTTTTGCCATCTGGGTGGTTATCTTGCCTTTTGAAATTAAGGACTTACCCATTGAGATGGGCCGGGAAGCTAAGCACGTAAAAAAAGCCACGCTCTGGTTGAAGGATTCTGAATATTTTCCGCCCGAACGTTTATACTACATGAACCAGATCGTACCTTTTTTCCTGGAAATGGATCCGTTTGATCACAAAAAAGTTAGGAAACTGAACGCTTTGAATAATGAAAATCCTGGCAAAAATATTCCCAAGGGGTCAGTCATTTACTGGGATAGCCATTACGGACCGAATGAAGGTAAGCTAAAAAAAGAAACCTTGCTAAATAGTCCCAGGCTAAAAATGATTAAGCATATTAAACCGGAACCCACCTTTAAGGTCTTAGGAGATAACGTTTTCGAAATTTATTTCTTCGTTAAAAAGTAAAATGATTTTTGGGTATTTTCAGGGGCAAAAATTCCTTATGGTTTTTGGTTTTGCTACTTTTTTTAATAGTAGGAGGAGCCTATTACAATGGTTTGAGCAAGCAGGAAGATAAGGTTATCTCAGGCGATGGAAAAGGCTATTATGCGTACTTGCCGGCTACGTTTATTTACCAGGATTTCGACTACGATTTTGCTGATTATTACGAAGCAAAATATTATGGCAATAAAGATTTTGACCATTTTGCGAAAACAATCAACGGAAACCGGGTTAATAAATATAATTCCGGTTTGGCAGTGCTTCAACTACCTTTTTTCCTTTTAGGGCATGGATTTGCGTTGGTTTCGGACTATTCAGCAGATGGTTATTCCCCCCCTTACCAATTTGTTGTGGTAGCATCCAGTATTTTTTATACCTGGTTGGGTGCTTGGTTTTTATTTCTGCTATTAAGGCGGTATGAAATTGATTCCAAATTAAGCTTGATCGTGGTTTATTGCTTCCTGTTGGGTACTAACCTGTTTTATTTTTCAGTGGGTGATGCTTCCTATACCCATGCTTATAATTTTGCTTTCATAGCTGCCTTCGGTTATTTTATCCGTGGGTTGAAAGAAGATTCCCGAATACGTTATTTTTTATTGGCTGGTTTGCTTTACGGGGTTATTATCCATTTGAGGGCGGTTAACGCCTTAGTAATTTTTACTGTGCCCTTTCTCCTGGAAAATTTTTATACGCTTAAAGCCCGGATAAAAAAACTTGTTACCGCCTCTGTTTTTTGGAAAACCTTGCTGGTGTTTTTTGCGGCCATTTTTCCCCAATTGATTTTCTGGAAACTGGATTTCGGGTCATTCTTCGTTTACCCTTATGGAAATGAAGGGTTCGATTTTTCATCCCCCAATTTCTATGGCGTATTGTTTTCCTATCGCAAAGGTTTATTCCTTTATACCCCGATGGTTTTTTTGTCGTTAACAGGATTTTACTTCCTTTTCAAAAACAAAGGGGCTTATACCGGTTTTTGTTTGCTGGGTTTCTTTTTTCTGATTACCTATGTTTTTGCTTCCTGGTGGAGTTGGTGGTACGGATCCAGTCTGGGAATGCGTCCTTTTATTGACTTTTACCCTTTTTTTGCCATTTTGTTGGGGTTAGCTTTTAAAGGATTGCGGAAGAAATACTTACGTGTAATCCTTGGGCTTTTATGTTTTGGTGCGCTTGTGTTAAACCAAATTCAAAGCTATCAATATGAGCATTATATTCTCCATTGGCACGATATGGACAAGGAAAAATACTGGGAAATATTTTTGAAAACCGGTGAAGAGTACGAAGGGAAGGTTTGGGATAAATAGGGGTTGTCAAGAATAATTTACCAAACGAGGTAGTAACCTTTTTACCCGTTATTGGCTATAACCTTTTATTCCTTTTTCTTCTCGGGGACTTCCACGGGTTCACCGGGAATATCAATGGCCCCTTCTACCGCTTTCTCGTAATTCGGGTGGTCTAATTTTTCTCCGTAATTTTTGGGCCATTTACGCTGCAGGAAAATGCTCCAATAGGCTTCCTCAGTCATGGCATCCCAGTGAAGAAGGGCTTTACTGTATTGGCTTTGTTGAAACAGGTTTAAATGAATAAAAAATCCCAGGATCCCTATCAAAAGGAATTTAAAAAACCACCCATTGGCAAAAATTTTACGAAAGGAAGCAGCCATTGGGATAGCCAGGATTCCATACAAATCAATCATAGGGCGGTATCCATGCCCACCGCCAAACCACCATGTCCACCAACAAGAAAATACGTATAATAAAACAACTGTAGTGAGGACATTAAGCCACAGATACTTTTTCAGGTCTTTTTTCAGCAGGAAAAATCCGGCTATCGCAAAAAACATGACCGGCGTGTAAATTAACCAACCATTCCGGTAGCTGAATAAAACCTGCGGAATCATAAATCGATCCCAGTAAAAACTTTCTCCTTTGTAAGAAAAAAATAACCAGTTACCGGTAAAGGTTTTCCAATAAATGAGTTGGGGGATCCCCACCAGCGCACAGCATGCAATGGCAATGGCCAGGTAGGGGGCATATTTTTTAAAAAGCGTAGGCGATCCTTCAAAGTTTCCCGGGAATAAACGTTGTAAAGCAAGGGAATGAATAAAACGGGTATTAAGTTGGTGGGCCTTGTGAGAATAATCAATCCGCCTAAAAAGCCCAGTGTAATGGCCAAATAAAGCCTTGGATGGGAAAGGAATCGGGTGGTGCCGTATAAAAAAGCTGTGATCATGAAAAAGTTATAACCATGTACCATCGGGCATTTAAAGGCTACATAGGTGAACAGATTGGTCCCGATTCCGATTACCAATAGGGTAAGGCCTGTGATAAAATTTGAAAAATGCCTCCTGAGGATTCTTCCTAAAAATATCAACCCAAGCACCGCGTAAAAGACAGTACTAATGGAAATGGCGATTTCGTAAGGATCCGTAAATCCCGTTGGTTTAAAACCAAACATAAGAGCCCATGCATGGCCTACTAAGAAAAAAGGCAGGTACAAAATGGACAAACCCATGGACATCTTGATCAGCTTGTTTCCATTATCCAAATAAACAGGATGGTAACGGTGGTATTCATAATCGGATTTTTCTATGTCGTAAAAGGATAAGGTTAAATCCTGGTGGATTATAACCGCTGGTAAATAAGCGTAGTAAGACACTGCATCGTTTGATATGGTTTGTTGTTTGGGGTTTTCATTGTTCCAGCGCTCGTATTCAAAAATATGGTAGGTCCAGAAAAAAGCCACAAATAAAATGACCAGGATATCCAGCCTTAGGTAAGGACTGCTTTTAATAGCGTTCAGCCTGGAGGAAAAAGTGGTACTTAATGTACTGACCTTACGAAACAAATAATGAATTACTTTTGAAATGAGAAAACGAGGATTGTCCGGTTGATAAAGTCTAATGGCCTTTCATTTTCCACTACAAAATTAGACAAATAAAACCATTGAAATTTACCCGGAAGCCTTTTAATAGAAGGATAGCGCTAAATAAAGGTAAGCCTTAAAACCGGTTCTGAAACCTTTTTTATGGAAATTTATTGCTGTAAGGTTAATGGGGCCTTCGAGATTTTTTCGTTGCCAACCAAGGCTGATCCATTGACGCG
>CAZJWK010000089.1:0-11771 GCA_964549595.1 uncultured Sphingobacteriales bacterium | reverse complement strand
ACGGGATTTTGAAACTTTTGAATGGCATCGTACAGGATAAAGCCCGAAGCCCCGATAATCAGCAAACCATTGATCAGTGAAGCAAGGATAGTGGTTTTGCGGAAACCATACGTGAATTTCCGGGTTGATTGTTTTCGGGCCATCCAAGCGGCTACCCAGGCCAGGACCAGGCTTATGACATCACTCAAATTATGCCCCGCATCAGCCAGTAATGCAGAAGAATTAATGATGAGCCCGTAATAAACCTCAACCGCTACAAATAGCACGTTAAGAAAAATACCAATGGCAAAGGCTTTTCCGTGTTTAACCGCTCCATCTCCTTGATTGTGATCTTGCATCATTTTCCTTTTTAGGGTGAAACTGTTAAACAATTTGATCAAACACAAAGGAAATGAGATAATTAATGCACAGGTGTTGCATTTTTAACAGCAAGAAGCACATTTCCCTGTAATAAGGAGCTCATAGTGGTCGGCTTGGTAATGATCAGGCAGGCTAACCAGCGGAATTTGGGTATTGGGTAAACAAACGGTAGACCCGCAGAAAGAACAGTGGAAATGAACATGGGTGTCTTTATGCATTTCGTTGCTGCAAGCGGAAGAGCACAAGGCATATTTGGTGTTACCCGTTCCGTCCTCAATGTGATGAACAAGGCCGTTTTCCTCAAAAGTTTTTAAGGTACGGTACAGCGTAGCGCGGTTAATGTACTCCAATTGGTTTTCTAAAGCCGAAATGCTGCTGGCTGTTTCTTGTTTGAGCAATTTTTCCAGCACCAATATCCGCACTGGCGTGGGCTTGATTACGTTTTGCAGTAATTGATTTTCCAATTCTTTTTGCATTACGATTTCCGGTCAAAGGGCATTCATGCCAAGTATGGCGTCAAATACTCTTGGATTATTGATTCTATAAAGTAAGGTATTAAGGTTTACAAATTAGCAAATAGTCAATTTGATCTAAAAATAAAAAATAGATTCAAAGAAGCTATCCGCCTAATTTATCAATTCTTGGACCATAGGACTTGGTTTTCATTAGGCAAACAACCGCCAAGCCTTGTCTCTTTCTTCCTTTTAGGAATGTTCTTGAATATTTTAGGTGCTTTAAGTCGTGTTTTTTTTATGGATTTCAAACCTTTGAACAATACCTGCTTTACGTTATTTCATTATGGCATTAAAGTCTCTCATTAAAGATGCATTAACTGTTATCCATAAACATCAAAAGGAAGATAAGGATGTTTACATCTTTACCCTTCCCCGAAGTGGATCCACCTTGCTTGCCGAAATACTAAATATGGATCCAGCTTGTAAGCTTGCCAGTGAGCCTTTTGCCTTAAATCAAGACAATAAAGCCATTCTCAAGCGATACTTCTCTACCCATGATTTACAAGAGCGTTACACGGAATTATCTAAGGCTAACATCAATAACTTATTTAAATATTTCAGAGCCCTCTCATCAGGCAAAACCTGGAATAGTTATTATTGGAGCGATTGGTTGAAAGGTGATCATAAACTTCAAACAACACGCACAATTTTTAAAACTCACCGCGTGAGCTATTGGTGGGAGTCTCTTTTGGAATTTGAGCAAGATTATGCCCTTTATTTACTAAGGCACCCAATTTCCCACAGCCTCTCCAGGTTAAGGAATAACTGGACTACTTACATCGATCAATTCAGTCAAGCTCCTGGTATTAGAGAAAACCTTTCAAGTGATGCGAAGGATATGATCAATCGAATCAGGCAAAAAGGATCAGGGCTGGAAAAATTTGTTCTTAGCTGGGGCCTTGAGAACTTCAATTTTTTAAGGAAAATGCTTGATCGACAGTTACCCAAAAACATTATTCCCGTTTTCTACGAGGAGCTCTTATTCAGCCCTGGTACTGTACTAAAAGCTATTTGCCGGCATGTTGACATCCCTTATCAGCAAAAAATGCTAAAACGGATACACGTACCTTCCAAGGGTATTGTCCACAGCACTAAAAACACTGAACTGCTCATTAAAGAAGGTAACAACAAGGAATTGCTTGGCAGCTGGCGGCGAGAGGTAAATAATGAAACTGAAAAGCAGCTGTTGAACATTCTTGAAACGTTGAGTATCAACTGCTATTTGCCGGGCAATGACCTTCCTGACAAGAGCGGTATGCTGCAAGGCTTCTCTGACAATTCAAAAAACTCCGAAAATCATTAATAAGAAGCCTCCCTTAATTCAAGCAATTATCATTTTGGCAGCCTTTTGAGCTTAAAATTTTTTAATTCCTTTACTCACCAACGTTTTGTCATAATAAAAAAGGCCGGCTAATAATATTAACCGACCTTTTTTGAATCAGGTAGTTTAGCAAATTAAAGCTCTTGCTTAACCAGATAAAAATCAACTTTTTCCTGCTCTCGCTGATCACGGTCATCCATTTCTTCAAGAGTTTTTGGAGGCGGGACGATGCCTTTATCACCCTGTTGCCAATTCATAGGTAAAGCTACTCCTTGCTCATCTGCTGTCTGAAGTGCTTCCAGTGACCGTTTGATTTCCTCCATGTTCCGGCCTACGTTTAAGGGATAGTACATAATCAGGCGAATGGTTTGCTTAGGGTCAATGAAGAAGACAGCTCTTACCGCTGCCGTAGTGGCTTCACCAGGGTGAACCATGCCGTAAAGCTGGGCTACGGATTGGTCCAGGTCGTCAATGATGGGAAAATCCATGTAAATCCCGGTCTTTTCCTTAACATTGTGAACCCAGGCCAAATGCGAATGAATGCTGTCAATACTTAGACCCATTAGCTTGGTGTTTTTTTGCTCAAACCACTCCTTTTCACGGGCAAAATCGGTTAGCTCAGTAGTACAAACCGGTGTGAAATCCGCAGGGTGAGAGAAAAGAATTACCCAGTTATCTTTGTTATAGTCAGAAAATTTGATATGGCCCTGAGTTGTGCTGGCTTCAAAATCAGGGGCCTTTTCACCAATTCTTGGGATAACCGGTTTTGGGTTGGTCTCTTGTTGTCCATTTGCATCTTGAGGTTCCATATATAAGTTTTTTTTGAATGTTTTAAGCTACTACAAAGGACGCTTTAGCCCAACCTCTAAAAAATGATATTCATCATATATTAGAAACGGCTTAGAGTGTATTTTTAATCATAAATGCGAACCCCCAAAGGCTTTTAAGCTACCGTTTAAGCTACCGCTGGACTCAGCCAACCTTGGTTGATAACCGGTCTGTTACCTCCCGAATTCGATAATGAATGCTGAAAAAATCCCGTTAAGGATCCTGAATAATGTTATAAAATAGTTTGCTGAAGTCCTTTTATCCCTTTTGGACATAATTGCTCGCTTTATAAGTTTTTCAGTTCATTGTTTTCTTCCTAATTCGTTTTTGAAAGTTCATTCTAAAGTAAGGGGTAAGCCTTTAGGGTTAAAAGTTTGAGCACTTATTGTCTGCCTCCCTTAACCAATTTAACTGGAACAATTATAAACTCAAAAATGAACCGTTTAAGTTTGGCTTTGGAATCAGGTGAGAGGATTTTCTGAAGGGACTTTTACTATGAGTAAACAAAAACATCATATCCCAAGGCCGAGAACAAATAAACCGTGTTTTCAATTAAACAGAAAACGGCAGGTTGGTTTGACCAATTTCATTCAGGTTTGCTTAATACCTGGTCGGTATCCACTCTTTGGTGATTCAACCTGAAGTTGAGGCGCATGATTATTTTATAAGTTATATCATCATATGCGAATCGGTGTGTGACTTTACAGCCTTCAAAAGTGCTGCCGTTTACTTTGACTGTTTGCCAATGCTTTAATGCCTTGTGCTTCCCCAGAACCGTGTCACTTGAATTGGCCTGAAAATAAAAGTAAACATCAGTTTTTTTAACGACCCTAAATATTGCTTTCTGATGGTTGACCGCATCAGTAAAGAGGTTTTGGAGATGGTTTTGAATCCTATTTTGTTGGAGATTGTTCGGATGAACCTTATCGCCATGGTTTTCAATAATAGCTGCTTGTTTGCAAATAAAAGTTACATGAGGGTGATAAGTGTTGTCCGCAACGATAAATGGGTTTTTTATCCTACTTACTTTAAGCAGGGGAGTGTTAACATTGTCATTTTTATTAGTAACTTAAGCATATTTGCTTCAAGGATGAGATAGCATCTGATATTTTTGGAATTGCTTACGCATTATGGCATCTCTATCGTAAAGTTTATTTAACAATGAATTGGTTTCGTACCTTCAAAAAAATCCCATTTGTAAACCTTGGAGGAAAATATGTTGCAAGCCCTGTGGTTTTTTCAGGATTATACAGTTTTTATTAAATTTTTTAGAAATACGGAATTGAAGTTTAAAACAGCCTGTTAGTTCAATTGGTTATCACTTAGGTTAAAGGCAAAAGGGCCAAATAAAGGTAGTACTTAATTACCATGCTTTATATTAAAAGTGTATTGGAACCAATTACTCTTTGAGGAAAAAAATTTTGTGAAGAATTTTAATAGGATTGACTATTTTCTGAAAAGAATTTTAAATTGTTATTCCCGAATTTAAAGTTATTAGGTTATTAAAGGAGTTTTTAAAAGCGATTTGTTGTTTTATAAATCAAATAATCTACTATGCCAGAAGAATTTAGTCCCCCGGTTTGCGAGCTTTGCGAAAGTAGAGCCGATTCAATCTTCGAAAATATCACCCTGAAAGAACAGCAATATGTGACTTCCCAAAAAACCTGTAATATCTACAAGCGTGGAGAGGTAATCTTCGAAGAAGGACAGCGCCCCAATGGCTTGTATTGTATCAACCGTGGCAAGGTTAAGGTCTATAAATTAGGGGATGAAGGCCGTGAGCAAATAGTTAGGCTTGATAAGCCGGGAAATATTTTAGGCTACCGTGCACTGATAAGCGGAGAGGCTTACAAAGCTGCTGCTTCAGCCCTTGAAAATAGTGTTGTCTGTTTTATTCCAGCCAGTGTTATTTTTGAAATGCTTGAAAATAATCCCGAGATTTCTTTTCGCATGATGCAAATTTTCTCCAGTGATTTAAAAAATGCGGAAAATATGCTCACAGATTTTACTCAAAAGCCTGTGAGGGAGCGTTTAGCCCAAACTATACTTTCATTGTATCATAGCTATGGTACTACTGAAGATGGTAGCCTTAACATTTATTTGACTCGCCAGGAATGGGCTAACCTGATGGGTACTACCACCGAAACTGCCATAAGGACTATTTCTGAATTCAATAAAGAAGGAATCATTACCATTGATGGCAAAAAGATAGGGCTTGAGCGTAAGGAAGCATTAAATGCTCTGGCTGAATTTTAGCCAGAATTGATTATAGAAATTTCCATTTAAGGATTCCTCCCTTCATAGAACATCATTCATAATAATGACCTAGCCTTCGTTTTTGAAAGGCTTTATTAAAAACCATGATAAAGTCAAAACCCCTATTTGAAGAAAATGAAGCCAATTTTGCTGATTTTGGCGCTAAAGGGTATAAACGCCATGCTTATAATGGTTATGGTGGCACATATAGGTAAAAATTTTCAAGAATTATTCCGCTAATATGAGTTTGAGACCTATTTTGTTTCATGAAGAAACCAAGTTTTACCGAAATATTAGCTTTTTAATAAAATCACTGCCACTTTCATAAGGGAAGCAGCGCTTGGAGATGGCTAAAAAGGGGAATGTAATGCACGATGTTGTCAAAAAAGGTGGCTACAAAGCTGCGATAATTACATGAGAAGGTGCATGGCTGGATCTGAAAGAACAGAGGGCTGGAGTTATAGCTAAAGAGTTGGTGGCAATTTTCTCCAATTGCTAATTTATAAGGATTTTCCACGTTTACTTGATAAATAAAATTCGAGCTGGGAAAAGCGCTAATCTGATTTTCATTTCTCATAGTCCTACTCCCTTTAACTTGCTAAATTTTAAGGCGTTGAATAAATTTTCTTCTTAACTGTTCAAAAGATATCTTGACAATTATTTGGGGTTATTTGTTTTGTATATTTTCAAGCGCAAAAAAGGTTTTGGCCACCTTATACTCAATTGGTTCTTTAAGGTTACACTTTATGATGTTTAAAAGTGAATTGAAATGGTCAACAGGGTAGGATTACTAAAACTAAATATTTTAAATCACCGACCTGCCACATTATGGGTTATTTTTGAATGCCCTGCTTATTAATAAAAAGTTGTTTCTAAGGTTTAAAAAAAAAGAAAAATAAAGATAATTATCATTTTTGTTAATTACCTTCAACTTTTTATAAATTAGCAATTCAAATTACTAAAGGGAGTAGCCGCGTTTTTTATCAATCTAACTGTACAATTATGGAATTAAACTACAAACTGATTATGCAACATCTAAAATTATCAGAAAAACTTTTTTCAAGAATCGGAGATCAATCCAAAAGACTAATTGGTAAAAGATTTCTATTAAGCCTTACTTTATTATCGTGCTTCGTGCTAATCTCCACGCTTCAGCTAAATGCGCAAGGTAACTATGTCGAACCTTATCAAAATAATTCAAAGCCTTGTTTCAAGCTAAACAAAGGGCAAGTAGCCGACTTTGGCGGTAATGAATTGTCAAAAATTAAATATCTTTATGAGACTGATGGGATGAAAGTGGCCTTGAAGAAAAATGGCATTAGCTATGGCCTTTATTCTACAGATAAGAAGTCTTCAAAAATATCGGAAGCAACGGGCAAACCTGTAAATACAGGGGATAATCCGGCAGATAATATTACATACCATTATCAAAAGGTGGATTTGCAATTTGTTGGTGCGAATGACAACCCGGAAGTGGTAGCAAAGGATCAAACAAATTACTACACCAATTACTACCTTGGCCATTGCCAAGCGGGCATTACCAATGTCTATGGTTATAGGAAGGTGGTGTATAAAAATTTATATGATAATATCGACTTGGTTTTAAAGCCACAAGCTAACGATAAAGGACAAAGTCAACTGAAGTACGATATTATAGTCCGTCCTGGTGGGGATTTATCAGATGTTAAAATGGCTTATAAAGGAATGGATAACCTAACAAAAGAGGATGGCAAATTATCAATTAGTACAAGTGAGGGCAAAATGAAAGAAACCATTCCAGCCAGTTACTGGGCTGAAAATCATAAAGCTGTAAAAGTCAATTATCGAGTCAATGACAACGTAGTAAGTTTTGAAGCGGAAAGTAATAAGAAGGGTCAAACTTTAGTAGTTGACCCCAAACTTAGCTGGAGTACTTTTTTGGGTGATAATAGTTCTGATAGGGGAAAGAGTGTGGCCACCGATGCTAATAACAACACGTTCATTATTGGTGAAACCACCAGTTCGAATTTCCCTGTCACTAGTGGGGCTTACCAATCTTCTAATAATGGCCTAGAAGACGTTTTTTTAAGTAAATTTTCAAGTGATGGTAACTTAATTTGGAGTACCTATATAGGAGGTGTTGATACGGAATTAGGACAAGGTATAGAGACGAACGGCAATGGTGATGTTTTTATTTCAGGTGTTACTTCAAGCAGTAATTTTCCAACAACAGGCGGAGCCTATCAAAGTACGATTTCAGGTTCCAATGACGCCTTTTTAAGTAAATTTTCAGGAAATGGCTCTTTGAATTGGAGTACTTTCTTAGGCGGTAACAGTCAAGATGACGGCCAGGCAGTAGCAACAGATATCAATGGTAATGTCTTTATTACAGGAAATACTGAAAGTGCTAATTTTCCAACAACAAGTGGCGCTTATCAGGGTACTTTAGGTGGCTCAGGAGATGGTTATGTGACTAAATTTACAGGGACTGGTTCACTAAGCTGGAGTACTTTCTTTGGGGGTAATAACAAAGACATGGGGAAAGCATTGGCTACTGATAACAATGGTAATGTCTTTGTTACCGGCAATACAAATAGTAGCAATTTCCCAACTACCAGCGGTGCTTACCAAACAACCTTTAATGGTGGCATGGATGCTTTTTTATACAAGCTATCAAGCGGAGGAAGTCTTAGTTGGAGTACATACTTAGGAGGTAATAACAATGAATCTGGCCAAGGTATAGCCACAGATAATGTAGGTAATGTCATTGTTACCGGCAATACTCAAAGCGCAAATTTTCCTACCTCTACCGGTGCTTATCAGACTTCATATGGAGGAGCTGAAGATGCTTTTGTAAGTAAATTTTTGAGTGGAGGCAATTTTAGCTGGAGTACTTACCTTGGAGGTACCGGGGAGGATATAGGGCGATCATTAGCCACAGATGGTAATCGCAAAGCCTTGATAACTGGTACAACAAACAGTTTTAATTTCCCTGCGAGCAGCGGCTCTTATCAGCCTTCCAAGAATGGGAAAAAGGATGCTTTCATTAGTAAATTATCAACCAATGGCGGTCTATCCTTTAGTAGTTTTGTAGGAGGAAGTGAAAAGGACTTAGGCAAAGGGATAGCCACTGATACCTATGGTAATGCTTTTATGACAGGTAGTACTGAAAGTAGTAACTTCCCAACAGAAAGGAGCTATCAAAATAGTAACGCTGGTTTTGATGACGCCTACTTAACCAAATTTGCTAATTGTCAAACGGCGCTCACCGCCGATTTTACTTCCGATAGTGTTTGCCAGGGCAATGGATCGGTCCAATTCAAGGATAACTCTACCATCAATAGTGGGTCTACCATTCGATATGATTGGAATTTTGGTGATGGTAATTCGGGTAATGGTTCACAGGTAAGCCATTTTTACCAAGCCCCTGGTAATTATTCAGTTGAACTCATTGTAACCTTAAACAATGGGTGCAAGGACACCGCTATTAAGAATAGCACTGCCTTCGCGACCCCTAAAGCTGATTTTGCCGTCAATGATTTGGCTCAGTGTAGAGAAGGCAATGTTTTCCGGTTTACTGATCAGTCATCTATCAGTTCAGGTAGTTTAAATTATGCCTGGAATTTTGATGATGGCATCTTTTCAAATCAAAGATCCCCGAATCACACCTACAATAGCTACGGTAATTACAACGTTGAATTAACGGTAACATCAGGGGATGGTTGTCAGGATCAAACATCTATTAACGTAGAAGTTTATCCAATGCCAAACCCTAATTTTGCCTTTACTGACGATACAGCCCAGTGCTTTGAAGGTAACTTGTTCGATGTCATCAACAACAGTACCATACCAAATGGAAACCTAACTTACAGTTGGGATTTTGGAGATGGTTATAGTTCGTCTCTCCAATCTCCATCGCGTTCCTATAACAATCCCGGAACTTATACCATAGAGCTTGTTGCTACCTCAAATCAGGGCTGCGTAAGTAATCTGGAGCGTAAAGTAAAGGTCGGTCCAAAACCTAATGCTCAGTTTGGCGTTAATGACTCAGCTCAGTGCATTGAAGGCAATAATTTTAGATTCTTTGACCAGTCCTCTATTGGAACAGGAAGGTTGAACTATAATTGGGATTTTGGAGACAGCAGTTTTTCACAGGCTAGAAATCCCTCAAATCAGTATAATGATTCAGGTGATTTCACTGTTACGCTTCAATTAACATCGGATATAGGTTGCCGGGATTCAGCGAAAAATGGAGTAAGAGTGCATCCTATGCCTGTTAGTGATTTTGAATACAAAAAAGTTTCTTATGATACAGTAGCTTTTAACCCTGTGGATTCTTCACTTCAGAGCTATCTTTGGGATTTTGGGGATGGTATTCTTTCAGAAAATATAACAACAGGGCACTCTTATGATAGTAGCGCCTCTTACGACCTAAAGCTAACCGTAACAAGTGAAGTCGGTTGCCAGTCAAGTACCATGGATACCTTAACCCTTACTAGTGTTGGGACTGAAGATAAAAGGATAACTTCAACTTCATTTAGGGCTTATCCTAATCCTTTTAGGGAAAATGTCTCGGTTAAATATGAGCTTTCAAAAGCCCATGATCACGTTGAGCTAATCATTGTTGACCAATCAGGTCGTATGATCCAGAGGCAGGATCAAGGTTCACAAAAAGCAGGTGAACATGTTCAACGTTTACGAGGAATGCAGGATGTCTCTTCAGGCACCTACTTTATCCGCTTAATTACCAGCGGTCAGCAAAAGGTTGAACGGGTTGTGAAGGTCAAATAAGTCATAAATTTTTCTGATATTTAAAAACTGACTTTTCTTAACTGCAAAAAAGCCGGGCTAATAAACCCGGCTTTTTTGTGATTCAGAGTCTGTCAAAATAGAAATTTAGCCTAACGTCATTAAATAGGTTAAAGTTAATCGAACGATTTTTTTTAAGCAATCTTGATTAAATTGTAAGGGAAAATAGGGCAAAAACTACCAATATTGCACCATACCGCTTTTATTTAATTATAATTTTTGCTGCTAATTCCGTAAATCATTTAGGTTTTAGATAAAAAGTTGTTTTTAGATTTTTTGGTAAATTGAAAAGGGTGTGTAAATTTGCTAACCAAATAGTTAGTTAAACCAATTAGTTAATGTCTACAGAAATCCAACCAACCACTGACCAAAATATCCTTCAGGCTGCTCGTCAAGTCTTCCACCAAAAAGGCCTGGCCGGAGCAAGAATGCAGGAAATTGCCGACAAAGCAGAAATCAACAAGGCCATGCTGCATTATTACTACAAGAATAAAGAGCAATTATTTGATGCCGTCTTTCAGCAAGACATCCAAACCCTCTTACCAAGTATCATTGAAGTATTGACCAGGAAAACCGGTCTCTTTGACAAACTCAGGCAATTTTCGAATCATTACATAACGACTATCCAAAACAATCCTCATTTGCCTGGTTTCGTCATTAACGAATTAACCCGAAACCCGCAACGGATGGTCAAAATGGTGACCGGTCACCAGCATTTTAACCCGCAACCATTTTTTGATCAAGTACGATCAGAAGTGGAAAAGGGGACCATTAAGCCCATCGATCCCCATCAATTATTGGTTAATACCGTTTCCATGTGTCTGTTTCCGTTTATTGGCAAACCCATGCTCAAAGGCATTCTTCAAAAGGATGAAGAAGCCTTTTGGGAATTCATAGAACAACGGAAAACGGACGTACCAGAATTTGTGATTGCATCAATTGAAAAGAAGCAGTAGTATGTCAAAGAATAATTATATCAAGAGGCTTAATAACTCGTCTGATTTCCATTGCGATTTTTCTTATCCTCTGTCTAAGATAGCAATAATCATCCTAATTGCCCTATTTTTCTTGCCAGCAAATGGGCTAAAGGGGCAAATTTTTAAAGCTGATACGGGCTATGCTGAGGTAAAGGGGACCAATGGAATTACTTCCTACACCGGTAAATCTAATCAATTGCAAGGCACAATTAATATGAAAAAGGGTTCAGTCAACTTTACATTACCGTTAAAAACCCTTAAAACAGGGAACAGCATTCGCGATAATCACATGCTTAATACTTTGGAAGCGGATAAGTTTCCTAAGACGAAATTCTCCGGCGAGGTGAGAGGGAATTTTCCTAAGAACGGAAGGTCAAAAAAAGTTACTGCAAAAGGGCAATATACCATTCATGGAGAAACAAAGACTATTAAAGTTGAGGGTACAATTCAAAATAAAGGAAATCAGCTCCGGGTAAAAGCGGAATTTCCAATAAAAATAACAGCGTATGGCATGGAGAAACCCGGTTTTTGGTTTGCTGAAATTCATGATAAGCACAAGATTGCTATACGGGTCACCTTAATGAAAGAGAAACCTTAAAAAAAATTTACCTTAAATTTAACTAACTGGTTAGATAAATTAAATCCTTGCATTATGAAACTGGCCTTATTAGTCACATTAGGTTTAAAGCTTGCCAACCCAGCGACTGACTCCATAACCCTCGAAAG
>CAZJWK010000088.1:0-11777 GCA_964549595.1 uncultured Sphingobacteriales bacterium | reverse complement strand
TTCTACGGTATTTCTACATATTTCTATCATGTTTCCCGAATCCCCCAACGCCCAATCGCACTACAACCATATTACTACGTATTACCACTTGTTACAACGTATTACGATTTCCCAATCACACCCTTATTTTACCTAAAGGAAATCTAACTCCATGCAACCACCTTATTTCAATCTTGCTTCCCCAAATTCCCCCAATCTTTCAGAAGGTTACCCATGATGTTTTACCTTTGCATAGCAAAACGGAAAATTATGGAGTTCAGGACGCTTAATCCGGCGACAGAAAAATTGGAAAAAACGTATCCCTTTATCAGCGATAAGGAGTTATGGAAAAAGGTGGAAGCCGGTGAAGAGGCCTTTGATGAATGGCGTAAGCTTAGTACAGCCGAAAGGAAGCCTTATTTCCAGGCCCTGGCTCAGGAATTGGAGGCGGAAAAAGATTTTCACGGACGGACCATCACCAGGGAAATGGGCAAACCCCTGAAGCAGGCCATTGGCGAGATCGAAAAATGTGCCTGGGTATGCCGTCATTATGCCGAAAATGCGGAATCATTCCTGGAAAGTGTGCATAAGGATTTTGATGACAAAACAGGCATTATTCGTTTTGAGCCGCTGGGGATCATTTATGCGATCATGCCCTGGAATTTCCCATATTGGCAGTTTTTCCGCTATGCGGCCCCGGCTTTAATGGCCGGTAACGTGACCTTACTCAAACATGCCCCCAATGTGCCCCAATGCACCCTAAACATAGAGGAGGTTTTTCAGAAGGCCGGTTTTCCGGCTAATGTGTTTCAACATTTATTCATTGATTATGCGCAATCCGATAAGTTAATAGGGCACTCGGCTATTCAGGGCATTACCCTGACCGGCAGCACAGGTGCTGGTAGCCATGTAGCTGCCCATGCCGGTAAGCACATCAAGAAAACGGTATTGGAACTTGGGGGTAGTGATCCTTTCCTGGTATTGGCTGACGCCCATGTGGAGGAAGCTGCCAAAACGGCTGCCTGGGCCAGGATGCAAAATACGGGTCAAAGCTGTATAGCCAGTAAGCGGTTCCTCGTTCATGATGCCGTAAAGGATCAATTCCTGGAAACTTTCAAACAGGAAATAGTGCGTTACAAGCAGGGTGATCCGGAAAATGAAGAAACGCAATTAGGGCCTTTGGCCCGGAAGGACCTGGTGGATCAACTGGATCAACAAGTCCGGGAATCCGTGGAAAAAGGAGCTAAGGTCCTGACAGGAGGGAAGGTCGTTGAAGGACCGGGCTACTATTACGAACCCACCATACTGACCGATGTTGGAAAAGGAATGCCTGCTTACAACGAAGAATTGTTCGGCCCGGTGGCGACCGTTTTTACTTTTAGCGATGAACAGGAAGCCATTAATCTGGCCAACGACACCCCTTATGGTTTAGGGGCTTCTGTATGGAGCGCTTCAGTGGAAAGGGCCAAAACCCTTAGCTGGGAAATCCAAACCGGAAACATCAGTATCAACGGAATGGTTAAGTCCGATCCGAGGTTACCCTTTGGCGGTGTTAAAGCATCCGGTTATGGGAGGGAGCTCTCGGAGTTCGGGATAAAAGAATTTGTAAACATCAAAACGCTTAATGTTTTTTAGGAGGGCTTTGTGGTAAAAGTTTATTTTTTACTGGGCGGAAATTTGGGTGACCGTCTGAACACATTGAAAAAAGCTTTGTGCTTGCTTGCTGAAGAGGTAGGGGAAGTGCGGCAATACTCTTCGATTTATGAAACAGAGCCCTGGGGTAAGTTGGATCAGCCCATTTTCCTTAACCAAACCGCCTGCTTAGTCACAGATCGGGACCCTCATGATATCATGAAGGCCATCCGGAACATTGAGCAAACATTGAAACGCCGGCGTTATGAAAAATGGGGTTCCCGTACCATTGATATTGATATCCTTTTCTATGGAAAACAGGTGATTGAGGATAAAGAACTGACGATTCCCCATCCGGCTTTGCATAAGCGTAATTTTACCCTTGTACCGCTGAATGAGATTGCTTCGGATTTTGTGCATCCGGTCCTGAACAAAACCGTGGCCCGGTTAACTGCGGAATCCCCTGATACCCTGGATGCCTACGTCTACAAAGATGTAGAAAACCTGGACATGACCAACTGAAGCCAAATGTATCCTTATATAGCGATTGAAGGAAATATTGGGGCCGGTAAAACCCAAATGGCCAAACTCATAGCCGAAGCCTTTAACCGGGAAACCATTCTGGAGGAATTTGCCGATAAGGCTTATCTTGCTCGCTTTTACCAGGACCGGGAACGGTACGCTTTCCCGCTGGAAATAAGCTTCCTTGTGGAACGCTATCAACAGCTAAATCACCAATTCGGCAAAGGCAATTTGTTTAAGCAGGGCTTTGTTTCCGATTATTTTTTTGACAAATCCTTGATTTTTGCCCGGCAAAACCTTAATCCGGATCAATATCACCTTTTCAAAAAGCTTTTTGACATTTTTGCCGCTCAGACAAAGTTTCCGGATTTGCTCCTCTACCTGCACAGGCCGGTGGAACAGGTCCAATACCACATTCAGAAACGGGCCAGATCCTTTGAAGTGGAAATCCCCGAGAGCTATTTAAAAGCCATTGAAAACGCTTATTGGCAATATTTTAAATCCCTTACCAAAAGCCGTATTCTGGTGGTAAACCTGGGTAAAAACGATTTCATTGCGGATAAGGCCATTCAACAGAAGGTGATGGATTTACTGCTGAAAGCTCATCCCCAATCGTTTCAGGTTTGGGAATTGGAGGATATAACCTGAATCAGTGTTAAACCGCTTATTGGCGCGTGACTAATGCTTAAAGGGTTTAAATTCTTTGTCCCGATGAAGAAAGGCGCAATGAGATTCCGAACTCTTGACCTCCTATTAGATAACTTGCTATATTTCTGCGTTTTAGCTCATATAAGCGCGTATAAAGCCGATGTTCCTTTTTGAGGTGCTACCCACTTATTTTTGCCCTAAAGATGAGCTTTTTTCCCTTCTCACTTCAATCCTGCCTAAGGGGGTGTATCAAAATCGAAAAATCTCCGATTTTTTTTTCTCAAATCTCAAAAAAGACTTTTGATGCACCCCCTAAGCAAAGAAATCGGGGCAGGGATATTTTTTCGGCCAAACTGACGATTTTGCCATTAGCCCTGCCGAATCCCGATAAAGTTTCTCATTACCAAACCTCTTTGCTGATTGGTTGAGAACTCCGGTGATTATTTTGCCTATTAGGAGGTGTTAACAACGGAAACTTCTATAACCCGGCCTACACGTCAATGGCAAGCAATCTTGTTTGGCTTGCAAAAAAACGCCAATACCCCACCAAAAAGATTTATTATTCAAATGCGGAAAGCAAAGCAATCTGAAACGCTTACTTATTAGTTACCCTTTGGCTAAATGCGAAGGGCAGGCCGTTGCTTTTCTATTGAACCCCGATTAAGCAAATCCTACCAATCGGTTTATTTATGGAATCACCTTTTGGTGATTTCCTAAATCGGGATAACTCGAACCAATGCATTGAGAACAGGGATTAAAAGTAATCCATAGAAAGCTTTTCTATTATAAAGGAACGGGGTAGATTCAGCGGCTTTGAATACTGATAGGGGGCCATATCCGTTTACGAACAGGTCAGGAGGTCTGAAATTACTTTATGACCGTCATCCTTCCCTGCAATTTCTGGACTGCACCATTGGGCCCTTCAGCAAATATGATGTACAGGTATGATCCGGCTTCCACTTTTTCCCCTTCAAATGTACCATCCCAACCTTCTTTTAGGGAATGGCTTTCAAAAACCTTTTGCCCCCAACGGTTATAAATTTTCATCCGGAAATTCAATACATATGTACCCCTGGGCCGGAAATGATCATTGATCCCATTGCCATCGGGACTAAAGGCATTGGGCACATAGACCCTCATTTCAGGATTGAAACAATCGATATTGGATACGCTGGTAATTTCCGGCTCACCTTTTTTGTGTGCAATAATACGGTAACAATGGTTTGTGAAATCCATTTCAGAAATGCTATCTATGGCTTTAAGCTTATTACCGGGTACCATGCTGTATCCTGGGACTGTCTGATAACGCTCCTGCTCATTATTGAAGCGTTGAATTTCATAATAACTTACTTCCCATCCTTCATAGGGGGTCCATTGCAATAAGGGGTTCCCTTCTCCACCGCTGACGCTTAATTTTACCGGAGTACTGACATTATCGCCATATGCACTGATATTGCCACAACTATCCCTCATTTTAATCCGGTAGGTGAATGTGTTTTGATCCACTTGCAGATTCGTATCCCGATGACTTAATGTGTTCCGGTTTAAAAAGGCTATGGGTTCAAAATCTTTATCGTTGATTTGTCTTTCCAGTAAGTAACTTTTGGGTTTGCCCCTTTCAGGAGGCTCCCATTCAATATAGACATGGGTATCGGCCTTAACTGTGGCTTTAACAAATTTCGGGGGTTCTGGCTTACCATAAACCAATACCGGGTTGGTTACGGTGTCGCTACAGCCTGCATTTGAAGTGGCTACCAGAGATACCCGGTAAGTCCCTCCGCTGCCGTAAAGGTTTTTGGGGTTCGGAACAGCGGCACTGCTATTATCACCAAAATCATATTGCCACTGCGTAATGCTGCCCCTTTTTATGGTGGATTGGTCTTTAAAAACCGTTGAATCTCCTACGCAGGTACGTGTGTTTTGAAAAGCCGCTTCCGGGTGCGGATTTACTTTAATTGACTTGGTTAGGGTGTCCCGGCAACCCTTGTCAGTAGTAGTGATTAATTGGACAGGGTAGTCCCCCGGCGTGTCGTAAGTATGAATAGCCGTATCGTTATTGGCATTCTGGCCATCCCCGAAAGCCCATTGGTACTGCATGTTTCCGGAAGGCTCCTGACTTTGATTGATGAACCGAAAACGGTTACTCCGGTAACATTGACTGCTATCATTAATGCTGAAACGGACAAGGGTTTGGGAATCGACCTTGATTTGCTTGAAAGCCGTGTCTGTACACCCTTGTTGGGAAGCGGCCATCATTTTAACCCGGTAAATGCCGGATTTTTGGTAAGAATGGGAAGGCTCCTTAAGCCCGGATGAATCCATATCCCCGAAATACCATTGGTAGGTAAGCTTTCCACTTCGAATGGACGAGCTATTTGTGAAATCAAAGGCATTTTGATTCAGGCACTGATGGGAATCTTTTACACCGATTTTCGCATTGGGGGTTGGGTGGATGCTGAGCTTTTGGGTGGCCGTATCCGTGCACCCTTCCTGGCTGGTGTTTAGGAGGCTGACATCGTACTTTCCGGCTTTATCATAATAATGAGTGGGCTCTCCGGATTGACTGCTGTCACCGTCACCAAACATCCAAAGCTGGGTGTCTATTTTTCCGGTTGCGGGAATAATGGTTTTATTGGTAAACCGGGCTGAATCTCCCATACAAACACCTTTAACGCTAAAATCGCCTTTTGGCGTAGGATGAATAATTACCGAATCTTTGGTTTGATCCGTACAACCCTGGTAACTTTGAACCTTGAGGTTAACCTCGTATTTTCCCGGATTATTATAACGGTTTAAAGGCTTTTCCCGGTTGCCGGTATTCCCATTGCCAAATTGCCAATCCCAATTCCGGATGCTATCCGTTTTGAGTGATGAGGTATCAAAAAACCTGGTATTTTGTCGATGGCAGCGCTTTTGAGCCCTAAATCCGGCTTTGGGTATATGGCCCACATAAATTCGTTTGCTAAAGGTATCCCAACAACCCCGGTTGGATTGCACCTCCAATTGGACCTTGTAATGGCCAGGCTGGTTATAATATTTAGAGGGATTGGCATTAGTGCCTGAATCCCCATCACCAAATCGCCATATACGTTTTACTATATTACCATTGGTCACTTTAGAAGTATCCATGAAGGCCATGGTATCCCCAAAACAAATGGATTGGTGTTTAAATCCGGCTATTGGCTTATTGTGAATTTTTATGGATTTCTCTAACGAATCCTGACAGCCAATCTGGGAAGTGGCTTTTAAGGTGACGTCATATTTGCCGGCCCTGAATAGGGTCCGGGGATTATCCTTTCCGGATTGGTCCCCGTTTTCAAAATCCCAATGCCAGGCCACAATAGAATCCGCTTTAATACCGGATTGGTTGGTGAATTTCACGCTATCCTCACTGCAAGGGTAATTAAGTTTGAAAGCCGGTTTAGGAATAAATCCTACGTGCACTGTTTTACCGGCCGTATCCTGACACCCTTTGTCGGACGTGACAATAAGGGAACTGTTATAATCGCCGGCACTATCATATTTATGGCCAGTAACAGGTCCCGTATCATTTTTCCCGTCCCCGAATTCCCATTGCCATTTTTTCAAGGAGCCTGATTGCACCCCGGAGCTATCACTAAATTGGGTGGTATTCCCCTTACAAACTGTGGTGGCGAAGAATTTTGCTTCCGGCATGGGATCTACGGAAATAGACTTTTTTAGGGTGTCTTTACAGCCCTGCAAGGTGGTTACTTCGTAAAAAATTTCGTAATCCCCGGGTTTTTGATAGCCATGAACCGGATCCTTAAGGGCTGATGAGTTGCCGTCTTTAAACTCCCATTGATAGACCAGTTTACCCCATTCTACCTGGGTTTGGTTGGTAAAAGCGAAACGGTTGTTATCCAAACACTGGCTTGTGTCATTAATGGTGAAATCAGCTTTTGGCATGGGATCCACCTGCGCTTCGCGTTCCAGGCTGTCTTTACAACCCTTAGAGGATGTGGCCATTAATTTGACTTCAAAAGTATCGGCTGATTGGTATTTAAAGGAGGTGTCTCTGGAATTAGCCGTTTCTCCGTTTCCTAAATGCCATGTGTAATCCGTAATGGTGTCATCCGGCGGAATGGAGGAATTGTTGGAAAACTTGTAGCGGTTTCCCATAAGGCACTGGGAAACGTTATTAATGGTAAACCGTACTTTAGGCATGGGCTGAACGATTAGCTTGTTCGAATCGGAAGTGGTACATCCCTGGTCAGAGGTAACCGTTAAATGGGGCTCAAATAAGCCTGTATCCGCGTAGGAGTAGGAGGGACTTTTGGTTGAAGAGGAATCCCCATTACCATAACGCCATTTGTATTTCAGGTTGCCATAAGCAATGGTAGAATTGTTGTTAAACGAAAAGGAATTGGTAGAGAGGCATTGGTTGGTATCCGGAACGGAAAAGATTGACTGAGGCATGGGATAGGTTATGGTTTCCCTTTCAGCCGTGTCCTCGCACCCTTCATTTGAAGTGGCTATCAGGGATACTGAAAAAGTGTCAGCCTTATTGTAAACGTAGGTGGTGTCTTTAGCCGTAGCGGTTTTATTATTGCCAAGCTCCCATTTATAACTAAGGGACCCTTTACGGATGTTACTCTTGTTGGTATATTGAAAAAAATTGCCCTTAAAGCATTGCGCTGAATCATTGATGGTAAAATCGGGATCAGGCATGGATAACGTGATTACGGTCTGCCTTGCCGTATCGTAACAGCCTTCGTTTGAATTGACCACTTGCCGGACGTTATATGTGTCCACGCTATTATAAGTGTGGTTGGGGCTGGTGGCGGAGCTGGTCTGGCCATCCCGGAATTTCCAGGTATAATTCAAAGTTCCGCTGTCAATGGTGGTTTTATCGGTAAAGCTGAAACCATTCCCGGTAAAGCATTGGGCTGTATCACCCACATTGAAGCCTGCATTGGGGTAGGGATGAATGGGAAGGGTTTTCTTAAAAGAATCCTTGCACAGGAAATTGGTTGTTGTTTCCAGTTTAACGGTGTAAAGCCCGTTAGAATCATAAGCATATTCGGGAGCTTTCACGTTGGAGGAGTCGTCATTGCCGAATTTCCAGTCCCATTGTTTCACATTTCCGAAACCAAGTGAGGTTTTGTTGTTAAATGTAACAGTATCCGTTTCACAATTTTCAGAAGCGGTAAATCCGGCATCCGGATTGGCGCCTACATAGACGTACTTGCTAATGGTGTCCTTGCATCCGTTATTGGAGGTAGTTACGGAGGTCACCTGGAAGCTGTCTGCTGATGAAAATTGGTAAGCAGGATTGGTTTTATTGGCGCTTCCGCTACTACCGAACGTCCAATTCCAGGTTTGGATATTCCCTTTGGGGATGGAGGTCTGATCGGTAAACTGTGTGCTATCACCCAGGCATGCCGTATCAAAAGTAAAATCGGGTTCCGGCTGATAATCAATGGTATCGGTTTTTGTAAGGGAATCTGAACAGCCAATCCCCGAAGTTTTCTTGAGTTTTATATCATAATTGCTTCCATCTGAGTAATCATGGGCAGGATTGACGTCTGTGGAAGTATTGCCATCACCAAAATCCCATTCTGTGCTATTAAACGAGCCATTTTTAATGGTTGAGTTATCGGATAGGTTTAAAGTTTTGTTTTCGCAAATAGGGGCATTCGAAGAAAAAGCCAAATTAATTTCCTGGGGCTTTAGCGTGACGGTATCATAAACAGTGCAATTGTACTGGGTATCATTTGCCGAAACCTTATAATCCGTAATAGATAAAGGTGAGGCTTTGGGGCTTAATTTTGTGGAGTCATTGATTGCTTTATTGGGTGACCAACTGTAGGAATAAACATCCTTATTGGAAATCTTTGCTTCATCCATAGCCCAATTATCCAGACACCATGAGCCAAAAAAAATTAGTGATTGGCAGTTGTCATAAGTTTTTTGTTTCCATCGGAAACGAGTAGAATCCGTTTCAGCCGCATCAGGTACTTCAAGCGTGACTTTGGTAAAATTTGAGTTTTTATAGGTGCTTAAAGAAAGGGTTTGGATGGTTGTCCAGCTACTGCCTCCATCGGTTGAGTAATCTACATTGACTTCCTCACCGGCTTCTGGTTCGTCACAACCTGAGTTGGAAAAGGCATTGTTGGTTTGGTTGCCGTATTTAAAGTAAAATTCGATTGAATCGGCTTTGCGGGCATCAAGGTCAGTAGTAACCGCTTTCCGGTCTCCGCCATCCCCATCAAAATACAATGCACTTCCGTTTTGGGATCCACAATAAGTGCCGGATGAACCTAAATTGGTGCTGTTCCAATCGCTGGATTGTACGCCTCCATCGAAGTCATCATCGAGCAAATACTCGCCCGTGTTTGATTGGACATCGGTTTTTAATTTTACACTATCTTTTTCACAAAACGTGGTGTCATCAATCGTATTAATGGTAGGAGGGGGGTTAATAATCAAATTTTTGCTGACGGAATCTTTGCAGTTATTGCTTGATGTGGTAATAAGCTTGGTGGTATAGGTGCCTGTGCTACTGTAGGTATGGCCGGGATTCTGATCACTACTGCTGGTGTTGTCGCCAAAAGTCCAATCCCATTGAGTCAAGCTGTCTTCTTGCTCGATGGACGTGGAATCGTAAAAATGGGTAGTGACGTCTTTGCAGGTATTTTCAAATTCAAAATCCGCTTTTGGACGTGGATGAATTCTTACAGTTTGCTTAAGGGTATCGGTACATCCTCCCCTTGTATTAACGATTTGAGTAACGGTATACTTTCCGCCGGTATCATAGGGCAATTCCGGGTTTGCCTGATCGGAGGTGTCTCCGTTTCCGAATTTCCATTCCCAGGAATAAAGGGTCCCTGTGGAAACTTTTGCTGAGTCAAAGAAATGGGTTGTATCTCTGGAGCAGGACAGGTCATAGCCAAAATCTGCATTTGGCTTAGCATCAATGCCTATTTTTTGGTCGATGGTATCCTGGCAGTCATTGGTATCACTAATGATCAAGCGAACGCTGAAAGAGCCGGTATCATCATACTTATGTTTTGGATTTTGCAAATCGGATGTATCTCCGTCTCCAAAGTGCCAATCCCAATCATCCACCGTAGCCTTTGCGCTTTTAGAAGAATCGGTAAATTGAACGGAATCATTAACGCAGCCCCTGTCTGCAGCAAACGAGGAGGTGATTTGATAACTGGGATTCAGGCTGGGGAGCACTTCTATGGTATCCGTAATCGGACAATTACCGGTATCGGTTACTGTGACCGTGTAGGTACCCGGATCTGCCACCCAAACGGAGTCTTTTGTTTCACCGGTGCTCCATATGTAACCGAAGTTGGAATCCGCACTTCCCCCTGATATTTCCGGTTTTAGTACTATGGAATCATCGCAGGGAACATAAGCCGTGTCACCCAGATCAACGGTTTTTGAAGGCACCACGTTGATGTTGTATCCCCTTGAAATGGTGGTAAAATAAGGGCAATTATTGTCCTGAACGGTTACGGAAAATGCATTTCGCTGGATGCCTGAATTATTAGAGGGATTTGGCGGAGTCCAGGTAAATTTGCCGGTTGGGGAATTCGTGCTATCATTCAACACCGTAAAGTTGGCCCCTTTTATGGTTTTGTTCCAGGTCATTTTGAGGGTATCATTGGCATCTGAATCGTTGGCGTTTAAGTACAGTTCGACCTTCTCACCGGGACAAACGGTGGTATCAAAATTTTTATTGGCTGTATCATAGTCGGAGGTTGAGTCAAAACCTGCCAATTTAGGCGGATTCGGAGATGTGCAATTGCCTTTTACAATTACCTGGATGTCCCTTAAAATTTTGCTTTTCAGGATGCCATTCGTGTCGTATTCCTCTACCTTTACACCGAAAACCGTGATATCGGTTTTGGTCGGGTGCATGGTTATGTTACCGGTATTTGAATCAATACTAACCGATGGGGATGATTTTAAGGGTTGTTGGGCAGAGTAACCCGATTTGTAATTGACTGTCGTAACATTATTGGTAAAAGCAGTAAGGGTTTTAGGCGTGTATAAGGAATACACCAAAGAATCCCCGTCCGGGTCTACTGCTCCATGGTTGTAAACATAGTCCTGGTTGTTGCATATAAAGGCTACCGGATCATTGGTAAAATAAGGGATTTTGTTATCCGGAAAACTGTCATTGTTGACTTCCGATTCAAGGTATATATCCTCCGTACCGGGATTTTGTATGGTTGTAATGGCACTGGCGCGGGCATCCTCGTCCCATGAAAAAACCCAATCCGTACAGTTTTTTGATAATGTGACCGTGTCGCGGAAAATCCATTTTTCAATACCTTTGGTATTTCCCCCGCTACAGCTTGAAGTATTTTTGGGGCAGACCGGGGCTATATCTTCGCCCTTTATGGATTTTAAAGTAATTGATCCGGATTGACTACAATTGCTGGAAGCATAATTTATAGTAGGCGGAGTATCATTGGCAAAAGCACCAGGATTGCCATCACAATCATAATAGTAATTTAGTGTCACTTCGTACTTCATGGAATCCACCTTTTGCACCAACAGGTCTCCGCCCACCAGATGAGAAGCATTTGTAGGGGAAAGAAAAATGGTTATTAACAAAACGGAAAGGGTGGGTATGATTATGAAAAACCTGCTACTCAACCTTTTGGCAAAAGAAAATGGAAGGGAAGAAAACACAAATTTCAAATGCGCGTAAATTTTTGATAATTTCGATTGTTTCTAATTTTGAATAAACAAGTTTTACTCAAATCAACAAATTTAATAAATACATTTTGAAATTTTTTTCGCCAAACGGGAAGCTTCTGTTTATGCAGATGAAAGTCTTTTTCTTGCCTAAAGCGGGTTCCATTCTAAGAAATGGCTTTGACTTTTAAGGGGATAGAATAAAAAATTGTTTTTGCCGCTATTGATTGCTTAATTCAACTTTCGCACCCCTAAAAACCTTTTAAAGCGGGACTTAGTTAGGGCAAAAAATTAGGCATGATTTGGATGAAACCCTT
>CAZJWK010000087.1:0-11966 GCA_964549595.1 uncultured Sphingobacteriales bacterium | reverse complement strand
CTCAAAGGGCAGCAAAGCAGGATCCTATTGAATCACTCAGGTATGAGTAAGGTTATTGTATGATTATGATAAGGAACTGTTAACCTTTTGTGGGTAAATCATTTAGAATAGATTACAAGCTTTACATTTGTTTGGGTTAAAATTTTATAACCATGAAAAAAAGATGGTGTGTTCTGATAGGGGTCATCCTTTTGGGTTTGCCGGTTAAGGCTCAAAATACCATGAGTTTGAACCTGGAAAAAGTTATTAAGATGGCCCGCGAAAAATCCCCCGATGCGAAAGCAGCCCTTAATAAGCTGAAAAACAGTTATTGGAAGTACGAAACCTACCAGGCGCAAAAATTGCCTGAATTAACGCTGCGATCCACATTACCCAATTTGAACCGCTCCATTGATGAAGTAACCCAACCGGATGGAAGTGATCAATTCGTGGAAAGGAGCCAGGCTACTTATTCGGCTGGGTTATCCCTTTCGCAAGATATCCCGTTTACAGGAGGTAATGTGTTTTTAAACAGCCGTTTAAAGCGGATTGACATTTTTGGTGATAACCCATCCAATGCTTATTTATCGACCCCTGTTTCCATTGGCTACAGCCAACCCATTTTTGCTTTTAATCCTTATAAGTGGAAGAATAAAATAGAGCCTCTAAAATACCGGGAAGCTAAACGGCAGTACCTTCAGTCAATGGAGGATGTGGCCATCAAAGCGGTTAACCTTTTTTTCGATGTGTATTCGGCTAAGATTGATAAGGCCATTGCCAGGAGAAATAAAGCCAATAAGGATACCCTTTACCGGATTGCTAAGGGGCGTTATGATATGGGCAAGGTGGCAGAAAACAAGCTCCTCCAGATGGAGTTAAGTAAGCTTAACTCAGGCCTTTCTGTGGAACAATCACAGCTAAGTTACGAAAACAGTGTATTCCGCCTTAAATCTTTTCTCGGCCTGGATAAAAACACTCAAATCGAATTGGTCTCGCCTGATAAGCCGGAAACGTTTAAGGTAAGTTCGGAGAAAGCTGTTACCAAAGCCCGTCAAAACCGCCGTGAAACGCTAAAGTTTCAGCGAAAATTGCTGGAAGCCAAGCGGGATGTGGCCAAAGCCCGTAAAAAAGGCGGTCTGAATAATACAGAATTATTTGCCAGATACGGGCTTTCCAATGATGCCGGACGGTTTAACAATGTATACGCCCAACCGGAAGATCAACAAAGGGTACAATTTGGTTTTTCTCTTCCCATATTGGATTGGGGAAGGGCTAAGGCCCAACGTAAAATGGCCCTGGCTAATCAGGATTTGGTGAAAACCAATGTGAAACAGCAAAAGATCGACTTTAGAGAAAAAGTGGTTTTAGCGGTTCAAGCCTTCAATATGCAATCCAAACAATTGAGGATAGCCTCAAAGGCCAATAAAATCGGACAAAAGCGTTACCGGATAACCAAAAACCGGTTTAAGATCGGAAAGGTAGACATTACCGATCTGAACCTGGCAGCCACAGAGCGGGATAAAGCTAAGCGCTCTTATATAAAGGCTTTAAGAAATTTCTGGTCCAGTTATTATAAACTAAGGAAATTGGCCTTGTTTGATTTCCGGGATGAAAAACCCATTCCCTTTACCAAGGACAAGATTTTTAATTAAAGCTTCGACTTTTCCCAATGGGTGGTTAGTTTTGAATTGGAAAAATTGGATTAAGTAAGTGCATTAAGAAAATAGGATTAATGGAAGACCTTTTCAAGCAAACGCCTAAAACCCCAAAGGAAAATATTTTTACCATTGATATTCATAATCACATTTTGCCGGAAAATTGGCCCAATCTTAAGGAACGATACGGTTATGGCGGTTTTTTGCAAATAGAACATCACCATAATTGTAAAGCCCGATTGTGGAGAGACGGGGAATTCTTCCGGGAAGTGCATGACAATTTGTGGTCCCCTGAAGTTCGTAGTCAGGATTGCGATGCCAGCCGTATTGATGTTCAGGTGCTTTCCACTGTGCCGGTCATGTTTAGCTATTGGGCGAAGCCTGAAGATACCCTGGATTTGTCCAGGATTCTCAATGACCACATGGCTTCAGTGGTTGAGCGATATCCGGATCGTTTTATCGGTTTAGGCACTCTACCGATGCAGGCCCCTGAATTAGCAGCCAAAGAGCTGGAAAGGGCGGTCAAGGAATTGGGGTTAGCCGGCGTTGAAATTGGAAGCCACATCAACCATTGGAACCTCAATGATCCAAATCTTTATCCGTTTTATGCAGCTGCCGAAGAATTAGGAGCCGCTATTTTCGTCCATCCCTGGGAAATGATGGGCAAGGATGAAATGCCCGATTATTGGTTGCCCTGGCTTGTAGGCATGCCTGCCGAAACTTCCCGTGCCATTTGCTCAATGATCTTTGGTGGCATATTTGACCAATTTCCGAATTTAAAGGTGGCTTTTGCGCATGGTGGTGGCGCCTTTCCTTCCACCATTGGGCGTATTGAACATGGTTATCGGGTAAGACCCGATCTTTGTGCCAAGGATAATGACTGTAACCCCCGTAATTACCTCGGCCAGTTTTACCTGGATTCATTGGTGCACAGCAAGGAGGTCCTTGACTATATCGTGAATTTGATAGGCTACGATAAGGTAGCCCTTGGTACAGATTATCCCTTTCCCTTGGGCGATTTGGATCCGGGTACGGATATTCACGGTTTACCGTATGACCGGGAAGTGAAGGAATGGTTGTTGTATAAATCTGCCCTGGATTGGTTGAAACTACCCGAAAGCCAATTGAAGGCGCTTAAAGTTCCCGAATATCAAAAAAATCAATGACAAACCTGCTTTTGCAGCGGTTAAGGCATAAAGTGGAAGATCTTACCTATGGAAAACTGGCAATTTGAGGCTAAAAGGGAGTTTGCCCGTTCACTTGATGAAGCGGATGCTTTAAAAGCATTCAGAGACCGGTTTTATTTTCCGGAAGGTGAAAACGGACAATCCAAGCGTTATTTCTGTGGCAATTCGCTGGGGCTTCAACCCCGTTCTGTAGCGGATTATTTGCAGACAGAGTTGGAAGATTGGCGAAAAATGGCTGTTGATGCCCATTTTCATGGCCAGAACCCGTGGTTTCATTACCATAAGTTTTTCACCAAATCGCTAAGCCGGCTTACAGGTGCCCATGAACACGAGGTTGTGGCCATGAATACCCTCACCGTGAATCTCCATCTGATGATGGTTTCGTTTTACCAACCAAGCCCGAAGCGGAATAAGATTTTAATAGAAGAAGGGGCTTTTCCCTCGGATCAATTTGCCGTTGAAAGCCAAGTGGTTTACCATGGATTTGATCCCAAGGAAGCCATTATTCCGGTCAATTCCAGGGTAGGTGAGCATACTTTACGAAATGACGATATACTCCAGGCCATAGCCGATAACCGGGATGAACTTGCTTTGGTTTTACTGCCAGGTGTTCAGTTTTACAGCGGGCAATTTCTGGACGTCCCGGCCATTACCTATGCAGCCCATGAAGTTGGTGCTTTTGCTGGTTTTGACCTTGCCCATGCCATTGGAAATGTGCCACTAAGGCTCCATGATTGGGAAGTCGATTTTGCGGTTTGGTGTTCTTACAAATATTTAAATTCCGGACCCGGAGGGGTAGGGGGTGCTTTTGTGCACGAAAATTATGCCGATAAGGAAATGCCCCGATTTGCAGGTTGGTGGGGGCATGATGAAGAAAGCCGTTTCGGGGTCAATAAATCTTTTAAACCGGAATACGGAGCTTCAGGATGGCAATTGAGCAATGCCCAGGTGCTTTCTATGGCTGCCCACAGGGCATCATTGGATATTTTTGATGAAGCTGGTTTTGAATCTTTACATGCCAAAAGCCATGATTTAACTGCTTATTTAGCATTTTTATTAGAACAGGTCAAAAAGAAGGGATCATCGGATTATGAGATCATTACCCCTGAAGATCCGAACAAACGGGGTGCCCAGCTTTCCTTGCTTATCCACAATCAAGCCCATGACCTTTACAAAAAAATTATCCAAAAAGAGGCAGTAGTGGATTACAGGGAGCCTAATGTAATCCGTGTGGCACCGGTACCCCTTTATAATACCTTCGAGGAAGTGTTTGATTTCGCTGAAATTTTGGGAAAGTATTTCAATCGTGATTAAAACTGTCGCTTCAGGAAGGGACCCTTTTCCAACGATTGAAGTGTGTTAGCATGAACCCATTGAAAGCCTATCGGAATGAGTATACGGCAAAAATTTTTTTGGCTTTTTATTGGATTCAATTTCGACAAATGCCCCTATATGCTTTTCGGGCAAACCGTTTACCTTTGCAGGAATATTCCCAAAAAACAAAACAACCATGAAAGAGACCATTACAGTGATTGGTTTGGGGTATGTGGGGCTTCCCTTGGCTGTTGAATTGGCCAAGCAATACCCTGTTATTGGCTTTGATGTTAAGGAGGAAAGGGTTTCACAGCTAAGAGAAGGCAAGGATACCACCGGAGAAGCCAACCCGGATGAACTGAAAAAAGTTTGCCGAAAGAACCCAGATTTTACCGAGCAAGAAGGGCATGGCCTTTATTTTACCAATTTTCCGGAAGAAATCACAGACAGTGCCTATTACATCGTGACGGTTCCTACCCCCATAGATAAGTATTACAGGCCTGATTTGAAGCCTATTTTGCAGGCCAGTGAATTGGTGGGTAAAAAATTAAAACCGGGTAATATTGTCATTTACGAGTCCACTGTTTATCCGGGTCTGACCGAGGAGGAATGCGTACCGGTTTTAGAATCACAAAGTGGCTTAACTTTCAATAAAGATTTCTTTGTGGGCTATTCCCCGGAACGAATCAACCCCGGCGATCAAAAACATAAAATCAAAGACATCAAAAAAGTGACCTCGGGCTCCACACCTGAAATTGCTGAAAAAGTGGACCGGCTCTATCAGGAGATCATCGAAGTGGGCACCCATAAAGCGCCGAGCATTAAAGTGGCTGAAGCAGCCAAAGTCATTGAGAATGCGCAACGAGACATCAACATTGCTTTTGTGAACGAGTTGGCTAAAATCTGTAACCAACTGGACATTGACACAAGGTCTGTTTTGGAGGCAGCCGGTACCAAGTGGAATTTCCTCCCATTCACACCCGGTTTGGTAGGGGGTCATTGCATTGGCGTGGATCCCTATTATTTATCCCAAAAAGCCCAGGAAGTAGGACACCATCCGGAGATTATACTGGCCGGTAGGCGTATGAATGACAGCATGGGGCATTATGTGGCCACTGAGATGGTCAAGATGATGGTGAAAAAAGGCCATAAGATTGTGGGAAGCAACGTATTAATGCTGGGCATTACTTTCAAGGAAAATTGCCCGGATATCAGGAATTCCCGGGCTATCGATATTATCCGGGAACTCAGAACCTACGACATTAATGTGGATGTTTACGACCCCGAAGCTTATCCTGAGGAGGTTAAGGCCGAATTTAACCTGGATTTGGTGGACCCTGATGTAATGCACCAAAAGCATTATGATGGCATTGTGCTCGCTGTTGGTCATGAAGCCTACCACGACCTGGACCTTGCAAGCTTAAAAAACGATGATGCGGTTGTTTTTGATGTGAAAGGCTTTTTGCCTAAAGAAGCAGTGAATTGGCGGCTTTAAGTTTGAAATTAACATTTTTATTTTTCAAGAAGGATTTCGGATTTTCAAAAATTTCAACGGCCTTAGCTTTGATGTAAGAAAACAGAAAACAGGAAACAGGTGTCAGGTAAAAGATGACAAGTAACAGGTAATAAATACCAGGTATTAGGTATCAGGTAATTTGAAATTTCAAAACTTTAGTACCCACCAATACCCTATTACATTAGTGGACAGCCAAAAGCCAAGTGCTTAAAAAAACATTGACCTTTGTAACCTCCTAAAAAATTAAAATTAACAAGAATTTAAAGGTTACACTTGTACAATCAATCAACATTGAGTAAAATTGTAACTCAATATTGTTTGCCCATGGCAATGCTGGATTACCTCATTAATTCCAAAACACGGGTTAGGCTGTTGCTCAAGTTCTTTTCGAACAAGCACACGAGTGCGTATTTGCGGAGCCTGGCCCAGGAGTTTAATGAGTCCAGTAATTCGGTTCGTGTGGAATTGAATCGCCTGGCGGATGCCGGCCTTTTACAGGCTAAAAATGAGGGCAATACGAAGCTTTACAAGGCAAACGACAATCATCCCTTATTCCCGGAGCTAAACCAGATGGTTATTAAGTATTTGGGGCTATCCGGGATCATTGAAAACGTGTTAGAGCGGTTGGGTACTGTAAAACTGGCCTTTGTTACCGGTGATTATGCCCGCGGTGTGGATTCCGGCATTGTGGACCTTGTCGTGGTCGGGGATATTGACTGGAATTACCTGTTGAAATTGATTGCTAAGGCTGAGGAACAGACGGAGCGTAAAATAAGACCGTTGGTATTGACTGTTAATGAATTTGATCAACATCGTAAGAGTCTGGATATCGATAATGCCCTGGTCTTATGGACGGAAGAAGGGCAGGATCAGCATAACGGGGTCATTCCCGAAAACTTGAGGAACGAAGGGCATTAGTTGAGGATTTTGAGGGGATCGGTTATTAAATTATAAGTATTGATTTTCAGTCAGTTACCAAACCTTAATGGGACTGACGTGGCGAAGCTTTATCCGGGTCGTTATGGGGGAATGGGTAATTGGTTAATTCGTGAATTTGGAGACAAAGGGACTAAGAGACTGAGAGAAGCGGTGACTAAGTGATTCCAATAACGACCGTTACTATTTGTTACAACATTATTTCAACGTTATTTCTACGATGTTTCTACCGTATTTCTATTGCTATCACATTTCAACCTCATTTCTACCACGTTTCTACGTCATTTCAACCTATGAGAGAAAAACAGATTTGGTAAATGGGTAACTGGGTAATTCGTCAATTTTGAGACAAAGGGACTAAGGGACGGAGAGAAGCGGTGACTAAGTGATCCCAATACCAACCTTATTACAACTTGTTACTACGTTATTACAACCTTGTTACAATGGTATTTCAACCATATTTCTACGATGTTTCTATTGTATTTCTATCCATTTCAACCTCATTTCCCATAAAAATCCCACATTCATGGTAGGCTGGTAAATGGATAATTGGGTAATTGGGTAATTGGTAAATTGGGAGACAAAGGGACTAAGAGACTGAAAGAAGCGGAGAATCAGTGATCCCAATAACAACCTTATTACAACTTGTTACTACGTTATTACAACCTTGTTACAATGGTATTTCAACCATATTTCTACGATGTTTCTATTGTATTTCTATCCATTTCAACCCCATTTCTATCGCTTTTCTACGTCATTTCAAAAAAATCCCCCTAATACATGTTTCTCCCAGAGGAGCCTGTCCGCCTACCGGCGGAAAGCCTGTCCGCTAACCAGCGGAAAAAGAGGTCGGGAAAAGTTGGCATTTAGGAAAAACATTGGGAAATAGCTACCTTATTACGATGTATTACAACCGTGTTACCACGTTGTTACAATATTCATGTATTTCAATGAAGTTAAATGACGACTCAGGGGCTCATCCGGGAAATAAAAAACATCATTCTTAAACACGCTAATCCTGATCGAATCTATTTGTATGGATCCCAGGCTTCCGGTGAGGCAGGAGAAGGAAGTGATATTGATGTGGCGTTTGAAGATCCTGATCTCGGTTTTGAAAAATTAGATGCCATAGAACAAGAGATCGATGAACTGGAAACCCTTCAAAAGATTGATATCAAAAACCTGGCCCAAACCTCTGAGCGGTTTAAAAACCGGGTAAAGAGCACCGGGAAGGTCCTCTACAGTCACAGCAAAAAACAACGGTTTGAGGATCAGCTGCATAATTTTAACAATGCCTTGGAGCGATTTGATGCTGTTATAGAGGGGAAAGATGCTTTTTATAAAGAAGGGTTTAGTGATGTGTATTTAGATGTGGCTGTTAAGCGGTTTGAATTTACCTTTGAAATGGCGTGGAAAGCCATTAGGCGTTATTTGGATTTTGTGGGCATTACCTGCAAAAGTCCCAGGGCTTGTTTTAAAGAGGCTTATGTACAAGGGTTACTTGAAGAAGAGGGGGTTTGGCTGGAAATGATTGAATTCCGCAATTTATCTACCCATATTTACAATGAAGAGGAAATCGAGGAACTACTTAATTATGTGTCGGCCTTTTCCAAGGCTTTTAATCGTTTGAAAACGAAACTTGAGGAGGAATTGAATTTGTAATGTGGTGGATTCTGTTGGCTTGTGTATTGGTTGAATGGGGAAGTTCAATGTTTGATGTTGTAATGGTTTGTGTTTCGTTGCTCATTGACTGGTTTACTGGTTGGAAGGATTCAAAGTTCAAATGAGTTCAATGTTCAAGGTTTAAATGATTCGTTCCTCGTTCATTGTTGGTAGTTGTTGTCAGCCACCTTATTACAACTTTATTACTAATTGTTACAACCTGTTACCACTTTGTTACTAATCATTTCTACCACGTTTCTACGTCATTTCAAAAAATGCAGGGACTGAAACTCAGCGCTTGGAAAAAGAAATAAACTGCTCCATTCCTATTTATTAAATCTCTTGATGATAAGAAACCAGGTTACAATGTTGACTGTTAATATGGTACTTAAAGGTAGAAACTATGAGTGTTAAAGAAAGTTTTCATCAAATTATTGATAAGATGGATGAAACCGAATTGAAAGGTTTGTACCAACTATTTCAACGGTTAAGCAATAGGGTACCCGGAGGTTTGTGGAATAACCTGACAAAAGCTCAAAAGGAAGAATTACTTTTAGCTTATAATGAAAGTCATAATTCTGAAAATTTGGTGAGTCACGAGGAAGCTAAGCGTCTGCACCAAAGATGGCTAAAACAATAGTCTGGACTCAGCGTGCTGTTAATAAATTCCATGCCATTGAGGAATATATTGAGGATGAATGGGGAGCACTTGTAGCAGAAAAATTTGCTAATCAAACCTATGGAATTATTGAAACCCTTGCTGAATTTCCTGAACTTGGAACTGTTGAAAACGAAAAACTTGGTATCAGAGGATTTACTTTGACAAAACAAAACACCTTATTTTATAGGGACACTTATCACAAGTTAATTATCCTTAATTTCTTTGATAATCGCCAAAACCCGGATAACAAAAAATACTAAATTATAAGAAAGCGCTTGTGAAAAGTAGTTTATTCAGAAAAAAGTGGGAAAAAGCTACTGTGTTTCAACGTTATTTAAAAAAATTCCCCTCACTCATGTTTCTCCCAAAGGGCCTATGTCCGCCTGCCGGCGGAAAGCCTGTCCGCTAACCAGCGGAAAAAGCGGTAGGGAAAAGGCGGTAATTAGGAAAAACGTTGGAATTGGGCTACCTTATTACTACATATTACTACCTTGTTACTATGTATTACAACGGTGTTACTACGCTATTTCAACCTTATTACAACGATGTTGCTATTGTATTTCAACCAACCAGCAATCTTGAAATCTTGAAACTCGAATAGCTATCCACGCATCGGATTAAACTTTTTCATTTAATCTCACGTTTTAGAGAATAAAATGAAACAATGAGTAATAAAGAAATTCAAAAACTTTTAGACCGGTTGTCACCGGAAGAACAAAAAGAGGTCATAGATTTTGTGGAGTTTTTATTAACTAAAAAGCAAACGGAAACGACTAAACAAAACAGGCTCCAATTATCATGGGCCGGAGGACTTAAGGCGTATAAGGACAAGTACACTTCTGTTGAACTTCAAAAGAAGGCGCTTGATTGGATGGGGAGTTAAACAATGTATTTGGTAGATACAAATATTTGGCTTGAACCCATTCTTAAACAGGAGAAAGCTGAGGAATCAGAAAGGTTTTTAAAAGGAGTTGATGCTTCTTCTCTTGCTATATCAGAATTTTCAATTTACTCCATTGGTGTCATTTTGATTAAGCTTAAAGATGAAGCATTATTTCAGGATTTTCTTAACGATTTATTTGAAAAAAACAACGTTGGCAGAAAATACTTATCCATCCAACAATTGATGGTGCTACCAAAGTTGAGACAAAAGTTTAATCTTGATTTTGATGATAGCTATCAATACATGGTAGCTGAAAGTGAAGGGCTTACAATAGTGAGCTTTGATAGCGATTTTGACAAGACCGATTTGGGACGGAAAACTCCTGAACAAATTCTTAATGAATCTGCATTTTAAAATGTTTTCTTTGTTCTTGGTTGCTCGATTACTGGTTGACTTGTGTATTGGTTTACTCGTTGACTGGGTAATCAGGTTCAATGTTCAATGTTCGAGGTTCAATGTTTGACGTTCGTTGCTCGTTCCTCGGTGACTGGTTTACTTGTTGACTGGGATAGTTCAAGGTTCGTTGTTCTTAGTTGAATGCTACCTTATTATTACGTATTACTACTTGTTACAACCATATTACAAAAACCCCTCATACCTGTTTCTTCCGCCAGCTGGCGGAGAGAAAGGAGGTAGGGAAAAGTAGGTGTTTAGGAAAAACGTTGGAAAATAGCTACCATATTACTACGGTATTTCAACCATATTTTTAGGATGTTTCTATCGTATTTCCAACGCACACCCCTTGATCCCCTGAAGGGGAAAGCCAACCCAGTATCACATTTCTACCTCATTTCTATCGCGTTTCTACGTCATTTCAACCTATAGGGAGAAAAACAGAATTTGGTAAATGGGTCATTGGTTGACTCGTTTATTTGTAGATTTGGATGTGATTTGTCGAATCCAATTTTCAATCAAATTGTTTGTAGGCTAATAAAACATGGTTTTATGAAGGAGTTAAGATTAAAAGTGAAAAATAAAAGTGATTACAACCTACTGATTCGACTGGCTAATCGTTTAGGAATTGATGTCAAAGAGATTATAGATGATGAGGTAAGGGAATTGACATCGGATTCTGATGCTTTCTCTTTTTGGGAGGATCCAAGGGAAGACCTTTATCAGGATTATTTAAAATCCGAGGATGACAACCGGTGATCTGCTGCTTGTTCCTTTTCCTTTTTCGGAACTCAAGAAAACCAAGGTTCGGCCTGCCGTAGTTATACGGTGACTAATGATGAATTTCAAGATTTAGTAATTGCCGCGATTAGCTCAGTTGTGCCGGAAAAATTATCCGACAATGAAATCATTGTAACGCCTTCCCCTAACAATCATTTGAGAGTGAAATCAGTTATCAAAGTTGATCGATTGGTGACCATAAAAAGGGACAGGATTATAGCACAATTAGGTGATCTGGAAGAAGACCAACTGGAAATTTTACGTACAACTTTTAAAAGTTTGATTGATAAGGAATTAGATGAAGATTGAGGGATTATAACCTTTATGCTCCCATTGCTGGTTGACTCGTTGATTGGTTTATTCATTAATAGGTTGAATGATTCGTAGTTGAATACCAAGTTACCTTGTTTCAACACATTTCTACGTCATTTCAAAAAACGCAGGGTATAAAACCCAGCGCTATGCATTGTACTGAAAGCGAGATGTTTCTACTTTATTTCTAAATATTTCTACCACGTTTCAACCTCATTTCTATTGCATTTCAACATCATTTCCAATAAAAACCCCTCATTCATGGTAGGCTGTTAATTGGGTAATTGGGTAATTGGTAAATTGGGAGACAAAGGGACTAAGGGACGGAGACGAAGGGACTGAGAGATTTAGAGAAGCGGAGACGAAGTGAATCCAATAACGACTTTATTACAATTTGTTACCACGTTATTTCAACCGTATTTCTATTGTATTTCAACCGTATTTCTTTTGCGTTTCAACCTCATTTCAACCACGTTTCTACCTCATTTCCCATAAAGGTCCATCATTCATGGTAGGGTTTTAATTGGGTAATTCGGTAATTGGTAAATTGGGAGACAAAGGGACTGAGAGACTAAGGGATGGAGAGAAGTGGAGACTAAGTGATTCCAATAACGACCTTATTACAATT
>CAZJWK010000086.1:0-12638 GCA_964549595.1 uncultured Sphingobacteriales bacterium | reverse complement strand
ACATAAAAGCCGTACCAGGAAGCAAAATATTGAGAAACAGGTCCTAAAAAAGCGCCTGAAGTGGATTGATCAATCCATAAAACAATAGTACCCAGTGTGATTACCACTAAAATACCGTGAATGAGCCAACGTTCCACTTGCCAGGCTTTCATGGATTTATCGGATAAATGCCGGAAGGGGTCACCGGCTGTTTCAGCCAAACCTCCACAACCACAAACCCAAGAGCAGTACCACCTTTTACCAAAGAAGTAAGTTAGGGTAGGCGTTGCAATGAAGGTCATCATGGCTCCCCAGAAAACCATGAAGGTACCCAGCGCACCTTTCTGGGTTAACGTTTCTACTTTCGAGGGGAATAAATAGGACTGCTCCAATGGCCAGAAATAAGTGAAATAAAAATCCGGCTGATTGAGCTTTTTTAAAAAATAGGGCAGAAGGAAGGCAAACCCTAACTGAAAGAACATAACTGAAATGGTTCTAACAATCTGGTATTTATTGTGACGGTATTTGAAGATGGCCCGAAAACCCATCAGCAAAATGGCTAAGGTGTAAAAAGTCCCGTAAAGAAACCATTGACTGGCAGGCTCGCCTGATAAGGCTTTGCTAAAGGGATCCAGCATGGCAATCATGCTATTAAGAGCCTGAAACTCACCATGCCAGTAAATCAATACATAAAAACCGGTCAGGACCACCGCAAAGATCCATCCCCAGGCTCCCCGATTGAGCAAGCCACTGAACAAATTGTTGTTGTTGATGGTCCCTTTCGGTTTCCTGAGTATTCGCTGGAAATAGATCAGGCTTCCGATGATCATCAAACCCAGACTGGTCAACATATAGAAGTAGGGCATGGATTCACCACCGCCAAATGCTGCACCCAATAATGACAATAGACTCAGGCCTACTAAGCCCAGTCCGATTTTATCCTGTAAGGATAAATCCTCTGAATTTTTACTGCTTAATTGCAAACTGTCGTTTATTGCTGCCATAAAAAAAGTTTTTAGCGGTTAGCACTTCGTTACTTAATATCAGATTTAACAAATTCAATAAAAATAATGAGGTAGAAATGATGGTAAATTACCATAGAAAAAAGGTTGGGTTAAAGTTGCCGGCCGAAAAGCTTAAGCCGGCATTTTTGTCCATTGTACCTAAATGGCATTTTTATACGGTGTCATTGGGTTAAGTTTAAAGTTTCCAACCTTCTGATTTATTTCCACCTTATTATTACTTGTTACGATTTTTTACTATTAGCATACCATTAAGTACTCAATACCTCCTTCATTTTTCCAAACAACCCTTTTTTCCGCTTAATGGTTACGGGGTTGTCCGGATTTTTGCGGTTGAATTCATCTACCACAAACTGTTCATACTGGGGGTTTAATTCCGGGTCAAAATTGGCTTTGGGGAGGTCGGCCAGGACTTCCTCAATCGAGGTTTCTTTTTGAATCCAGTCTTCGCACACACGGTGCCGGTATCTTACGCCCATCAAGTTAAAACCCAATACGGCACGGCTATTACGTTCATAATTGATGCGAATAGACTTTTTGCCATTGGGATGTTCCCAGTAAATGGTTTCCTCATTTTCCGGTAATTGGGGCTTTATTGAGCCATAAACCTGGTATTCAATGGTGAAAAATTTGGCGGAGTTGTACCAAATACCCGGATCATACTCCATTTTTTGATCGCTGATGGCATTGTGGGCCAAAACTTCACCCATGATCTTTCCCGTGTACCAAATGGGCTCAATGGGTCTTCGGCCGGGCTTGGGCTCTATCAACTCTGCACAGTCGCCTCCGGCCAACACATCGGGGACATTTGTTTCCAGGTAATTATTGACCTGAATACCCTTGCCTAACTGGAGGTTGGTGTTTTGCAAGCAATCCAGGTTGGGATGGACACCAATGGTGATGCCTAAAAATTGACAATTAATTTCCTGCCCGTCTTTGGTGACCGTGCCGGCAACCCGTTCTTGCTCATCACCCTTGATTTCCGCTAATTCAGTTTGTAGACGGAGGTCAATATGGTGTTCCCGGATCTCCCGGTTCACCATTTCGGATTCTTCAGGGGGCAACATATGGTCCCAGAAGGAGTTTTCCCGCACCAGCATAGTGACCGGTATTCCTCTGGTGTGTAGCATCTCGGCCATTTCAATGCCTATGAGCCCTCCGCCAACAATAACCCCTCTTTCCGCATATTTTGTGTAAGCCTCCATTTTTTCCAGGTCCTGAATATTGTATAAACCCTGTACGCCTTTAAGGTTGATACCCGGCCAATCCAAAAAATTGGATTTGGAACCGGTGGCCAGGATGAGTTTATCGTAATCCATTCTGCCTTTCTGCTGAAGCTGAAGTTGCTTTTGTTCGGTATTTACGTGCTCCACATAATCACGTACCAGGTTTATACGGTTTTTCTCCCAGAACCAATCTTCGTAGGGTTTGGTATCCTCGTATAGGAGGTGGCCCATGTAAATGTACATTAAGGCCGTACGGGCATAGAAATAATCCGTTTCGGCTGAGATAACGGTTATATCATGCTGACTTTTCTTCCGGATATGCCTTGCGGCCGTAATGCCCGCTATTCCATTTCCTATAATAATGATGTGCATGCCCTATTCATTTCTATTGCCTTTTCAAGTTATTAAGCTTTTAATTCAAAGCGTTACAAATAACAAATGTCCGTAATAAAAACATTGACGGGTAGGCGACATAAAGGTGCTTTGATAACTTTTATATGGGTGCTTTGGTATGCCAATTTTATTGAAATCATTTTGTTTTCCCAATCATTATTGCTTTTAAATTTTTATTTAGGTTTATGAAGGTTCTATGGATTTTTTGTTTTCTTACGATTTGCCTTTTGGGCTTACAAACCTCCAATAACCAAAAGGGTATGGCTTTAACCTCAAGAACCATCAATGAATGGGAAAAGGATACCCTGATGAATGAAAAAGCTACTGCTGATGGCGATTGGGTTCATTACAGAAAATGGGTTTCTTATTATGATTCATCGGGTAATGAGGTTAAAGAACATGCCTTTAAGTGGGATGAGGAGCAGAGCCAATGGGTTAAGCATAGAAAACATCATTATAAGTACAATAACCAGGGGAAAAGGGTTTATGCACTGGATAAGGAATGGGTGCCTGAAAAACAGAAGTGGATAAAGGAATGGGCAGAGGTCAAAGTTTTTGACGATAAAGGCAATGAGGTATTGGTTTTAAACATGTCGTATAAGCAAGGGTTCTGGAAATATTCGAGCATCGCAGTTTCTTCTTTTGATTCCTTGGGCAATGAAGTAGAAAAGGTTCAATACAATTTGTTAGACTCGGTAAACCAATGGATGAAAAACCGGAAATACCTGAAAACTTACCGGTCAAACGGGAGACTGGAAAAGGAAGTGAGTTTGGATTGGAATGAACAAAGCGCTGATTGGGAAAAGCAATATGGGTATTTTTATTTTTTTAATCAGGAGGATAAAAAAATAAAGGAGGTTACGCGTTATTGGGACGGGGAAAAAGCCCAATGGAATTTCAATCGCAGGGACACTTTTACCTACAACGATAGTGGGAATCGCATTGAATTGATAAATCAATATTGGGATTCTGTGTGGTGCAATAAACGAAAAACCAAAATCCTTTACGACTCCCGGGGGCATAGGGTTGGTAATGTAAGTCAAAAATGGAATAAGGCTCAGGAACACTGGTATAATTGGCGAATGAGTCGAGATTTTAATGACAGTACGGTATCCGAGGTCACATTATCCTGGGACCAAAAGGCTGAAAAGTGGGTAAATGGCGTAAGGTACGTTAGCCCGGAAGCTTCTTCGGATAAAAAATCGATTTTTATTCGTCAACATTGGGATAGTCCCTGATTCTTTTGCTTGGTGGGTTTTTACTTGTTTCTCTTTTCCATTTGATAATATACCCATTCCAAACCTCCATAAATTCGGAATGAAAATACGTAAAAGGGTTATATTTGGGAACACCTATTTTTTCAAAAGCTTCAGGTAAAAGCCGGGCCTGGAAAAGGCATTTAACAATTCCGGATTGGCTATGGCTTCGGTTAAAAAATCCCGGAACTTTTCATTTCGCTTAAGCCGGTTAATGACAAAATTGAATAAAGCAGGGTACCGGCTTAAATATTGGATTTTTCGGCTTATGGTAAATTCTTTCATCATTTTCTCATAAAAGGCTTGGTCATAAGCCTTGTTGAAACGGGCTGAAAAATCGTTAGCACGGTGACTTTGTAAGATATGGGCTCCGGCCATTCTGCCGCTTCTTATGGCATTACCAATCCCTTCACCGGTAAAGGGATCAATAAAACCGGCCGCATCACCGGTCAAGAGAAAGCGGTCTCCGGATACCTCACGCCTTTTACCGCCTAAGGGTAACCCAAAGCCTTTTGGTTTTTCCAGGGGATAAGCATGCCGAAAGCGTTCTTTCAGGGAATCCTTGGTGGTTAAAACCTTTTCCAGGGTCGATTTAAGGTTTAAATTGGCTTTTTTAACCCGGTTGGATAAAATACCAATGCCCACGTTGGCCTGGTTGTTTTCCAATGGGAACACCCAGACATAGCCGGGCAGGGTTTCATTAAAAAAATGGAGTTCCACATGGTTCCCTTTTTCAAAATCCTTCACATTTTCATAATAAACCCTTAAACCGGCGCTGGTAAAATTTTTATCAGTTTTATTTTTTCCGAGGTATCTGTTGACCACCGAATGGGCACCATCTGCACCTACGATTACCGGGCTTTTAATGGTGAGGTATGGTGCCAGGTCCACTTCTGCCGTATGGGTATTGGTTCGGAGGGCTTGAATCCTTGCATTTTCAAAAGTGGTTACATTTGGGAAAGACCGGGCAAACTGGAAAAGCACATTATCAAATTCATACCTTTTGCACAAATAGCCTTTATGGACTTGCCCCCGGAAATAAAATGGCAAAGAAGCGGCCTTTTCATTGGGAGCAGCCAGCTTCAAACCATATGATGGAAGTTTCCCGGCTTTTTGGCCAAATTGGTTCAGGAGGTCGGTTGAAAGCTTGGGAAGTTGATTAAGGACGTCTACGCTAATGGCGTCTCCACAAATTTTATCCCTTGGAAAAGTGGCTTTATCAATCACCGCTATTTGCTTCCCGGCTTTTGCCAGGGTAATGGCCGAGGCAGTACCTGCGGGGCCACCTCCAACTATTATGGCGTCAAATAAGGATTGCTTTTCAGCCATGTTTCAAAATTAATCAATCTCAATTTTGGCGATAAAAATTTTTTTGCAACTTTTGAGGAAAGAAATCCGTCAGGAAAGTGGAAAAGATGTGATTGAAAAGCTTTATTTTTCTTTTCTGGCAAGGATTAATACCATTAAAATTCAATGGCATCGTTTCGGTTTATTTTAATTGTCTAACAAAAAAAGGTTACTTATGAACAGGTTTAGCTATTTACTCAGCTTCTTTTTGATTGTTGCGCCATTTTTTACCAGTTTAACCGCCCAACCCCACACAAATGAGGGTTTTGAGAGCTGGGAAGATCGAACACACTTTAAACAGCCCGTAAGTTGGGATGATAACAACCTGAGTGGTGTTTTATTCGGATCCGGGTCTGTTTTAGTCCAGCAAACCACAGAAAGTAAAGCGGGAAACAGTGCTTTAAAATTGACTACCGACACTTCCGATGGTTTCGGTTTGAGCGGTGAAGTCCATTTAAAAGAAACAGGCAGTAGTAACCGGGGTTTGTCTTACACGGAACAAGCTGATTCGATCATCTTTCATGCCAAATATGATATAGATCCCAATGACTCAGCCGAAGTTTCTTGCAGGTTTTCCAAAAATGGTCCAGTAATCAACTCGGGGAAAATGGTACTGAAAGGAAAAGCCAATAACTATCAGCGTTTTAGTATTCCTTTCGATTGGTCCGGCATTAGTACCAAACCGGACACCCTGAAAATAACCATTACATCCTCAAGCGCATCCCTTTTTACTGGGGACAACTCTGTGATCATTGATGATTTGCGTGCCAAAGGAGCAAGTATGAAATCGATTCCCAACGGAAGTTTTGAACAGTGGCAGGATTTTGCGACTGAAGAAGTATCAGGTTGGGGTTCTTTTAATTTATTTCACGAATTTGCTCTCAATCAATCTTCGGTTTCTAAGGTTAGCAATAGTCGATCCGGTAATTATGCTGTTCAGATTCAATCCCTTCAGTTTTTTACGGACACATTCGGTGTATTTTTCAACATTCCTTATGAGCGTTTGGCCAATGAAAATCAAACTCCCGGAGTGGCTATCAATGGCAAACCTGAAACGATAAGCTTTTATTACAAATATCAACCTACCGGTACGGATACGGCAAGGGCTTTATACAACATTACCGGTTATGATCAAAATGCCGATTCAACCATTACCGTGGCTCAGGATAGTGTGTTACTTTTTGCTGAAAATAGTTACACCGAAAAGACCTTAAATGTGAATTATCAAACCACATTAACTCCGGACACGTTTTTCTTGGCTTTTTCTTCCAGCAATTCAGCTTTTGGGGATGGAAACGGCCGTCAAGGAAGTACCTTAACCATTGATGATTTGTCTGTCACTTATGAGTCTTCTGGTTTGCCTAATTCCGGGAAAAATACCGAGCCTGAAATGACTCTTTTCCCTAATCCGGCCAATGAAAAAGTCAGTGTAAAAAATGCTGAAAAGGTAGGTGTTAAAAAGCTGGAGATTCTTGATTTATCCGGTAAAACCAAGCGATCAATAGACTTTGGCAAAGAAAAAGCTAAAGGCATTAATATTCAGGACCTACCCAGCGGCACGTATATTTACAAGGCAAAAGATCAAAAAGGCGAAATATTGGAGTCTGGTAAATTCCAGATTACCGATTAATGCCACCAGCAATGCAAGGAGCTTTTTGAAAAGCTGTCTTATTTTATTTTCATAGCAAGGAGCCGGATTCAATCCTTATTGTTTCCGGCTTCTTTATTTTTGACACTCATCTTTTACCAACCCGGAATGCGCTTTGGTAAACCGCTTTTGTCTGGGATTGGAAACTTGCTGTATATAGCGTTTATTGGGATGCTTTTCCTTGTAATCCTGGTGGTATTCTGAAGCTTCGTAAAATGCATTAATTTTTTTAACCTCGGTAACAATGGGGTCTTCATAGTTTCCGGTACTACTTAAGCTATCCTTGTAATTTTGGGCAATTTGTTTTTCCTGGTTGTTGCTGTAAAAAATTATAGAGCGGTATTGTTCCCCGAAATCCGGATCCTGTCCGACAGTGGTTGGGTCTTGTGATCCATAATAGACCTTAACCAAGGTTTTATAGGTTACTTTTTCCGGATCGTAATAAACTTTCACCGTTTCGGCATGGTTGGTATTTCCTCTTGCTACTGCTTTATAGGAGGGATTTTTTTTGCTACCACCGGCATAACCGGAAACGGCTTCTTCAACGCCTTTTACACATTCATAAATGGCCTCCACACACCAAAAACAACCACTTGCGAAATAGGCGGTGTCATAATTTTGATACTGTGCTTTAGGCTTATCCTCATTTTGTTTAGTAAGGTCCCCATTTCCGCTCTTGTTACTGGTGCAAGCCAATGAAAGGAGGATAAAGGCCGTAAACAGAGGTGTGAATCGCATAATTAAAGTTTATCCTCTGTACATTTTTCGGGGCAGTTTTGTTCAACCTGCTTTTTGGAAAACAACTTTTTTTAAAATTGAAACCCCACTTTTAAGGTTATCCGGTTTCTGGTGTAAATGTTTTCCACCTTTTTCACCTCAGAACCCCACCTTCCAATTTCTTCTTCAAGGGTTTTAAGCCGGTTAGTGAAAAAACCGATCTGAATAAAATAAGCGGCGTGGGGATTAAAGGCATTTCTTATCCCTATTCCCGTTTGGTAAAAACGACCTCCTTGCATGGCTTTAACATTGTCGTATTGGGCTTTATCAATAAGCCAGGGGGTATTCCAGCCAACACTACCCGTTAAATAGGGGGTGAAATTTTTTTTAAAAAGGTTAACCCTGGCATTGATAAATAAGGGAAAATAAGGAGATATACCTGTGCCAAAATGTTGAGAAGCCAACCCAATGCCTGCAGAGAAATGCGGGTTTATGACGTACGAATTGATAATTTCCCCGTTGAAACCGATAAGATTGTTGTTGAAGTTTCCTTTTCCCAACATAAGCCCAATATTCCCAAAAAAAGCGTAGCCCGTTTTTTTATAATGAGTTTGTGCTTCTTCGGTATGATACAAACTTTTAGAAACCTTCTGATGCCTGATATTTTTGATTTCCGTTTTTTGGAATACAAGTTCGTTGGCAGCCCTTGTTTTAAGCCTTAAAGTGGCTGTATCGTTCGTTTCCATTTTAATGCCCTTTATTACTGAGCCGTCCTTGAGCGTAATAACCGTTTCCTGGATGGTTTGGGCATTGGTTAGAAAGGATAATGTCAACAAGGCTATTGAAAGAAGCCATCGCATATTATGCTCGGTTTCTTATGTAAAAATTCAAAAATAAGGGTAAAAATAATAAAATTAGAAGCTATTCTATGCAACGCTTTTTATTTTTGAGTCATCTGAATAACAAAATGATTTTCATTATGGTAAGAAAATTCTTTTTTGCAATAGGGCTTTTTTTAATGGGAGTTTCCATGCTTTCTTGTACGAAAGATAAATGCGAGAAAAAAATCACCTACATCAAAAAAGATCCGATTTATAAGGATATTTCCGAGATCCGGAGTAAGGTAGGGGTGCAACCCGATAAAACCCTTCAGGATCCGGGTAAAATTTATTACCGGACCGATCAATACCTTTTTGTCAATGAACGGCTTAAAGGGATTCATATTTTTGACAATAGTGATCCTAAAAACCCCCAAAAGATAGGGTATATCAATATTCCCGGTAATACGGATATGGCCATTCGGAGGGATGTGCTTTATGCCAATAGCTTTGTGGACCTTTATGCCATTGACATCAGTGATCCTTCTAATGTGAGTATCATCAAAAGGAAGGATGATGTATTTAAAAATGCCCGGATGAATGAGGATAGCCTGGGGATTTACAAGGACGGAAAAGGTGTTATTGCGGATTTTAACAAGGAAACCAAGGAAAAAACTGTGGAATGCTCAGGGCCCCGGCCAGAATTTAGGGATGGAGACTGGGTGAGGCTTAGCAATAATAGTAAAAGCCCCTCGGGTGGCTCTGAGGCTACCGGTGTTGGGGGTTCGATGGCACGGTTCGCGGTTACCAGGGGGCACTTATACTGTGTCGATTGGGAAAATTTATCCATATTTAACGTGGAGAACCCATCTAATCCCAGAAAGCAAAAGGAAAAACAAATTAATAATGGGATAGAAACCATCTTTCCTTATGAAAAAAAGTTATTCATTGGCTCCAGAACCGGGATGTTCATTTATGATAATGCTAACCCAAAGGATCCTCAGAGGCTTAGCCAATTCAGGCATGTACAGGCTTGCGATCCGGTTTATCCTACGGATTCCTTTGCCTATGTAACATTGAATGGTGGAAGGGAATGCGGAACTCCCGGAAATCAGCTGGATGTGATTGATATTACCAATATTCAGAGCCCAAACCTTATTAGTTCCTTTTCCATGGAAGATCCGAAAGGCCTGGTTGTGAAAAACAAAACCTTATTCCTTTGTGATGGAAAAGCGGGGTTGAAGGTTTACGACACCAAAGACCCAAGGGCTATTACGGACAATATGAAAACTCATAAGGCTGATATTGATGCTTTTGATGCCATTGCTCAAAATGATTTGCTGATGGTTATTGGTGAATCCGGTCTTTATCAGTATGATAAAAGCAATCCCGGCAACCTTAAAAGGCTGAGTTTTATACCGGCTAATTGATTATTAAGTGGTTTCAGGGAGGTTTTTTTCCATGCCTTTGAAGGGGAAGATGAAGATCTTCAAGGGCATGGTTTTTTAACTTAATCTTCATCAGGCACCCAAGAGATGGTGACTTGCTTTTTACCCCATTCCCGGGCTTTTTTCTCATTGGTTCCCATATAAATGTCAATTTTCTTAGTCCACCTTTTGTTCATCTTGTCTTTGACCCAATAAGTACCGTCCAGGCCTTCAATTTTGACTGTTTTGTTATGTACTAACCCGGAATCGATCAAATCACGGGAAACGGCAATGCATTTCATGCCGGGTTTAAGGGTATCTCCCCACGCTGTGATGGCTCCGGAGGAGCCCGGACGGGTTTGGGCGGGGACCGAATTATAGGCGGTAGCAGTCACTTCCATTGTCTTTCGCTGTTTGGAACAGGAAACAGCGGTGATCACCAAGACAACCATTAACCATTGATTAATTGAGGTTAGCATAGGCCTTTTTTCAGCCTCAACAGGGTGATGGAAAAAAAGTTTGACCCTACTCCATAACGGTTAAAGTTAAAGCAGTGGATCCCTGTTTGGTTTCTGTTTTTCCCCTGAAAAGCTACACAAGCTTCTCCGGCTTAGGCAATTAGGGGAGGGAATACGGATGCGAATAAGGAATGTAAAAGACCGTTTGAGACGGGGAAGGAATCAAAAAGGGAAAGACCAAAATCAAATGATACCAAAATCCGATAGGTATGTATTAAACCTTATTGATTTTGAGGGCGGTTAAAGCGGATCCTCAAGAAGCTTTTTTCTGACTGACCGGATCAGAGCACCCTAAAGGCTTCTTCTTTGAATTTTTTTACGGGAAAGCAGGCCCCCAAGGATAATGAAAAGGGAAGCTATCGTGATAACGGGAATAATGGGATCAAAGCCAAGTGCCCAACCCTCCGGAATCCAGTTGAAAGTCAGCCCAAACAGCATGAATTCCCCTGCCAATATGGATAAAATGCAGGCCATTGGCGGCATATTTTTCCAGTAAAGGATGGTCAGGGTGGTGGGGAACAGGGCAGCGTATCCTGTGAAAGCCATTTTCACAATGGCAAATATGGATTGTTCCGCATACCCGGCTATCAGCAAGCCTATTAATGCGCAAACAGCAACACTCAACCGCCCCAGGATAACCTGCCTGGCCATTGAGGCTTTTTGGTTGATGAAACTCAGGTAAATATCCCTTGTAAACATGGTGCTGATGGCCAGGAGCTGGGAATCCAGGGAAGACATGAATGCGGCCAGCGCCCCGGTCAGAATAAGGGCTGCCAACCACAAAGGGGCATGTTCCATGAGCATCATGGGAATGATTTTGTCGCTTTCCTCGCCCTTAAGGCCGGGAAAAGAAAGGTGACCTAAAACGCCTATGATGACCGGAAGGATAAATAAAAAGCAGGGGAGCAGGGCATAAAAAAAGGTGGAAAATTTGAAGGAATAAGGGTTTTTGGACATGAAAAACCGCATGAACATGTGAGGAAACATTGGTACACAAAAGAACCAGAGGATCATCAGGCTGAACCATTTGGCCGGTGTGAAGTAGTCGCCCTTCCCTTGCCTTTCAAACAATGCCGGGTATTGATCAAAAACTTTGGCATTGGCCGAGGCCAAGCCTCCCAGGTCATCCGCAATAACCCATACAGCCAGCAGCATCAGGCTGAACATGAGGATGCCTTGTATCAAGTCAGTCAGGGCAACGGTCCGCATGCCCCCGACAAAGACGTAGAAAACGATGAAAATGGTAAGGATGACGGCTCCGGTAAAATAGGGAATCTCCCCGTCTGTCAGGGTTGAAAGAATATAGCCTGCTCCCATGGGTTGAATGGCTACGTAGGGCAGGGTAAAGAAAACAAGCACGACCATGAATAAAAGCTTAAGGGTCTTGCTGCCGGTAAGGGCCCCCATCATTTCCGGTGGTGTGATGAAGCCGTATTGCTTGCCAATCAGCCAGGTGCGGTACCCGATGAAGTAAAAAGCGACCGCAGCAAAACCGGTCCCGAAAGCCATCATGGCGTAGTAGCTATAGCCGATCCGGTAACCGGCCCCGGCAAACCCCATGAAATAAAAAGCACTGAAATTACTGGCGATGAACGTGAATAGCAGTACGATGGCACCAATGCCACGTCCTGCAAGAAAATAATCCTCCGGCGTCTTTTGACCCTTCCGATACCCGAAATAGCCTACTAAAAGGGTCAGGAGCAGGTACAAACCAATGATGAGGTAAACGCTCATGGTTTATCGGGCGGTTTGGTTGACCAAAAATACTTGATGAAGAGGAAGATGCAGGCGGCAAACGCTAATTGGAGGCCGACAAAATAAAGGAGCCAGTCCGGAAGGTGCCCCCACGTAAAATTGATGGACTGCCCCCAGCGCCAATAATCAAGCGAGGCCAGGAAGAGTAAGGTAAAAATGCCTGTCCAGAGCCATGCTTGTTGGGTACGGTTCATAAGTCCCTATTGTCGTTTTCACCCTTTCAAAAATAAATTTTTTCAAAACATAAAGAGGAACATTACAAAAGTGGGTAAAAGGAATGGGAAGGTAAATGGGAAAAGTGTACTGAACAAATCGGGTCGTCTGTTATCGCTTATTAAGCTTTCCTATTTAAAATGGTAAGGTTACGGTTCTGGCTATAACATTACTGAATTGCAGATTTTTTGGTCCTTAACCGTTTTGGGGTTGTGGTAATATTGATCCCTTAACAGAAAGCTATTGAAGTAATCGACCCCTAACGCTATTTGGCTCCTCAATCCCTGTGGTCCGTAAATCCAAAAAGTGAAAAAATGGA
>CAZJWK010000085.1:0-12713 GCA_964549595.1 uncultured Sphingobacteriales bacterium | reverse complement strand
TGCTCCTATATGGTTTTCATCTATGGACTCCCGTATACCAATAGCAAGTGCTTCCATGTCCCTTCCTGCCATTCCGCCGTAAGTATGGGGTCCTTCATAAACCACCACCATGTTCCGGGCTTTGTCAAAGATCGATTGTTCATTCAAAGCCAAAAAGCCTCCGATGTTTACCATGGCATCCTTTTTCGCAGTCATGGTGGCTCCGTCAGACAAGGAACAAATCTCGTTAACGATATCCTTGATAGATTTGTGTTGATAACCTTCTTCCCTTTGTTTGATGAAGTAGGCATTTTCGGCCACCCGTGTCATATCATGGATGATACGAATACCATAGTGGTTAGCGAGCTCCCTTACTTTCCGCAGATTTTCCAGGGAAATGGGTTGTCCACCTGCCATATTTACCGCTGTGGCAATGGATATATAAGGAACCCTTTCCGGTCCGTTTTTTATGATAACATCTTCCAGTTTTTCCAGGTCGATGTTGCCTTTGAAGGGGTGTAAATTTTCAGGATCATGGGCCTCATCAATGATGACATCTACAAATGTTCCGCCTGCTAATTCCTGATGAAGTTTAGTGGTGGTAAAATACATATTTCCCGGTACCACATGTCCTTTTTCTATCAATAGTTGGGAAATGATATGCTCAGCCCCTCTTCCCTGGTGAGTAGGAACCACATATTGATAGCCATAAATCTCTTTTATGGCTTCTTCCAAGTGCTCGAAATTCCGGGAACCCGCATAGGCTTCATCACCCATCATCATACCGGCCCATTGACGGTCACTCATAGCGGAGGTGCCGCTATCCGTTAGCAAATCGATATACACATCGCTTGATTTCAGTAAAAAGGTATTAAATCCGGCATTTTGAAGGGCTTTTTCCCTTTCCTCATAACTGGCCATATGAACGGGCTCAACCATTTTTACCTTATAAGGTTCCGCCCATGAACGTTTTCTCTCGGGATTTACCATTGCTCCATATTTTCTGATATGCAAAGGTAGGTGGGTAAGGAGACCGGAATTATGATATGAGTCAGGTCTAAGGGAAGGCGGTTAAATTATCTTTTGGCTTTATTTGATAAAATATTATTGCACCCATGGACGGGTTAATCATCCATGATGCTACAAGTAAAATGAAGAGCCTTATCTTTTATTAGAAGGTGAAATTATCACTGAACGAAGAGCCCCTACTCTACAAAAAAACCTTTTAAAGTATTGGGGGTTAAAATTTGGACTTGCTTTCCTTGCGTTTTTATCAAGCCCTCCTCCTCCATTTCTTTAAGGGTACGTATTACTGTCTCGTAGGAGGTCCCTGCAAAAGATGCAAGATCAGTCCGGCTTATTGTAAAAGTAGTACTTTCTACATGAGCATATAAACCATTCTGCCCTAAAAGCCCCTCAGCTAAACGACCTTTAACCGTTAAGTAAGCCAGGTTGCCCATTCGGTTTTCATCCTTATTCAATTCAGCGGTAAGGTATTCAAAAAAATGTTCATTAACGGCCTCATTATCCCAAACCGCTTTTCGGAAAAAAGCTATTGGAAAATAGCACAGGGTAGTAGCAGTCATGGTCTGGGCTGAGACTGCATGAATGCGTTTATTATTGAGCCCTCTTATACCCAATAAATCCCCCTCTTTAGCGAGATGAATAACGTATTGCTTGCTTTGGTCCCATTTCCTGAGAATTTTGACGCTTCCGCTATAGACCACATAAATACCCAGTACCTCATTACCTTCTTTAAAAAGATACTCACCAGCTTTAAAGGTCAGCGTACTTTTATGGTTGTCAACCTTAGCCAATAAATCCTGGTCACAGTTATATTGGAAAAGGCAAAAGCGGCATCTACACCTTTTACAGTCGGGAACGGAAAGGGATTTGGCTTTTCTGACTGTAGCCATTTTCCTCTTCTTTTAACCGCCAATACTGACCATTGATTGAAGGGTGGTTTCTTGTGACAACTGTTTGCCTCCCTGTTGCCAATACTTATGGTGAACATTTTCGAGAATTAGGGGCTCAATATCTTGGCCCTGCCGATAGGCTTCCATTAGATTGACCTGCTCATCCGAAAAAAGGCAATTTCGCAGTTGACCATCTGCTAATAGCCGTAACCGGTTGCAGGTTTCACAAAAAGGAGCTGTGACAGAACTGATCACTGCAAAGGTTCCTTCAAATCCCTCCACCCTATAGTTCTTTGATGTGTCGTTAGGTTTGTCCTGAAGGCGTTCAATGGGGTAATACGTTTCAAGCATATCCAGCATCTCCTGGTAGGGGACCATTTGCTCCCACTCCCAGGAGTTCCCCTGGAAAGGCATAAATTCAATGAAACGAATATGAACGGGCACATTCCGGGTCCATTCCACAAAGTCCAATAGTTCCTGCTGATTGGTAGAGCGATTCACAACCATATTCACCTTAAGGTGAAATCCTTCCCGGATGAATTGCTCAATGTTTTTAAGAACCCGTTGACCTTGATTTCTTTTTGTGACAGCTTTGAATTTCTCAGTTCTGAGCGTATCCAGGCTAACGTTAATGGCTCTCAGGCCTGCCTTTTTAAAAGTTTCCGGGTATAGGTGCATTAATGCCCCATTCGTGGTAATGGCGAGCTCAACCGGTAATTGGCCTAATCGTTCAATGATCTCTGGAGCCTCTTTACGGACCAACGGTTCTCCGCCTGTGATCCTGATCTTTTTAATCCCCATTTCCACGAATGTTTGGGCTATGGCTTCAATTTCATCAGGCTTCATTAACTGGTTGTGCTGCATAAAACCCGGATCTTCTTCAGGCATGCAGTAAAAGCAACGAAAGTTACACCGGTCGGTTAGGGATATACGCAAGTAATCATGAACCCTTCCAAATGTATCAATAAGCGGTTTTTTATGAGAATTTGACTGGTTTTCCATGACTTTCCTTGTTTAACAATAAGCCTTTTGGGCTTCGATTTGCTGAAATTCTTCACCAGTGATAAGTTGGCATGCCAAGGGGAAAATGGTTTTATCCTCCCGGTGGATATGGAGTTTTAGGGTTTCCACCATGCTTCTGGCTTGCTCATAGGTGGCATCCAGTAACAGGGTCCTTGACTCCGGGTTGGGTAAACGGGAAGCCATGCCCAGTAAATTAAATATTAAACCATTGAGCTGAATGACCTTTAGGTGGTCATCCTCCAGGATATCGATGGCTGTACGGGTTTCAGTGCCTATCTGGGCCCGGCTGTGCTCCCCGTGTGTAATGAGGCGTTCCTTCAAAGTTGGGAATAAAGCCTTTTCCTCCCTTCTTTGGTGAGGGAACAGGGTCTCATCAACCAGCGTGAAGAAAGATTTTAACGTTTCATTGCCGCTTTTCCCCAAAACCCAATTATTTTCCTTAAAACCCTTCAAGGCCTCTTCCACTTCTTCCAATTTATTAAGTAATGTCTGATGATCATCGCTTAATGCTTGCAAAATAGTTGGCATTTTCTCGTAAGGAACTTGTTCCACTTCAGAAGGAATATCATAGGCATCGGGCGGATTCATGGGAGACCACTCTTCTCCTTCCATTCCCTTTTCCTGCTGTTTTTTGACGGGGTCGTTTTGCTTAGCTTTTTTCAGATCGATCATAGCTTCGGTAGGTTTTCATCAGGAACGAAGCTATGGGGTTACCTTTTTTGAAAAAATGATTTATGTCACAAAATAAACTACTCCAGACTTCCAGTACTGGATAAGAGAAGAAAAGGGTTATTATAGTATCTAAGGGGTACAAAAATATTGTCACAAAACGGGCTAGTCTTATTTACTCAATAATTTGGGAATTTTTACGCAATGGATTGAGTAAATTTATTCAAAGAAAGCATTCATTATTGGAGAAAAACAAATTGAAGCTGATAAAACCCACTCAATTCCTTGTCATGTAAGGTAATTCCAACGTCAATATTTGGTAATCGGAGCGAAGTATACATTATCCCCAGTCAAGTTTTTCACCCATGCCTTCGCCCCGCAATCACCCGGTAAAGATGCAGCAAATAAGGGAAGAGCGCGTCCATTGTTTCAGATGCTCCTCTGGAAGAGCCGGGTAAAGCAAGGATAATAGAGCTACCCTTTAGCCCGGCAAGACTTCTCGAAAGCATGGCATAGGGCGTACGTTCCTGGCCGAAAGACCGTGCAGCTTCCATAATGCCCGGTATTTCAACATCCAGCATAGGCCGGATGGCTTCAGGTGTCACATCGCGGGGTGATAAACCGGTACCGCCAGTGGAGGTGATCAAGTCAATTCCTTCCTCGTAGTAGGATTGTATTTTCTGTTGGATATCCGGCTGTTCGTCAGGAATGATTTCATAATGAGCCACTGCAACTCCTTCTTTTTCCAACCGGTCTTTAATGAGTTGGCCCGCTTTATCGGATTTCTTTCCACCAGCAATGGAATCAGAGGCCACCAATACAGCACCGGTCAAATCCTTTGATGGCTGATCGGCATAATCGGATAAACCGCCATGCTTTTCCTTTAATTTGATGCTTTGGATTTCTACTTGATCATCAACTGGTTTAAGAAGATCATAAATGGTAGTGGCCACTACATTGGCCCCGTACATGGCTTCCATTTCACAGCCAGTCCGGTTGATGGAGTTGACCAGGATCTTCAAGGTAAGGGTATCCGTATTTGTCTCAAAACTGATATCGGTATTATCGATGGGAATGGGATGACAATGGGGAATGGCTTCATGGGTTTTTTTAACCGCCATCATGCCCGCTGTCCTTGCAATTTCAAATACATCTCCTTTGGGGATTTGCTGAGTTTTTACCTTTTCTATGCTTTCAGGATGGGCTTTTATTGTTGCTTGCGCTATGGCAGTCCGTAGTGATTGGATTTTATGAGTGATGTCCCGCATGTTCGGATTGATTTATGAGTTCTTCGTTGGTTTTCCATTGATGCCCGCCATTTGAAAAACTCTCTTTTCCCCAGATGGGTACACGGGTTTTAATAGCCTCAACCAATGCTTTTTGCCCTTCAAAAGCCTCTTGACGGTGTGGTGCTGAAACCATCACAAATAGCGAAATCTCTCCGGCTTTTACCTCACCCAAGCTGTGGTATAAGTGGACGCAAGTCAAACTGTAATTGTTGATTACCTCCTCTTTGATTTTATCCAACTCAGTATTAGCCATGGACTGATAAGCCGTATATTCAATGGACTGCACGGTTTGGCCATCCTGTTTATCCGCTCTTACCTGGCCTAAAAACAAAGCATGGCCTCCTATTTCGGTTTTATGACTATGTTTCCCGATTACTTCCCCTGTCAAAGAAGGTGGAATCGGGCCTTCCAGAAAAAAGCTTTTTTCAGCCATCGTGATTCATACATTTATTATTTCACATTTGATAAACCAAGGCATTGATATTCATCCCTGCGCCTACTGAAGCAAAAGCCAAAACATCTCCTTCCTTTATTTGATGCTCCTCCATCTGCCCTTTCCACATTAAATCCAATAACGTGGGCAAGGTTGCTACGGATGAGTTTCCCAACCATTCTATGGTCATGGGCATAAGCTTATCCGGGGGCTGGCCTGCATCATTGAGTTTAAAAAGCCGTTTGGCAATGGCATTATCCATTTTACCGTTGGCTTGATGAGCCAAGAGTTTGGTAATATCTGTCAACGACATATCGACCTTTTCAAGGCATGCCTGAATGGCTTCGGGGACTTTTTCCACTGCATACTGATAAAGTTTTTGCCCATTCATTTTTAAGTAAAGTTCCCCATCTTTTGCTTTTTCAGGTTTGTAAGAGGGCCCCATGTAAAGCATGTGGGAATATTTCAAAGCATCCGATCGGCTTTTGTGAACAAGGATGCCGGCAGGCTTTTGACTGGTTTTTGCCTCAATAATGACGGCTCCGGCCCCATCCGCATAAAGCATGCTATCCCGGTCATGGGGATCAATAACCTTTGACAACGTTTCACTGCCGACTACCATCACTTTATTGGCATAACCGGATTTTATGAAAATATTGGCTTGAATGACGCCTTGTAACCAACCTGCACAGCCAAAAGGAAGGTCATAAGCCACAGCATCGGGGTTTTCTATGCCTAATTGCTGTTTTACCCGAGCTGCCAGGCTCGGTACCATGTCCAATTGCTTGTTGTCCACCCTTACATCCCCAAAATCATGGGCAACAATGACGTAATCCAGGGTTTCCACATCGATCCCGGTCGACTTTACGGCTTCCGAGGCTGCGTAGTACGCAATGTCCGAGGTTGTCAGATCATCCGTGACATATCTACGCTCCTCGATGGCAGTAATGGCCAGAAATTTATCAATAATCTCCTGGTTAGATTTATCAATGAGATTACCGGACTGGTCATAGAATTCGTTCGATAGAAATGCACCATTAGTAATGCGCCTCGAGGGGATATAACTGCCTGTACCCCTGATTACGCTGGTAATATAATTATTTTGCTCCATTGATTCTTACTATTTTTTCCCACTCAAATTTAAGGGTAAAAAAAGAAAACTCACCCACCAGCGTAAGGAGGCAACAAGGCAACCTCATCCCCGTCATTTAACTTTTTATTTTCGACATGAACAAGGGCTTGATTGAGCGCCAGCTTGTAAGGTTGCTCTCTGAGCTCTGGAAACCGGTCATTAAGGTATTCCTGAAGCGCTGACAAGGTCTGTACCAAGCCCACTTCTAATTGATGAACTTGCGTAATTTCCTTTAGGTTACCGAAAAACAAGACATTAATCTTCATAAACATTTATTTGATGGATTCTATAATCTCCCGCTGTATTAATGTTAGCAAACAAAGCTTCATGATAGCCCGGGATGCTTGGATGAATCGGTAGGGTCGTGGCTTTAACTTCGGACAAGATTTGTTTTAACCTAAAAAGATGACTTCTCTCAAATTGTTGGAAAGGGTTAAGCAAGGCCTTGTTATAAAAAGCGCAAAGCGGTTGAATATTGTTCTTGTGATAAGGCACTAAAACATTCATCTCCGGGAATAATTGGCGGGAAAACCAAATCAGGAATTGGCTGTTCAAAAAAGGCATATCACAACCCACAATGAGATTAAACGGTTTATCGGAATGCAGCAAACACGTAATAACGCCTTCCAAAGGGCCGTTTCCTTTTGGTTGATGGTCGGGGACAATTGGTAAATCCAATTTCTCGTAAGACGGATCATTGGTATTGAGGTAAACCTGGCAGGTTAGGGACCGCAATTGGTTTGCTATGTAAAGCACCATCGGCATGCCATGCCAAGTAAGCAATCCCTTGGGATAGCCCTTCATTCGGGCATTTTGACCACCGGCCAATATGTAAGCATTAACCTGGTTTTCCATCATTAGCATTTTCACCTTTTAATCGGTAATCTGTGAACTTCCACGGTTTCATCCGTTGAAAACCTCGTTTTTTCCGAGGGCAGATAAATCAGGCAATCCGCCTCAGCAAAAGCTTTTAACATGAAGGACTCCTGCCCTTCCAATGGGGCAACACCTTTATCAGCATTCAAACGGCCTTTGAGGAAATAGGCCCTACCGGTTTTCTTTTGGACAGGCTTTTGTAATTTACGGTTTTCAACAGGCAGGAAAACATCCTTTGATCCTCGTTGCTTTTGAATAACCGGGTAAACATATTCGTAAAAACAATTTAAAACCGCACCCGGATTGCCCGGCAGGCCAAACACCCATTTTCCTTTAGGGCTTTTACCGGCAAAAAGTGGTTTACCGGGTTTTTGGGCCACCTTGTAAAATTGCTCGTTAACATTTAATTCTTCAATGGCAGCCCTGACCAGGTCATGCTTACCAACCGAAATACCCCCGGTTACCAACAAAATGTCAACCTCATTTAAAAATTGGGATAGCTTTGCGGTAATATCCTGGTAATTATCCCCAACATGGGCTGTTTTTACATCCGTTACATCAATGCTTCTTAAGGCTGCCTTAAGGGAATAACTGTTACATTCATATACCTTTCCTCCCTGTATAGTTTCTCCCGGGGGAATGATTTCATTACCAGTTACTACAATGCCGATTACGGGATTCCTGTAAACAGAAACTAGATTGATCCCCATTGATGCTAAAAAGCCTATTGCTCCAGGGCTTAGATTAGCTCCTTTACTTAAAGCCAAATCACCCGTCCTTATTTGATCTCCAACGTTCCGGATGTTAGCCCCCTCTATGGTACCGTTGGGGAAAAGCAGGACTTCCTGATCACTGATCTGAGCATACTCCTGCATTATTACAGTATCCGCCCCCTTGGGTACTTCCGCACCAGTAAATATTCTTATAGCTTCTCCGGGTTGTAAAGCTTCCTTAGGATGATCACCGGCCTTAATTTCGCCCTTCAGTTTTAATGGCTTTTTCTTTAAATCACCATACCTTACAGCAAAGCCATCCATTGCGGATTGTGGAAATGCAGGCATATCCATTGGAGAATAAACATCCTCAGCCAATATCCTTCCCATTGCCTTTTCCAGGGGAAGTTTTAGAACCGGGTTTGGAATTGTCTTATTCAATAGGTTTTGCTGTGCTTCTTTGACCTCAATCATAGCTACTAACGTAAATTTTCAAATAAAAAGCAGTTTGAAACTGGCCATTGCTAAAACCATAGCCAATAAATTTTTCACGTAACCCGGTTTGAAATTCAAGCTGGCTTGGTAAGAGCCGAGAAATCCCCCCAATGCAGCAACGCTTACCCACATAAAAAGCTTAGGCGCGAATTCGGCCCCCTGACTAATAAGACCGATCAGGCCTGAGGTAGAATTCACCAAGATGAAAAGGGCTGAAACTGCTGCAGTCTCTTTGATATTACCCCATCCCAGTAACAGAATTACCGGGCTCAGGATAATGCCACCGCCTATTCCAATCATCCCTGAAAACAAACCGATCAACCCCCCGGCAATAAGGGCTGGAATCCATTTAATCCCCTTATAATCGTCAAAACTTTGGCCTTTGTTTATTCCTAAAAGGCCGACCATTCTCAAGGTTGCAAACACCAGGCATATCGCAAGTAATCGTTTATACCAGATCGGATCAAGGTTGATCTTGGCCCCTAAAAACGCCATGGGAATGGAAGCCAAAGCAAAAGGGATAAAAAGTTTAACCCTGAAATGCCCACCACGGTAAAAGTGGTAAAAAGATAACCCTGCCACAAACAAATTCAGCATAAGGGCAGAGGGTCGCATGTAAACGGTAGCAACGCCAAATAATCCCATCAATCCCAAATAGCCGCTGGCTCCGCCATGACCTACCGAGGCGTACAAAAAGGCTACAACGCCCAAAATAGTAAGAAAAAAAATGCCGGCCGGTTCCATGTTCTCCCTGCTATTGTTTCTTGCTACAATGTTAGGGTAAGACCGCAAACTAGACTATGATATGAGTCATAATCTTTAATATTTCCTATTTTATTGCTTCCGAGTCACTGATTAACCACATTGGCGTTTCCTAAATATGAGCTCATCACCTTATCCAGCAGTAATTGGAAATGGTCGAGTTTTTGGCTCCAATCTTCTGGTCGGCTAATACCTTTAGCTTCTGGCTCAGCCAGTAGTTTTTTATAATAAGCTATACCATTTTCCAGGTTTTCTCTGAAAGTTTTAAGGTAGTTTACGACTTTTTCCATGGGTTGGTCAGGATGATGGTTGAAATAATTTTTGAAGTAGGTAACATATTGTTCTAATTCTTTCAAGAAGAGGTTTGGGCGTTGTTCATCTTTGAGCAGGCTTGAACGGCCGTAAATGTGGAAAATCATATTATCTAATGTGACCAATTGGTTGAAATAAGCTATATTGGGACCCGGGCAAATTGAAATACCTGAGTTTTTTAAGGTTAAAGGCAATCCTTTATCCATTAAGGCAGGATTGGTCAATCCATTACAAATACAGGTTTTTTCCACTATCCGGTTATAAGCTTGTTCCCGGCCACTTTCATTGATAGAAGTATCAGCTTCTAATTCCTCGAGCTTTTTTTTCTGATAAGTTCTTGAAGCTGTGCAGACCGGTTTCCGGGAAAATTCTGTATTGGAAACAAGGTATTTTTTATTGCAAGGACTTCCTGGTTTGCCTCTTAGTATCCGATCTTGCCGGTTTTGATCCTCTGAGGTGTTTCTAACATTGTTGAAGGGCACACCCAAGGGGGAGACTTGGCTGAGGTAAAGGGCTTTCTTTTCAGCCTGGGCTACCAAATGACGGCTAGACTGGTCAATGGTTATCGCTTCAGGCACTAAAAGAAACGGGGATCCCCAGCCCACTGAATCTACCCCGTAATGGTTTATCAGGAACTCCTGCTCTTCATGCGTACCAACCCCACCCTGAACAGTAATTCGGAATGGGAGCATTTCCTTCTCCGGTACCGGCATGGATTCCTGGTATAATTGAGCGGAAAGGCTTTTGTAAAGCAAATCAAACAATTCCTTTCGCTTATCCTTGAATTCCTGTAGAATAGGACCTAAAAGGTGCCCATCCGTGGCAAAAGCATGGCCGCCACAGTTCAACCCGGATTCAATTCTAAACTCAGATACCCAAACTCCTTTTTTAGCCAGGAATTTACCCTGAATCAAAGCGGATTTATAATCACTCACCTTGATGATTACTCCCTTTTTCCGTTTGCCATAGGCGTCCGGAAAGAAATCCGGGAAATTACCGATATAGCTGTAAAGCCGGGTATTGATACCAGCGGAAAAAACCACAGAAGATTCCAAAGTGCTATTGGCAAATCCCCTTAAGGCTGCATGCGCGTCATTGTATTCTACAGGAAGCGGTTGATTGGTGGTAGTGTAGTTGGTCTTATCCAGCTTAGTCATGATGTTTACATCGGCAGAGCCCGGCATGACTTGTTCTTTTAGGGCTTCCTGAACTGTTGCTTTTTCAGACCCTGCAAGTTCGAGCATTTGCTCATATTCAAGCTTTAAAGGGGACCTTTCCGGAAGCATCTCAAAATATTGGCTTATAAGCGTTCCGGCCTTGAATGCACTATTTTTAACCTGATCCAGTTTTTCCTTTACAATAGCATTGACTAAATTGAGGTAAGCCGTAATGCGGTTAGCCCGCCCATCTTCCTCATGCTTGTCAGGAATGTGTACGTATGAAAGTCCTCGTTTCTGGCAATGGTATTGTCGTAAGGATTCCATTAATTGATGATCTGCAATGGACATGACAGAACTAATCCCTAAATGACCAACTTTGATAGGTGTTTCAAGGGTGTAAGCAATCCCCATCACAGGAATGTGAAAATGATGCATAAAAAATTACTTTAATGCTTAGGCATAAGCCTGCCTATTATTCTATCTAAAGTAACAAAAGTCTCGGATATCAAAGAAGTAAAATATGATTTGAATTAGGTTCTAAACCTTGTTTTATGTCCTGTGATACCCAAAGTTAAGGACAAAATTTAAAACTGAAGCAGCAATAAAAGCTTGGGATTTTCTGTCTTTGTAATTAATCAATTGTTTTCACTCCTCGATAAATGGACACTGATCTTTTTACTATCCCGTTTTAGTAACCTGAAAGCTTTCTTACTGCGACTTTTAAAGCGACAACCCCCTAAGTTGGGTTGATTGGTCAATCCCAAACTCAATTGGTTGGCCAAAAGGATTAATTCTCCGGATGCTCAGGATGTTCTGAGCCCTCGGGATGTTCTTTCGGGTGTTCATGTTGCTTCTTGCCTTTTTGCTTGCGTTTCCATACGCCGTCCTCCTTATGCCAGGTAAAGCGCTCCTCCCCGTTAACCTTGTGAACCATGGGATCCCGGGTAACCTCGAGGTTTTCCTTGCTGGTGCCTTTCATGAAGATATCAATGTCATAAGTTTTACCGTCCTGCCCCTTAAAATCGGCACAGACGAAGTAAACATTGTTACCCAGGTGGGACAGCCGTTTACGATGCACCTTCTCCAGCTTGAGCTTTAAGGTCTTGTCTTGCTTTTCATCTTTGACCATGAAATAGCCACCGTTTTCCTTGCTTTTTTGCTTGATGTACTTTTTAGCAGCATCAGCAAATTCTTCAATCGTTAAGGATTGTTCTTGCTGCTTTTCCTCTTCCGGATGCTCCGGATGCTCATCCCCTTGACCAAAGGTTTGACCAGCAAACAAGCACAAGCATGTAATCAATAATGTGAAATGTCTCATAATTATTGTGATTTTGGATTTGGCTACCGGTAATACTACATTACCAAATTTACAAAACTTCATCAAGGTTAGCTGGCAAGGTGTCACTCTTTTGTTGCGGTAATCCTTATTGAATGACATTAGCGTTCATAACAATTCATACATTTGGCAATCCTTTTTTTGTCAAACTGGTTAAAAATGCTGTTTCCATGCTTATCTTACGCTCAGTACCTTTGTTTATCCTGGCCGGCTTGTGCGAAATCGGGGGTGGCTACCTCATCTGGCTTTGGCTGCGTGACGGCAAATCCCCATGGGTAGGCCTTTTAGGCGGATTGATCCTGGCTCTTTACGGGGTGGTCGCCACTTTCCAACCGCAAAATTTTGCTCGCGTTTACGCCACTTATGGCGGTATTTTTATTGTAATGTCTATCCTGTGGGCAATGGTCTTTGACCAGTATACACCGGATAGGTATGACATCATCGGTGCGCTAATAGCCTTGCTCGGGGTTTGCATCATTTTTTACACGCCAAGGGGATGAGTTGGAATGTAGTGTTCATATACAACATCCCTAAAGGCCAAGCAACAAACAACGCATTTTACAAATCCATTGATAGGGAAAAGAAAGACAACCACCAGGGATTTGACCGGATTTAGAG
>CAZJWK010000084.1:9956-12837 GCA_964549595.1 uncultured Sphingobacteriales bacterium | reverse complement strand
CTTTTATTTAGTGCTGCTTCTGCGGGACAAGATACTATTACTTATGATGAATGGGATAATGGGAATACTAAGCTTATTGAGTATAAAAAGGAGAAGGAAAATGTTATTTTCCAAAAAGCATTTCATGAAAATGGGGAGAAACAGTATTTTGGAAAATATCTTAATGGGCAAAAAGAAGGGGTATGGACTTGGTGGTATGATGATGGTGGTAAAATGCAGGAGATGATTTTGAAAAATGGCGTACCCCATGGGAAATTTCAAGTTTGATAAAGAAGAGGGCTTATGGGTTTATTGGTATAAATCGGGTATGAAGCGGAAAGAAGTTCATTTTGTTAATGGAGAAAAAGAAGGTCAATATAGGTATTGGTATAAAAATGGAAATAAGCGAGAAGAAGGTGAGTTTAAAGATGGAAATAAGGATGATGTTTGGAGGTATTGGGATAAAAATGGAGAGTTAGTTAGGATAGTTTGTGGGTTGCTTTATTAATTCAATTGGTTTTGTTTGTAATTTGCTGGCTAATAATTTATTTTTTTATGCTATTTTTTATGAAGTACTTTAAACTCCCCCACCGTTCTTAGGGTCCCGCTGAGACCCACTATGCTGCCCGAAACAAAACCGATACTGCGCAATCCGATTACCTCAACAACAAACCAATGGTCATGGATACATTCCGTTCTATGACAAGTAAAAAGGGCTTTAAACATTTTCTCAAAGATCGTTTTTACCAGGACAGCATGGCCAGGCAGGCACTTCATAAGAAATTAATAGATTGCCACGCTAAGGATACCCTCATTACACGGCGCTTCTCCAATATCGATTTCCTTTGTTCTGAAATTTCCCTCATTGATCACCTACGTTATGATCCCGGTTACCATACGGTTATTGATTACTACATGAATCACGAAGTGGATACCCTTTTAAAGGTCTTCTTTGATACCCTTATTGGCTTTTTTGGCGGTGATGCTTTATGGGCGTTTGGTTATTAACAGGTCTGGGGTTTTGAACGCCGGTTAAGCAAATTTTAAGCTTTTGAATGATTGTGAGTTGTTTTGCTTCATTTGTTTTGGCTGTTTACGGGCTATCATAGTGAGTGAATTGGTAAGCATGGTAATAAGCAAAAAGGTTTGCCAAAACCACAATGAGGAATAAACCCGCTAATATTCGTCTTACTGGCTTAGGCCATTTTTTCATAGAATCGATCTGCTTTTAAATCCCTCAATGGCCATGCAAACCAACCAATATTATTCTTGCGGATTGAGGTTTTCCTGATCTCAATCGAAATTTTCAGAAATTACTCAACATACTTTTCCATCGAAGGGAAAGCCAAAGTTAAACGAATTTTCCTTTTTTTAGTAGGTATGTTTTCTAAAATAGTAGTAATTAAGCGGAAAGGAGTCATCTTTAAGAAGCTATTGAAATATTTTAAAAATATTTTTAGATTTGCCTAAAATTTTATTTTGGAAAATTGAAAAAGTAAGCCATGTCCCATATTTTCAAAATTTTGTTGTGGTTAATATTTCTTCCTGCGTTAACAGAAGCACAAAAAAGCGGGGTTATAAGAGGCACCGTAAGCGACAGTGCCGGTAAAGCACTTCAAAATGCGGAAATAAAAGTAAAAAACACCCAAAAGGGTGCTTCATCTAATAGCGGAGGCCATTTTACCATCCGTAATCTTAAACCTGGCCGATACTACCTAAAAGTAAGCTCAGTGGGTTTTCACTCAGAAACCAGGCCAGTACAGGTTTCTTCCGGTGATACGGTTGCTATGCATTTCAGGCTAAAACGCTCGGTTTTTCAAATGGAGGCTACTGTGATTACTGGCAATAGGCAATCCAACTATGTAAAAGAATCCCCGGTAAAAGTGGAGGTACTGAATAAAAATTTTCTGGAAAATGAGCCGGTAAACAATGTCATTGACGCCATTGATAATGTGAACGGCGTTCAGCAACAAATCAATTGTGGTGTTTGTGGTACCAATGCCATTCGGATCAATGGGATGGAAGGCCCTTATACTTTAATGCTTATTGATGGAATGCCCATCATGAGCAACCTGGCCAGCGTTTATGGTTTCAATGGAATCCCCAAATCCCTGGTAAAACAAATTGAAATCGTAAAAGGCCCTAATTCAACCCTTTATGGCACCAATGCCATGGGAGGTGTTATCAATGTGAGGACAAAGGAGCCTAAATCCATGCCTCTGGTCAATGTCAACAGCTATTATACCTCTCATAAGGAGTGGAATTTAGACCTTAGTGTTTCACCGGATATTGGCGAAAACGTACACACCACTTTAAGTGGTAATTATTTCAGAAATCAGCAGAAATATGATTTTAACAATGATAACTTTACAGACATAGTTTTGAATAACCGATTATCGCTATTTAATAAGTGGGAATTTGACCGGAAAAATGGTAAGGAAGCCAATATCGCGGGCCGTTATTATAAGGAGTCCCGATTAGGGGGAACCATGGATTTTGAACATGCACTAAGGGGTAGCGATAGTATTTACGGGGAATCTATTAAAACTGAGCGTTATACAATTATCGGGAATTACGACTTACCGGTTAAAGGAGAAGATATCCGGTTCGATTTTTCTTACAGTCAGCACAATCAAGATAGTTATTACGGAACTGAATATTACAAGGCTAACCAAACCACCCTCTATACAAACTTAGTATGGACTGAAAAATTAGGCACCCACAGTTTGCTTACTGGTTTAACCGGCCGATGGGAAAAATATGAGGACAATTCTCCTGCGGAGACGGGTTTCAACCACTTCATTCCCGGGCTGTTCCTTCAGGACGAGTGGTCCGTGACTGAAGATTTCACTATGTTAAGTGGTGTCCGGTTTGACCGGCATCAAACACACGGCATCATCTT
>CAZJWK010000084.1:0-9946 GCA_964549595.1 uncultured Sphingobacteriales bacterium | reverse complement strand
TCTTTTCACCCCGTGTTAATTTGAAGTATAAATTTGATAAATGGACCAATGCCCGCTTGAACTTGGGATCAGGTTTCCGGCAGGTCCATTTGTTTACCGAAGACCATGCAGCATTAACGGGTTCCAGGGAAGTGGAAATTAAAGAAGACTTAGCCCCTGAGGAATCCTATAATGCAACCTTTAACATCAATCATGTTTACCAGGTAGAAAAATGGGGAACCGGTAACATTGATTTTGATATGTTCTACACTTACTTCATGAACAAAATAACGCCCAATTATGATGTAGATCCGAATTTAGTGGTTTACAGGAACCTTGAAGGGTACGGAATATCCCGGGGTATTTCGCTGAATTTAAGCCATGACTTCAAGTTTCCATTGAATATCAAAATAGGAGGGACTTACCAACAAGCTTATGAAGTGAATAACGTGGACGGAAAACCAGAAAGAGAACCCATAGATTTTACCCCTGTATTTTCCGGTAATTTTAATATTCAGTACGAGGTAAGCCCTATTAACCTGAAAGTATTTTATACCGGCAACGTAATGGGACCACAGCATTTACCCGAATTTGAACCTCCTTTTGACAGGGAGGAAAGATCCTCATGGTATACCATTCAAAATTTAAAATTAAGCCGTCCGTTAAATCACAACTGGGAAATTACCGGGGGTGTCAAAAATCTGTTTAATTACACACAAGATTCTCCTTTGATAGATCCGGAACATCCTTTTAGCGAAAATTTTGATACCATTTATGCTTACGGCCCGCTTCAGCCCAGAAGGTTTTACATAGGCCTTAAATGGCATTTGGATAAATAGGGATGGCATCCGTGCAAATTTCAGAACTCCTGACTTGTTCGTAAACGAATTGTCCCCGTATCCGTATTCAAAACCTCTAAATCTGCCCCGGTTTCTTTGATTAGGGGGTGTATTAACCACCCCCTTAGGTAGGATTGAAGTGAGAAGGTAAAAAAGCTCATCTTTAGGGCAAAAATAAATGGGGTAGCAACTCAAATAGGACATCGGCTTTTTACGCGCTTATATAATCTGAAACGCAGAAATATAGCAACTTATCTATTAAGCGGTCAGGAGATCTGAAATTGACGTCAAAATGGCTGGATTGTCAAAAAAGCGGTTATTCGCTTTTTGTGAAGTAAATACCTTTATTTGCCATTGATGGTTTGTCCCCGACCCAATACCCTGAAATTAATTCAATAACATTTCCAGGTCTTCTTGGGTAAGGTGGTTATTAAGGTTCTGGTTAGCTGTAATAATATCCCGGACCAAGGCAGATTTCTTTTCCTGAAGTTTCAGTATTTTTTCCTCGATGGTTCCCCGGGTTATGAATTTGTAGGAAATGACACTTTTATCCTGCCCGATTCTATGCGCCCGGTTAATGGCTTGGGATTCCGCTGCGGGATTCCACCAGGGATCTGTAATGAATACGTAATCGGCTTCTACCAGGTTTAAGCCGACTCCCCCGGCTTTAAGTGAGATCAGGAATACCTGCTTGGAGGGATCTTCCCTGAATTCATTGATAATCTTTTCCCGGTTTTTCGTATCTCCGGTTAACATGCTGTACCCCATATTTTGGTTATCCAGGTATTCCTTGAAATAGTTTAGATGCCTAACAAATTGAGAAAAGATCAGGATTTTGTGGTTTTCATTGGCTACACTTTCCACTTTGTGGATGATTTCATTGAATTTACCCGAATCCTGATCAAAATCTTCGTTTACCAAGCCCGGATGATTAGAAGCCAGTCTCAATTGGGTTAGGCCCTGTAAAATCATGAATTGGGATTTTTGAAACCCTTCTTTTTCAATACTTTGCATGATTTGGTTGCGATAATAGGATTTAATTCGTTCATACTCCTTTTCGTGGGCTTTACTCATCTCGCAGAAATGGGTTTTTTCAGTTAAGGAAGGTAGCTCCTTTGTGACTTCTTCCTTGGTTCTTCTTAGAAGAAATGGTTTAATAAGGGTCCTTAATTTATCCCGTTTAGTTTCATCATTTTTCTTTTCAATAGGGTAGACGTATTCCTTTTTGAAGAATTGATACCCCCCTAGCAAACCGGGATTGAGAAAAGCCATTTGAGACCATAAATCCGTAAGGGTGTTTTCGATCGGGGTTCCGGTCAAAACCAGCCGATTTTGACCGGAAAGGCGTTTAACCACCTTTGCGGTTTTAGCGGAAGGATTTTTGATGATCTGGCTTTCGTCCAGTACCACATAGTTGAAATCAAAATCCTTCAAATATTCAATGTCATTCCGCACCAGGCCATAAGTAGTGAGTATAATATCATAGTGACTAAAGTATTGGAGTGACTCATGACGGTTATTGCCCGTATATTGAAGGCAACTTAGCTGAGGCGTGAATTTCAGGATTTCTGCCTTCCAATTATGGATAAGGGAGGAAGGCATGATGATCAGGCTCATTGAGGACCCCTTTTTCGGGGAGGAATTCTTTTGCTGGACTATTCCCGATAATGGGGATAAGAACAAATCCAATTGGCCGTCTTGTCTGAATGTTTGTACTTTTCCGGGATTGCTTTCCTCCTTTTCCTTTAGTAGTAAAGTAAGGACCTGTAATGTTTTACCCAATCCCATGTCGTCTGCCAGGCACCCTCCGAAATGATTTTGCTTTAGGAAATAAAGCCAGGAATAGCCGGTTTGCTGGTAATTCCGGAGCTGCACATTCAGGGTATTAGGCAATTCAGGAGCTGGTGTCTCTTCCGGGTCAAGGTTTTTAAGGGTATCGATGTATTGTTTACCAATTCCTTTATCCTGACCCCCTTTTACATTGTTGAGCAATTGATAGTGGTGCTTTTTCAGCTTCAGGGTATCATCCTCGTGGCCTTCTTTCGCAAACTTAAGAAAGTCCGGGTATTCCGTGAACCATTCATCAGGAAGAATGGCAATCTTTCCGGAAGGAAGGGTGAATTCACGGATGCCGTTCAGGATGTGGTTTTTAAACTGTTTAAAGGGAACGACTTCATCCCCGAAATAAACCATGGCATGGATATCAAACCAATCATTGCTGCTCTCCTGTACTTCAAGCTGTAGCACGGGATTTCCAAGAAAAAAGGAAGTTTGTTCCAGCTCTTGTTGAATAGCGATGCCTGCTCTCTCCAAGGCTTCATTATGATCGTTCAACCACTTGACGATATGATGGTATTGGAAATAATAGTCCTTATCAGTGTAGTTGTCGTTTCCATGTTTATCGGTAGGATAGAGGTGATTTGAAACCGGTGAGGAAAGGCCTTCATCCTTAAGTTTTTGAAGGATTTGCTGCTCCCAGCTGCGGGACCGTTCTACCTTGAAGTATTGGTATTTATTTTCATGCTTTTCCAGGTAAACGTAAACTTTTTTGGGGTTTTCAGCATAAAAAGCAACCTCTCCGTACTGAAAAGTTAGCAGGAAAGCCGGAAGACCCGATAAGTCCTTTGTTAATTTTAAAACAGGATAGGGATTAATTTTTGGTTTAAGGATGTCAAAACCTTTTGCTTCTACCTGGTAGTTTTCAATAATTTGGGGGATAAACTTCTTGTAAAATTCAGGTTCTGCCTTGTGAGGAATTTGTAAATACCACTTGTTTAAAAAAGGTTTAATTTTTTTACCATTCAATGGATGGGAAAAGTGGTAAATGGATTGGTTGACCAATAGCCAGCATGGCTCAAAAACTATTATGTGGGCATGGGCATTGGCTAATTTAATAAGTTCCCCATTGCTTTTAATGGTGGGGTAATAGCGGGTGCCTTCTTCATTCTTCCGGAAATGGAATAATACTGAAGCCGGGTTCTGAACAATATTGAGCCACTTCCAGGTAGGATTCCCGGAACGCCCGTTTAAGTAAAGGCCTTCATGATGGTGAATAAGCCTTAAAATTTTTCTTAACCTGATTTCAATGTAGGGCCTAATTTGGTTTTTCAGGATTTCTTCTGTTAATTCTTTATTCAGAAAATCAACGGGCCGGTTTTTCTTTCGGCTGAATTTCCTGGCAAGGGTTTCATGGGAATATTGGTCCATTAATTCGACCAATTCATAGTCCTGACTGGTCAAACCGTTATCAAAATTTTGGATATTGGTTTGATGGATCCTTTGATAGGATAAAGTGGGCAATCCTTTTTCATTCAATTGAACCACATAGGGTTCTATGACAGGCCCAACGGGGGAGTTTAGGGTTAGCGTATAAACGAGCTTGAATGGCTTATCGGTTTGAATGTGCAAATTCAAATGGGTTAAATTGTTATAAACAATAAGGCCAAATTGACAAAGGTAGGAAAAAACCGTAAAAAATCAAGTCGACAAAGGCTGGTAAAATTACCCGTTTTTAATAAAAAATCGGTTTATATTTTTTTGACTGATCAATAAAAATCGGTTAAGGAGTGTTAGTTAAATTCTTGAGTACTTCCCTGAAATATTCTGCTTACGGGTCCTTCAAGCCATATATGCTCAAAATGGTTATTGCCTTTTTCTTGAAAATAAACCCATAACGGCCCGCCAAGGGTATCTATCTTCAATTGCCTTTTATTAGTGCCTGCATTACCATTCAAATTAAGCACATGATAAGCAATTGCAGAGGCCACGACTCCTGTCCCGCATGAAAGGGTTTCAGCTTCTACACCCCTTTCGTAAGTTCTGACATTGAGACATTTGTCTTGGTCTTGACTGACAAAATTGACATTAATGCCCTGTTTCTTAAATTGTTCACTGTCTCTGATGGATCGTCCTTTATTTTCTACGTCAAAGTGCTTGGTGTCTTCTACAAAATACACGTAATGGGGAGAGCCTGTATTGATGACTAATTCATTGTCGTTGTATTTGTTTACTTCGCTGACGGATTGCATTGACAGCGCAATGGTGCTTTCCCCGATCTTTGCCTTATGGTAGCCGTCAATGGCTGAGAATAATTGTTCTCCTCCTGCATACCCTTTTTGCTTGGCAAAAAGGGCCATGCACCGTCCCCCATTGCCACAAAGTGACCCTTCATTGCCATCGGCATTGAAGTAAACCATCTTGTAATCCACTTGTCTATCGGATCTTAGCAAAATCAATCCATCGGCCCCAATTCCGAATTTTCGGGTACAAAGGCTTTTTATCAATTCGGCATTTTCATCGGGAAATTGATGATTCCAGTCGTCAATTAAAATAAAATCATTGCCGTTTCCCTGGAATTTTTCGAAATGAATTGGCATAAATTTTTCAATTCTTTGTACAAATTTAAGTAGTGGCAGGAGAACTTTGGATTAACCGGATATTGGGATTCTATGTGGAGTCCTCGGTAAAGTTGCTTAAACGTACATTAAATTACTAAAATTCCGCACAAAGAGAGAATCTAACCTTTAAATAATGCAGGATTAGGCATAATTGTTGTTAAATTAAAAAGAAAAATACCATGTCAAAAAAAGCTTTTAAAAAGATTTTAGGAATTTTTATAGTTGCCTTTTTTGGGGGCTTCATAAGTTTAGGAGGCTACTTCCTTTTTGCTTCAGAACCCCAAAGTGGCCAAGTTCAGAACCAAAAATCAAATACAGATGAAAAAGTATCGAAGTTTACTGATTACCAAGTAAAAAAGGTCGAAATGCCCTCCTTTAATTTTTCGGAGGTCTCAAAGGAGGTTGTACCTACAGTGGCCCACATCAAAACCAGTGTAAAAGTGGGTGATCGTAACCGGTTGCCATTTTTTGAAGGTTTTCCCGATATGAGAAGGGGCTCCGGTTCTGGTGTCATTATCTCAGAGGATGGTTACATTGTAACCAATAACCATGTGGTTCAAAAAGCCTCAAAGATTAAGGTTACCCTTCATGATAAACGTTCTTTTAAAGCAGAAGTGGTAGGTCGGGATGAATCGACTGATCTGGCAGTGATTAAAATTGATGCAGAGGGGTTAAAGCCCATTGAATTCGGAAATTCTAAAAAGCTAAAAATTGGAGAATGGGTGCTAGCTGTCGGAAACCCTTTTAACCTTACCAGTACAGTTACAGCAGGTATTGTCAGTGCCAAAGCCAGGAACCTTAATTTATTAGGCGGAGGCAGCCATATTGAAAGTTTCATCCAGACGGATGCTGCTGTTAATCCCGGTAACAGTGGAGGTGCTTTGGTCAATGTAGAAGGACGCTTGGTAGGCATCAATACGGCAATTGCCTCAAAAACAGGTCAATATGCGGGTTACGCATTCGCTGTGCCCGCCTCCATTGTCAGTAAAGTAGCCCATGATATTCGCAAATATGGAGAAGTCAAACGGGGCTATTTGGGGGTAACCATTAAGGAAGTCGATGGTAAAATAGCTGAGGAGGAAAACCTTGATAAGGTTAGAGGTGCTTATGTGCGCAAGATAATGGAAAACAGTGCTGCTGATAAAGCCAATATAAAGCCTGATGATGTAATCATTTCAGTGGATGGGGAAACCATTAACAATGTGCCGGAATTGCAAGCGGTTATAAGTCAAAAATACCCTGGTGATAAAGTAAAAGTAACCCTTAAAAGGGATGGTGAAAAAATAGAAAAAGAGGTGGTTTTGCGAAACCGGCAAGGTGATACCAAAATTTCCAAAACTGAAAAAGCCCCTGATAAACTTAAGGAAAAGATCGGTGCCGACTTTAAGCCTCTGAGCAAAAAGATGCGTAAAAGGTTGGGTATTAATTATGGGGTTAAGGTACAGAAAGTTTATGGTGGAAAGTTTAAGCAGTTGGGAATTCCCGAGGGTTTTGTCATACTTAAAATTAACAAGGAGAAAGTGATGAAAGCGGCTGATGTTTACCGGATTCTTCGGCAAAATAAAGGGGGTGTTTTAATCCAGGGTGTTAATCCCGATGGGTCAAAAGGTTATTATGGTTTTGGCCTCAAATAAAAATGGATTTTTCTTACCATAACCCTCTAACCAAAGAAAAGCCCGGTCTGTAAAAGATCGGGCTTTTTTTGCCTGTTTATTAATTGGTGCTTAGATGATTTAAGGGGATTCTTAACCAACCGAAAGGATGGAATTGGCCCTCTATAATTTATGAAAATTTCCTTGCCCTAAAATTTCACTTAAATTCGCAATCCATTGATGAACCATTTAAAAAAGCATTCAAGGATGATTATAGGTGTTCCCAAGGAGATCAAGAATAAAGAATTCAGAGTAGGTTTAATTCCATCCAGTGTAAGGGAATTGACCTATAGGAACCATACTGTTTATGTTCAATCAGGAGCCGGTGAAGGAAGTAGTTTTAGCGATGAAGATTATAAGGAAGTAGGGGCCTCCATATTACCCGATATTCAGGACGTTTACGATAATGCGGAAATGATTGTAAAGGTCAAGGAGCCTATAAAAGAGGAATACGAGCTCATTAAGGAAGACCAGTTGCTTTTTACTTTTTTCCATTTTGCTTCAAGCCGGGAATTGACAGAAGCAATGATTGACTCAGGTAGTGTTTGTCTGGCATACGAAACCGTGGAGAACAATGAGGGTAAACTTCCGCTATTAGAGCCTATGTCAGAAGTGGCTGGGAGAATGGCTGTCCAGGAGGGGGCACAGTTCCTTGAAAAACCAAAAGGCGGTCGGGGGGTATTGCTTGGTGGTGTGCCTGGCGTAAGACCAGGAAAAGTAGTGATTCTTGGCGGCGGAACGGTGGGCTACCAGGCGGCTAAAATGGCTGCCGGCATGGAAGGCAATGTGCTTATTATGGATATCGACATTTCCCGGTTAAGGTATTTGGATGACGTGATGCCGGCAAACGTGACCACGATGAAATCCAATCAGCAGAACATCGAAAATGAAATAAAAGATGCTGACCTGGTTATTGGAGCGGTTTTGATTCCCGGTGCTAAGGCGCCCCATCTTATTACCCGGGATATGCTCAAACACATGAAAAAGAAAAGTGTCGTAGTAGATGTGGCTGTAGACCAAGGGGGTTCCATAGAGACTTGTAAGCCCACCACCCACGAAAATCCGGTATACGAAGTGGATGACATTGTGCATTACTGTGTAGCCAATATGCCGGGTGCTGTGCCCGCTACTTCGACCATTGCACTTAACAATGCTACTTTGCCTTATGTCATTAAATTAGCAGACAAAGGATGGTGGCAAGCCACGACTGAGGATGCCCCGCTAAAAATGGGATTGAACGTAATTCATGGCCATGTTTGTTATAAAGCCGTTTCTGAAGCTTTTGATCTCCCTTTCAAGCATGTCAATGAGGTGCTTGCCCTTCATGAGTAATTTCTATTGCCGGATAATGGGTTGATTGTAAACTTCTTTATTCCGGTTTGTTGGCCTCCCAATTAAGGCTCTTCCACAAAGGACTTTAGGTATTGAAAGGGCTCCGTTAATGCGCCATTTTTTGTGATGGTAGCATCGCGAAACATTTTTCCGTCACAATTTTCTATAAAATCCGGTATAACCCTACTTTTTAATACCTCTCCAAAAGCTTCGGAAGCATCCCTGGGAAGTTCATTCGGAAGATTGGAAATAGCCATGACATCTATGGTATTAGGTTGGTAAGGTGTCGTTAAATCTTTGTTGACCGGATCGAACCCATAAACCGGATTGGTTTGGTTTGTGTGCTGCACGGTTATGGGCACTGAACCCTGAATGTCACAGGAAATATCGGCAATGACTTTAACCTTAAAATCCTCCCGCTCCGTTTCTTTAGTGGTAAAATGACGAGGTACACCTTTTTCCCAGTAAATGGCGTTTATGAACAAATCGGTATGGGGCATATATTCCGGAAAGCGACTTTCGTGTTTTTCGGGATTTTCTTTGAAAGTTTCCTTTTGGAAAGGACTGTTGTCTTGAGGTTTGTAAAGATCTTGCATACCCAATTGCGTGAAGACCGGCTTATCAAAAGTTTGACTTTTAAAAGTTTCCGGGGTTACTTCAGTAATACCTGCTTTTTGCAGGACCTCTTTAGCACCCTCTCCGACACTTCCATCTCCTGCAATTAAAGCCTTAAACGGGGGAAAGTGAATTCCGTGGTAATGGCTAATCAGGCTTGCATAATTATGGGCTTTGTAAGCTGGTAATAAATCGTACGCATCGGTTTTTTTCCCGTACATCAATAACCCATAATGGGCCCCCGTAATGCCCGCAAAATGACCAAACCCAATGATCCTTTTTCCCTCATCATCAGTCAGTAGTTCGTAATCTATTAAACGGATTTGCTTATCAATTATCGTACGCAACATATCCCGGTTGTAAGGTTGCATTTTGATGGTATGGGAAAAAAACATGTAGGTTTTTTCCGGAATTAAATCGTGGGCAGGTACCTCCTTAATTCCGAGTAACAAGTCACATTCCTCCATACGATGAGCGACTTCTATTCCTGCCTGCTTGTACTCCTTGTCCGAAAAACATCGTATTTCAGAGGGTTCAGCAATGATTTTCAGACCCGGATAATTTTCCTGCAAGGCTTTACTTTGATCAGGCGTTAAAGCCACACGGTTATCCTGCGGAATTTTTCCCTCTCGTATCAAGCCAATGGTGAGATTGGTCATACATGACTGGTTTTTAAGAAGCACTAAATTAAATCATTGTGAAATTTCAAAAATAAACTGTCGACAAAACGAATAACAATATTTCTGCTATTTGGCTTCTTCATTCATCGGTTTGTATTTGCTCAGTAATGGCTTGAAAAGGGTTTTTTAATACTGGTTTGTTTCCCATGAAAGTGGCTATAATTGGGGTAATAAAGGAAAATTTTTATCGATGGCCTGGATGAGATGACAATTCAAGCCGGTCAAGATTACGTGACGACTCCTTATGATTTTGCTTCCCATTCAGTACTTTCCTTCCGGAGAAATGAAGTTTTTTTAAATAATCGTTTTACCTGTATTAATCAGGTAAAATAAAAGTAAATAAAGGCTTTAGGTAGGGACAGAAAAGAATAGCGCTATAAATAAAAAAACGGTTCTCCAATGAATTTTATGGAAATGTTTTTGAGAAGTTTTGATCTAATAATAAAATACCT
>CAZJWK010000083.1:0-12892 GCA_964549595.1 uncultured Sphingobacteriales bacterium | reverse complement strand
TTATTAGATCAAAACTTCTCAAAAACATTTCCATAAAATTCATTGTAGAACCTTTCTTTCCTTTAATCCACCAACTGGCGAAACAATAGCCATCAGGCCACAAACTAAAGACCATCAATGTTATAATTTTACAGGTTTTGTCAAAATGCCCGATACAAAAAATTTTAACACCGGAAAATTGCCTTGCACCCGTTTCTGAGAGGTTATGATTAAGTAAGAACTAATCAGAAAAATCGATCAAAGGGCGATTTTATCGTATCAGATAAAAGGAAAAGGCATGAAAAACAGGAATCAAAAGGGATTTTAAGAAAGCGTTGCTATTATCAATGAGCAGGGCAGATTTAGAGGCCTTGCATCCTGGTTGGTGGGCTGTTTACGGACAGGGCAAAGGTTCTGGAATCATTGATTAAGACTTAGGGGATTTTTGAGTAGTATAGGGTTTTCTTCGCCAGCAAAGATGACAACCTGTCAGAAATGGGCTTGGCAAAGATTTTGACTTTTTAAGGAAAAAGTAGTGGAGGAAATATGGATTATAAAGATTATTATAAAACGCTTGGTATAAACAAAAATGCAAGTCAGGATGAAATCAAAAAGGCTTACCGGAAATTGGCCCGGAAATACCATCCTGACGCCAACCCGAATGACAAAAAGGCGGAAGAAAAATTCAAAGAGGTTAGCGAAGCCTATGAAGTGTTAGGCGATCCGGAAAAACGAAAACAATATGATCAGTTAGGAGCAGATTGGAAAAAATATCAACAAGCTGGTGCCGGCGGCGCAGGTGGTGCAGGTTTTGATTTTGAGGAATTCATGCGTCAGCAAGGATTCGGGGGAGGTGGTGGCCGTGGTCAAAGGACTTATACCACTTTTGAGGGTGATTTTGAAGACTTCTTCGGAGGGGGTGGCTTTTCCGATTTTTTTGATGCCTTCTTTGGGGGAAGCGGGTTTGGTGGCAGAAGCCGTACCCGTGGAAGAGGATTTGGCGGTCAACAAAAACAGCATGCTTCCAAAGGCCAGGATTTAAAGGCGAATCTGGAAATTGGATTAGCCGATGCCTACGAAGGAACCGAAAAAATCATCAGTGTCCAAAACCAAAAGCTCAGAATAAAAATTAAACCCGGTATTCAGGATGGTCAAACCTTAAGGTTAAAGGGAAAGGGTGGCAACGGAATGAATGGCATACAACCGGGTGACCTATTACTGACCATTAATGTGAAAGACCAGCCTGGTTATCAAAGGTCCGGTAATGACCTTTATGTCGATATGCCTGTGGATGTTTATAAAGCCGTGCTGGGCGGTCAGAATTATTTCCAGGTATTCGGCCATCAGTTCAAAATCAAAATCCCAGCCGGAACGCAGGGCGGAACCATCCTAAGGCTTAAGGAAAAGGGCTTCCCTGATTACAACAATCCTTCTAAAAAAGGCGATCTTTTGGCCAAAGTCCAAATAAAGATACCTAAAAAACTAAGTAAAAAAGAAAAGGAATATTTTGAGTCATTGGCTCAAATGCGGAATGGTTAGTATTGGCCGGCTTTTTTGATGATTTTAATCAATTGCTGTTTGTTGGGGTTTATGAGCGTAACAAAATAAACCCCGCCGGGATAGGATGTCAAATCAAATTTAAAAGAAGCCGGAACCTGGTTAAACGTTACCAACCGTTGTTTGATTACGGTGCCTTCGGAGGTTAGCACAGAAACTTTGACTTCCCCTACGGGCTTTATGGCTTCCAGGGTAAATTCATTGGTGGTAGGGTTCGGAAAAACGTAAGCAAAGGAGTCCTGCAGGCCCTGTTGGAGTAATGAGTTATTATTGCCGTTGTTGAGGGTAGTATCCTGATGCCTTTGATAAATCCGGTCCGGGATGGGTTCTCCGTTTCGTGAAAGGTTAATCGCACAATCATCCTCAATCCTGAAGCGATAGACCCTTTGAAACATGCATCCTGCCGGGCAATCACCCCATTTAATGGCAAATTCAAGCTGCTGGTTTTGAGGAAGTTCCCTGTAGCGAATATTGTTCCCATCTCCGGCAATTAATTTCGAGTTCGCATAACGAACCGGGTTAATTTTTTTAAACCTTTTTAAGAGGGGTTTCAAATTGTAGTGTTGTCGGGCTTCAACCTTAATGGTGTAAGATTCAAAAAAATCGAATTGGTAAACCGTATCTACTTGTAAACCAAATTGTTTAAAAAGTTTATCCATTTTGGGTTGGCTAACGGTCGAATCTCCTTTTTGAACATGCTTAACCCAGTTATAGGTAGAATCAATGGATAAACTAAAGTGCCTGGTCTCAGGCAGGGGAAAGGTATGGAAGTTATAAAAATTAAACAGGCTGTCCGTAACAGGTGTTTGGGCATTGTAAACGGCGGCTAATGCCTTTCCGATGGTATCCTTTAAGCGAACCGGTATGCGAATGCTGTCCTTTAAAGCAGAATCCCTGCGCATTTTCCGGACTGAAAGCCGGGCAATGTCTTCTTTAAATTGATTCACAAATGATTTATTCATCTTACAGGATGAGGGAAATTGCTGGCCCATGGAGGAGGTGGCGAAAAGCATAAACAGAATAAAAATCAAGTGGGCCAATCGAGCCATAATGCTTCTTTTTGTCTAATAAATAACGAAAAACCCTTTAAAAAAATTTTTCAGATAAATATTGTGGGGTAAATGAATTCAATCGGTGGATTCATAATGCTGGCTCCTTAGGTTTTCTTCTAAAATCTGGAAAAGTTTTTCGTGATCAATCTGTAGGGCGCCACAGGTTATGGAAACGGGTGTTTCAAATCTTTTCCAATTTAGGCGCATGAGGATTTTCTTAAAGAAGTTTTGCGTGTTAATGATGCGTTTCGGGTCTTTCACCTTTACCATTATCATTACCTGCCCCATGAATTGCCATTTGCCGATTTCGGTAATTTCCTCCCAGAATATCCTCCCTGCACTGATGGCGTCTGCATTATCAATGAAACCAGCCTGATCTACCGTGAAACCTGGCTTTTTTTGAAACAATTTGATAAAAAAAAGCAGGATGGTACTTCCAAAGAACATTATGCCGGCAATGGCAGTAAGCTTGAAAAAGATTTGAACCAGTAGGTTAAATGTTCCCGCCGTCAGGAATAGAACCATCCCAAGGCCAACGATTAGCAGATTATAAAGGATTAGCAGCCCTATTTTGGGCTTGCTGAAAGCTATCTCTAAGCGCGGATTATTGGGTTCCTCAGGGGCATCGGACTCACTTGTGGTCATTTAATTGCACTCTTTTCCTGCAAAATAAACCCAAATTCTTAATGAATTAAAGGAACCTCCATAATTTTCGCTGGAAAGGAGGAATTAAAAAGGTTTTGAATCCTTAGATTCTAATATTTTATGGAAAAGCCTTAAGCAGGGATTATCCTGGACCCTGCTTATGGCTTTCAAACCTTTTGTTCCGGCTCAGCTTTTCCGGTTGTTGTTCAATACCATGAATTCATTGATCACCACTTCCGTGATGTACTTTTTTTCACCGTCTTTTTCGTAACTGCGGGAATTCAGTTTTCCATCGATCATGACCTGAGCCCCTTTCTCCAGGTATTGATTGACCTTTTCAGCAGTCTTACCCCAGGCTACCAGGTTATGCCACTGGGTATTGGTCTGCTTTTCCCCGTTGCTGTCATAATAGGTTTCATTGGTAGCTACCGGGAACCAGGCTTTGGTTTTACCATTGCCGAAGTCCCGGCTTTGGGGGTTGTCACCTAAATTGCCGATGAGTTGTACTTGATTCTTTAATCCGTTCATAATTACTAAATTTTGTTTAACAAATATTTTATTGAAATTGCTTTGGCAAATATGAATGGGTCACTCAAGGCAATACAAATGATAAATATTTGCTTTCGCTTATTAATCGATTGTAATTATTTGTAAATGACTGACTTTTTCCTTAAATTGGTAGTATGAATTCTGAATGCCCTGAATGCGGAGAATCCATCAAAGGCCGATCGGACAAGAAATTTTGCTCCGATCAATGCCGGAATGCTTACAACAATCGCTTAAACCGCGACCGGGATAATTATATGCGAAAGGTCAACAACATCCTTCGGAAAAACCGAAGGATTTTAGCCAACCTGAACCCGCAAGGAAAGGCCAAAACCACTAAAAAGGCATTGCATCAGCATGGTTTTAATTTCCACTATTTCACGAACTTTTATAAAACAAAGCAGGGCAAAGTCTACTACTTTTGTTACGAACAAGGTTTTTTACCACTTGCTAATAATGAAGTGGCTTTGGTTGTAAAAAAAGATTACGTGGATTAGCCAAAACCGAAAAATATGGAACAGGTAAGCAAACACCTTTCTCCGAAAATTGAAAGCCAGCGTTGGGGAAAAATCCAAATTCAAGGGGAACCGGAATCATTAAAGGATGCCAAGCTTTTTCCGGGTGGTGCCCGCACCTGGGATTGGAATGAAACCGGCACCCGGCATAACCCCGGAATTCAGTTTGCAGATGTCGAGGAGCTGATAAACAAAGGGGCTAAGGTTATTGTGCTCTCCAAAGGGGTGCAGGAAGCTTTGAAGGTGCCGGGTGATGTCATTCAAAAACTGGAGAAGCAGGGAATAGAGGTGAAAGTGGCCCAAACGGAAGAAGCGGTAAAGCTATACAATCAATTGGTTGAACAAGGAAAGGCCGTTGGGGGTTTATTTCACTCAACGTGTTAATAGGTTTTTCATGCTCGGTTATGGCAAATAATGGTTTTAGCAGGCGAAAATTCCTCAAAATAAGTGGGTCAGCGGCTTTGGTGGCTGGTGCAACCGCATTGATTCCCCCGTTCATTACACCCAGGCTTGGAAAAAAACAAAAGTTGGGTGTGGCTTTGGTGGGCCTGGGCAATTACAGCACTAATCTTTTGGCGCCTGCCCTACAGCAAACCGAGTTCTGCGAATTAACCGGTATTGTAACCGGTAGCCCCCATAAGATCCCCAAATGGCAAAAGCAATACGGGATTAAGGATAAAAACGTTTACAACTATGACAACATGCACCGAGTAGCCGGTAACCCGGATATCGATGTGGTTTACATCGTCCTACCCAATTCTATGCATTGTGATTTCAGCATTTTGGCGGCCAATTGCGGTAAGCATGTTTGGTGTGAAAAGCCTATGGCTACCACCGAGCAAGCTTGTCAGGACATTATTGATGCTTGTAACCGCAACAAGGTGAAATTGAGCATTGGCTACCGGATGCAGCATGAACCGGATACCAGAACCATTATGCAGTACGGAAGGGATCTGCCTTATGGCCCCATTCAAAAGATTGAATCCGGTGCGGGTTACCGTCATAGCACCAATGACTGGCAAGTAGAAAAAGCAATGGGTGGCGGCGCCATGTTTGATATGGGTGTGTACCCCTTGAATGCGGCCCGCTACTGTACTCATGAGGAACCCATTGCTGTAACGGCCCGTCATGAAACCACCAGAACCGAATTGTTCAGTGAAGTGGATGAAACCACTTATTTTGATTTAGAATTTCCCAGCGGGGCCAGAGCTTCCTGCATGACTACTCTTAACCAAGGGAAAAACCGGCTTCACGTAGATTGCGCAGAGGGCTGGTACCGGTTGGTGCCTTTTCAGACCTATAGCGGTGTTAAAGGGGAAACCAGTGATGGAAAAACACTCAATCAAACCATACCCAATCAGCAAGCGAAGCAAATGGATGATGATGCGAAAGCCATTCTTAATGATGAGCCGGTAATGGTACCCGGTTCTGATGGGCTAAAAGACATCCGGGTGGTGGAGGCCATTTTTGAATCAGCCAGGACCGGTAAAAAGGTGGATATTACAGCCAATCAATAGGAGAATTAACAAACAGGCCACCTAAATCTAAAAAAGGTCTAATTGATAGCCTTTTGCAGAGGTTGATTTCGGTGGTTGTTCCTTCCCAAAAACACTCCTTCCGCCGTATTTCCATGAATTACTATTCTCATGCTTTTTAAGCTGCTCAAAACCCCCGGGATCTTCTTCAAAGCTTTGCTCCATTTGCTTAGCGGTTTTGTGTAGGCTTTTAAGGGCCTTTTGCTTATCCGTTTGACCAATTTTGGCCTTTTTCACCGAAGTTTCCAATACTTCGATGGTCTTGTCATAAACCTTGGTAGGAACCGGAAATGGTTTTTTATCCTTGCCGCCATGAGCAAAAGCGTATCGGCCCGGATCCGAAAAACGGGAGGGCGTACCATGAATCACTTCACTAACCAGGGTTAATGATTGCAAGGTTCTTGGCCCCATCCCTTTGATCATCAGGAGGTTTTCAAAATCCTTTATTTCTGTTTCCCGGGCCAGGGCCAGTACAGAACCCAGCCTTTTCAAATTGACATCCTTTTGGTAAACGTCATGATGGTTAGGCATGGTCATTTTCTTCACCTCGGGCAACAAATGTTGGGGTTTTTCCCGGCTTAAGTCAAGTATTCCTGTTCGCGTAGGATCAGCTTCCGGATCGGTCAAGTTTAGGATTTGACCTTGGTTCTGCCCGTAAACTGAAGTGTGCGGAGCATTAACAAAGGATTGTAGATTTCTTGAGTGCCAATGGTACCGCCTGGCCATCCCGTTGCCATTGTTCATTCCTTGCTGAATGACTGTCCATTCTCCCTCATCTGTTAGTATAAAAGCATGAAGATAAAGCTGAAAGCCATCCTGTATGGCGGTATTATCAATCTTGGCACTGAGTTTACTGGAATGAACCAAATTTTGGGCATTGAGCCCTGTTTTATACCCAAAGTCGTAAAGTTCATTGGGTGTTTGCCGGGATTGTTTCCCCCGGCCTCCGCAAATGTGAATGCCTAATTCATGGGAAGCCGGATTAATAGCCCTTTTTAGCGCACCCAGCACAGAAGTTGTAATCCCGGATGAATGCCAATCCATGCCCATTACGGAGCCCAATGCCTGAAACCAACCGGGGTCACTCATTCTTCTGAGGAACTCAGCTTTACCATATTCCTGCACGATGGCCTCGGAAATAGCCCCGCCCAACTTTTGCATTCGCTGAGCCAGCCATTGCGGTACGTGGCCACCATGTAGCGGCAAGTCACTGTAACCGGAACGTTTCATGGCTACCAAATTTAGTCAAAAATTGCCTTCAGTCCCAGTCTTGCTCCCAAACTGAATTCATAACCGGTTTATCATTATTGACGAAAATGCCTAAATCTTTGGTACCCTTTACAATGACAATGTGCTTTAAACTATCCGTCTTAAACTTACCTGAACAACAGGGGTACTCTACCTCCCCGGCTATTTCGGTTAGCATTCCGGAATTATTGTACTGAATATGGGAGTAATTTAATTCGCCTCCTTGCCGCTTGACACGTTGTTTTAGGCTATCCAATTGAGCACGTTGGGTGGAAGGCCTGATAATGAGGGGTTTTTCTTCCGGAACATTCATAGAAACCTCTTGATTAACAGCCATGCTTGCCAGCCGGACCATAATGAGGATCGATCCGACCAAAAACAAAATAAATACGCCTAATAATAATTTATTACTGGTTTTCATTTTGATTGTGATTTTTGTGGTTTTGATATAATTGTTCGACTTCTTTGATTCCTATTTTAAGCAAATCCATTTGCTTAAACAAATCTGGTAAGACGGTTTTTTTGAATTCTCTTTGCTTAATGGCCAAGACCTTGTCATAACCGTCCGGCGATAGGAAATAGCCGATGCCTCGTTTGTTATAGATAATTCCCTGGTTTTGCAATTGCTCATAGGCCCTGACCGCGGTGTTGGGATTTACTTCTAACGTCATGGCCACTTCCCTTACCGAAGGAATGCGTTCTCCGCTTTTCCATTGTGCACGAAGGATTTTTTCATAAAAATGATCGGCTATTTGCTGATATATGGGACTGTTATTTTTGAATTCCATATTTTAGAACTCCCTTTCTTTCAAATGAAAATACGTAACGAGTAAAAAGAATGGGGCGATTGCTACATACACCCACTTGAAGACGATTTCTAATGTATTGATAAAGTTAAAGAAGGCGGATGTATTGCCGTTGGGTGATTGATTGGCTGCCACTTCTGAACTGATACGCATTTGCAAGCTTTCAATGCCATATAGCTCCTTAACGCCGGCACCAATTAACCCGGTCCATAGCGAGAAAAACAATCCAATTCCAATGAGGGAAAAAAGGGTTTTGATCAAGTTATTGTTTTTAAAATACACCGCACCAAACAAGAAAATGCTTTGCCAGACCAGGAAATGGCCTGCTATTTTTAGGTTTTTGACGGCAAAAAGATCGAAGGTTTGCCATGAGGAGCCAAGGATGGCCTCGCTTAAAGCTCCGCATACTATACTCATGATAAAAATTATGACATACATGATTATGGCAAATCCAATGGCTCTGATCAACCAATTTGTGAGTAGCTTTTCAAAAACCGATGCCGGTGAATTCATGTAAAGCAATGCTTTTGCCGGCGAACGGAGTTCACTAAAAGATTTACTGGTGAGCCCGATACCACCGGCAAAAAAGGATAATAGGGCCACATTCCTGAAAAAATTAAATTGGTAATCGTAATTGGTTACCCACTGTACTATTGTTAAAAAAAGTAAAATTCCGGTAAGACCGCCAAGTTCGATGAGCCAACTGCGGTTATTGACTACAAGCTGTCTTTTCAGAAAAATGACAAATCGTTTGAGGTCAAAAAATTGGGCAGTATTCATGGTTTATTGTTTTTTAAATTGTTCCTGAATAGTATCTTGTGCTGTTAAAATGCCGTTAAAAAGCAGTTCCAGATCCACTTCTGTTTGTTCCTTGTCAGCCGGTAGAATGGCTTTGTGGCCGGAAAATGAAGGTTCCGAATAAAGTGGCTGTACACTTTCCCCTTCCTTGATTTCTTTGAAGGATAAAGCCTGGTTAATCCGGTCAATGGGTTCTTGAAAAATGATTTGTCCGTTTTCCAGTATGATAACCTGATCAATCAGGCTTGCGAGGTCACGTACCTGATGAGTGGAAATGAGAACGATTTGTTCTTCCGATATAGCACCCGCTAAGGTTTTTCGGAATTGACTTTTGGAAGGGATATCGAGGCCGTTCGTGGGTTCATCCATGATTAACAATCGTGTTTGAGTAGCCAAAGCAAAAGCCAATAGGGCCTTCTTTTGCTGACCAAAAGACAGTTTCGTGAGTTTTTGGTTTGGAGGAATGTCCAGATCTTCCATATGCCGGTCAAATTGGTCATGATTAAAATTCGGATAAAGCGGGGAATGGACTTTTCGATAGGTTTCAGTCGTTAAGGGAGGAAGCTCAAAATATTCCGGTAGTAAAAATATTTCCTGTAATACCCCGGGTAAACGTTTGGAAGGAGGATAGCCAAAAACCGTTGATTGACCCCTATCCGGGAACAATAAACCAGTCATCTGCTTAAGCAAGGTTGTTTTACCGGTTCCGTTTTTACCAAACATGCCGTAAATGTGTCCCGGCTCCAATGCTAAATCTAAGTTTTGGAAAAGGGTGTTCCTTTTGGAGTAGCCAAAAGTCAATCCTTTTAGGTTTACTGTGGTTTCCATAGGTTTTGATTTTTTACTGTATTACTTAATTATTACACTACAAAGGTATTTAGGTAGTATGGAATGAGCCAAAATTTTAGCCGAAAAATTTTTAATATCCGCTTTATCCGGCTTCAATTGCATGTTGTGAAGCATTATGAGCATATTAAATTCCATTTGCTTGTAAAAGGTTATTGGGGTTACCTTTGCAGGTAAAACCTTGGGCTATGAAATATCGCCGTTTAACATTAGAGGAGCTTCAGGAATTGGAAAAAGAATTTACGCAATTTTTGGCTGCCCAAAACATCCAACCTGAGGATTGGCAAACGATGAAAGAAGAAGAACCTGAACGGGTAGAGCAATTGATCGAGGACTTCAGCGATATTGTATTTGACAAGGTACTGGGTAAGGTTGAATACCTTGAACACCGGTCACCCAAAGAACTCAAGATCTTCCATTTCAAGGAGGACCAAATTGAATTGGCCGGTTTGGTTGTGAATTCAAACAATGATAGGATCGACCTTACTGATCAGGACGTCATAAATCAATTGGCTCAGGACTTTTCAAGCTTTGCCGATGAAGGTGATATTAAGGTTTTTACTTCTGAAAAGGCTTATCATAAGGATAGAAAGGAAGAAATTTTTGAATTGTCTGAATCAGGCTGTTATGTTGTAGACGAGTCGTTGTTTAATACATTAAAAGCGATAAAAGAGGGCGAATAGCCCCTTATCAAAAATTTCAGGTAATTTTGATCCGGCGCATTCCGAATGATTATTTTGCAGTTTATTCCGGAATATCCTTCTGCTTTCTGAATTTGAACACCAGCGCCAATCTAAATAGGGAAGTCGCTTACCCGTACAAATGGTAAAGGCAGTGTTCTGATCATTTTTAAATTCATGAAAAATGCTTATAAATGGCAATTTCTATTTGCCTTTTGCGCACTTACTTTATTTTTGGAAGGTCAAGATTCGTTATTAAGGTTTCTAATTGAAAAAAGCCATGAAAACCATTGTCCAGCTTTACCGGCATTACATCCTTTTTATGCAAAAACGCAGGTGGGTACGCTGGTTAGGCTGGTTCCTGGTTTTATTGGCTGCTATACCGGTTACTTCGATTGAGGTAGAAAACAAGCTGGAAGAATGGTTCCCGGATGACTCCGAAATCGTTAAGCAAAACCAACAATTTGTTGAGGATTTCGGGCATGATGAGTGGATGTTTTATTACCTGGTTTTCCCGGAAAACCAAGCCACCCAAGAAAAAATTAATATCGTAGCCCAAGTCAGCGATAGCCTTCGAAATATCCATGGGCTTAGACAAGTTTTCGCCCGGAGTGACATTAAAGACTTCGTGTTTTTCCTGGATTCTGGTCAGCGTAGTTTACTGGAGAGGGTGGATTCCATGTATTTTGATACCCGAAATGGCCGGGGAGAAATGGTATACCTGCGTTTGGAAAGCACAAAAACACCCAATGACAAACGACATGGCATTCTGGACTCTATTAAGCGAAAAACAGCGTTTTTACCCGACACCATTGAAACCCATTTAACCGGAAGTGGGGTGATATTTTCTGAGATAGACCGCCTATCCAAGGAAGATGGGGGGCTATTGATTAGCCTTGCTTTTCTTTTCATGATCGTGATTCTTACTTTACGAATAAGTTCCCGTAAACGTTTATTCATCATTCTGCTTTTGCTAATGCTTTGCTTCCTGCCTGCAATTTCTCTTTATGGTTGGACGGGTATCAAAGTCAACATGGTAAACATGGTAATACCCATGTTATTCATCATTCTTTTTGGGGCTTACCTCTTGCATTTAACCAGTAAAAGTGACGGTTTATTACGCCATTACCTTAACATAAAGGTAGCACCGGTGTGCCTGGCAGCGATTACTACTATTATCGGCCTGGGCTCTCTGATTATTAGTGAATTTCCCATAATTAGCCAATTCGGTGTTATAGCTTCCGGAGGATTAGCAATAGGCCTGTTTTTATTGCTTATTTTAGGCATCCCGGAAATTCGAGCCATTCCCGGTAAAAAAGCATTTGATTCACATGGTTCAAAGCTCGATTCATTTGTTTATCACTGGCTTTTCCGGTTTTACGCGGGCTTATCAACATGGAGGACGGTAATTCTTACTGCTTTCGCCGCTATTATCATGTTCAGCGGGGTTTATTTTTTCAGTGAAATCAAAGTGGACACCAATTCCTTAACGTTCCTGCCCAAAGACAACAAGGTTCGCCAGGATGTCTATGGGATTGAAGAATCTTTTGGTTATTTCAACCCGCTTGATTTGGTATTGAAAAAAAAGCAAGAACCTTGGGAAAAACAGGATTGGCAGAACTTAAAGGAGTTAAGACAAAAATTGGCGCAGTTTGATTTTGTGGATGGGATGGTCGGGTTTGATCAATGGTTTGCCATTAACCATCCGTTGGTCACAAAAAATGCCCGTCCATTATTTTTATCCGAAGATAGCCTGAGGACCCGAATGATGGTCCGAATACCAATGGGCTCAACGGTCGAAATGAAAAAATATTACAACCAAACTTTGGAAGTCATCCGGCATTTCAGCCAAAACCATAATTACGAAATAAACAGTGCCGGGTACCTTCCTATTTATCTTTATCAAATGGAGCATATTGTCAGTGGGATGCTATATAACCTGGGCTTGGCCATTGTTTTAATTTTAATGCTTATTTTGTTGATAATAAGAGACTGGAAACTCGGGCTTATAAGCCTATTCTTGAACATTTTCCCGCTCCTGGTATTGTCACTTGTTATGTTTATCTTCAATATTCCCTTCGATATCAGTACCGCAGTAATTGCTTGTGTAGTAATTGGAATTGTGGTAGACGATAGCCTGCATATCTTATGGTATTACCGGCAGGGTTCGCTTCAGGAAAAAGAGACGAGTTTAATCTTTTCTGGCTATGTATTGCCCTATGTTCGGCCTATTATGAACAGTACCCTGATTTTCGGGCTTGGGTTTCTTGTTCTTTTGTTCAGTAGGTTACGATCCATTGAAAATATGGGGCTTTTATGTTCTGTGGCACTATTTGTTGCCTGGATTGCTGATGTGTTGATCTTTCCCGCTGTTTTGAAATTGTTCAAAAAATACCTCAGGAAAGAATAAAGTACTTTCCCACTTTTGCTTATCATTTAGGATTGCTTTCAGGGTGAATAGTTTTAATCTTCAAACATAGCCCTTTTAGACCCAGGTAAACATTTTCACATCCTCATTTGGTTACAATTTAAGCCATCGGAAATTTTGCCCTGATTAGATTACATACCGAATGAAAATAAATTTATGCTTTAAGGTTTGTACATTTCCAAAATACCTTTAATTTTGCACTTGTCAATTACATGCTTTCCTTGTAATTGATTTATATAGAAGCGGCGAGAGACAGG
>CAZJWK010000082.1:0-13077 GCA_964549595.1 uncultured Sphingobacteriales bacterium | reverse complement strand
CGCTATTCTGCGATTTCTGCGGGAAAACTAAATCCTTACCTCTTAATTTCTGCTAATAGAAACCTTAACCACCTCCCTACTATTGGTAATCATAATTTGGCATATTTTAAACCGCTTTAGGATTCCTTTTGCTCTTCAGCTTCTATGGTTCTGTGGACTTGTGTGATGTAATCATCAATGTAGCCCAACTCCTCCTTAACAACACCCCATATTACCTGGATACCGGTTTCGTATTCAGGCGAAAAGGCTGTATTTTCCAGGTTCACCAAAGCATCCCAGTTTACGTTTTCAAAATACGCCTTAAAGTCATCAGATAACATCTTAGCTGCCCCTCCGATGTTTTTCAACTGTTCAACCACTTCTTCCACACAGGTGGTATCTTTGGCGAAAGTATTGTAATCCTTATAGCCTACATAACTATGAACCTCGCGAATGGAATCGGCAATAAAATTGATATTGGCCTTGTCTTCTTCTTTAAAACGTCCCATGGCTTTTTTGAAGAAAATATTCAAAACCTGTGCAAACAAACCTTACCTTTAATCCCATGACATTATTCAGGGTAAAATCCTGATTATTTAATAACCATCCTATTAAAGGTTGAACTTAAGTTGTTTATATTGCTTAATCAGATTAAAACTCTCCCTGTGTAACGGAGATGGGCCATACCGGGCTATGGCCTTCCTGTGTGGCGGAGTGGGGTAACCCTTATTGCTGTGCCATTGGTAAACCGGGTATTCGTGATGGTAATTTTCCATTAACTGGTCCCGGTAAACCTTAGCCAAAACCGAAGCAGCGGCTATGGAAGCATACCACGCATCTCCTTTTTTAATACAATGAAAGGGAATGCCACTGGTTGTGTGAAAATAATGGCCATCAATCAAGAGCCATTCCGGCTTAATCGACATTTGTTCAACAGCCAGGTTCATCGCTTTAACGGAAGCCTGAAGGATATTGAGCTTATCGATTTCATTATTATCAACAGTAGCAATGCCATAGGCTTCAGCCTTTTGGGTGATTTTTTCTACCAATTGTTCCCGCTTTCCCGGACTTAACTGCTTGGAATCATTCAAGGCATGAATCAGGCGTTGGCGGGGTGAAAGAACAACCGCAGCGGCTACTACCGGACCGGCCAAGCAACCCCGCCCGGCTTCATCGCAACCGGCTTCAACAGCATCCGGGTAAAAATTTTTCCGCAAACGACTCAAGAAAAAAAGGGGCTTTGATTTAAGCTCGAATTTAAGAATAATCAAACCCGGGAATAAAGCATAAGGCATAGCCAATAGTCCCCATTAACCATCTCCTATTGATTTGTGATCAAGGGCAAAAGGCTAAATACCGAATTGGCCTTTTTCTTTATTAATTTCGCACCCTTAGCCGAACCAAACAGCGTTTAACAATGCAAGACGACATCAAACAGTATATCGAAGACCACAAGGATCGTTTCCTCAATGAATTGTTTGAGCTCCTAAGAATCCCATCTGTCAGTGCTGACCCGGAATTTAGCGCCAATGTTGAAGAAGCTGCTCAATTTGTCAAAAACAAATTAAAAGAAGCCGGTGCAGATAAAGCCGAAGTTTGCCCAACAGAAGGCAATCCCATTGTTTTTGGGGAAAAAATGGTCGATCCCGGCCTGCCCACTGTATTGGTATATGGCCATTATGACGTCCAACCGGCGGATCCTTACGAAGAATGGGATCAACCGCCTTTCGAACCGGTATTAAAAGATGAGAAAATCTTTGCGCGGGGGGCATGTGATGACAAAGGTCAGATGTTTATGCACGTAAAGGCCTTTGAATTCATGAATCGAACGGGTAATTTACCTTGTAACATCAAGTTCATCATCGAAGGGGAAGAAGAAGTCGGTTCCCCTAATGTTTCCGATTTTGCCAGAAACAATCGAGATAAGCTTAAAGCGGATATTCTATTGCTCTCCGATACCGCTATGATATCCAATGAGCAACCTTCCATTCCGGTTGGTTTAAGAGGCTTATGTTACTTGGAAGTAGGCGTACAGGGTCCTGATAGAGACCTTCATTCCGGCGTTTATGGCGGAGCCATTGCCAATCCGGCCATTGAATTGGCGAACATGATCGCCTCTCTAAAGGACGAAAATGGCCGAATTAACATTCCCGGTTTTTATGACAAGGTGCAAGAACCTTCTGATGAAGAAAAAGCCAAAATCAAGGACATACCTGTTTATGATGAAGAGTTTAAGCAATCCGTAGGGGTTGAAGCATTGAATGGCGAGAAAGGCTATTCTGCTTATGAGAACACTTCCCTCAGGCCTTCCTTGGATGTCAATGGCATCTGGGGTGGTTATATTAAGGAAGGGGCCAAAACGGTTCTGCCCGCTGAAGCCAACGCCAAAATCTCCATGAGATTAGTTCCTGATCAGGATGAAGATGAAATCAATGACATTGTGGCCAAGCATTTAAAGGAAATCGCCCCTAAATCCGTAAAAATTCAGGTTAAAAAGCTCCATGGTGCCAAACCGGTTGTTGTCTCCACTGACCGCAAAGAATATAAAGCAGCCAGCCAGGCTTACCAAGCCACATTCGGCAAAGCGCCCCTACCGGTCAGAACGGGTGGAAGTATACCCGTGGTCGCCTTCTTTGCTCAACAGATGAACATGGTACCCATTATGATGGGCTTTGGATTGGATTCGGACGCCATTCATTCTCCCAATGAGAAATTCGGGCTTTTCAATTTCTACAAAGGGATCGAAACCATTCCCCTTTTCTACAAATATTTAATGGAGCAGAAACAATAAAACCCCACTTTGAAAGGGGGTTGTAGGATTTGATCAGCGGAGAGCTAAAACCAGAAAACAGAGATGGCGGGATTGAGATGTAAAACTACCGAATAAGGCGTACCACTCCTTTCTTGTTAAACACGTTTTCATTAATATTCCGTACCTCCAATTGGAAAATATAGGTGCCGGCTGGAAGCTTTTGCCCCTTGTAATTTCCATCCCAGCCTTCATTTTGTCCCTTGAAAACCCTTTCACCCCAACGGTTGTAAACTTCCAGACGGTAGTTTTTTATACCGTAGCCCACCGGTTTAAAGCGGTCATTGTGTCCATCGCCATTTGGAGAAAAGGCATCCGGTAAATACAATGAATAAAAAAGGATATTAACCGAATCAGCTACCTCATACCGACATTCGTTACTATCCTTAAAACGAAAGCTGACAAAGAACTTACCGGACGAATCATAGGTATGCGTCACCCTGGCACCGGTGTCAATCATTCCATTTCCGAAATGCCAGGTTTCATAAATGGTCGCAGCATTGGAATCCTTAAAAACCACTTTTTCGCCAGGCCCTGGTTTACGGGGATTGATGGTATATTTCGCCTCCGCAACGGGAGACTTGTCAACCTTAATGGTATCCGAATCTTCACCGCAAGGATTTTTAACGGTCACCCAATATTTCCCGGCTTTGGCCACTTTGATAGAAGGCTTATCAGAACCCGTATTCCAGGAGAATTGGGATCGCCTGAAATTAGTCCTTAATAGGAGCGTATCTTGTGGACATATGGTGGTGTCATTCCCAAGATTCACTTCAGGGTCAAGACAAGAAAAACAAACAGTTTTTTTATTCAAACTCAAGCTTTGCAAATTAGCGGAAAAATTGGTTGCCGACCAGGATTTTTTCGAGGTTTGTACCATTTTAGGGGTTAATGAGATGGGGGCTTTTGTGTCCGTATTGAAACCGAGCTTTTCTACGCAGTCATTGGCCTTTTTCAGAGAATGGGCCTGGATAAACACGGTTTGGGATGGTTGGTTTGGATCAAAGCTTTTTTTACCTGCCACGTAATAAACATTCTTGTTTCCGTATTGAAAAACAGAATAACCACCGGAATAAAGCGGATTCCCGCTCTCTTTATCCCTGAAATAACGCATAAATTCATACTGCCCGTCTCGGGAAATTTTAATGACCGTAGGAAGATTTCTTGGTACGGCTCCGCCCGTATTAACCCGACCTGATAGCAATATGCCACTATCAGGCGTGATGGCCATGCCATTCACTTCAATTTTACCAATACCCTGGAATTTTATTTCCTTAGTCTGCCACTCAAGGTTTCCCGCCTTATCAACCTTGATCACCATAAATTGATTCTGGTTGTTGGTGGTTTGTAATACCATTGCTTCTCCACTTTCAGTAACCACAATATTCAGGGCATCATGGTAAGCAGTTTGCAATTTTTTGCGCCAACGGATATCCCCATTGGCCTCTGTCCGGATCAAAGCCTCACCCAGTGCAATAAAACTTCCACCATCAGGGGCTTTTGCGGCTACTCCTTTTAATTCATTCCGGGAGTAACTTCGGTCATTTAAGACAGCCCCTTTTTCATTGGCTTCTAACAAGAATGCTTCCCCATTACCATTGCCAACGTGGTGGTAACCATAGATGAAATAATGCCCCTTTTGACCCACCCAAACCGATTTGGGTAAGGATTCCTGATGCCGTTTACCGGTAATCACGTAATTTTTCCTCAAGTCCACCTTACCATTTTTATCAAACCTGATCAAGTAAAAACCATTGCCATTCCTTTCGGTAAAAGTGATTAAGGTTCGGTCTTTCCTATCCACTGTTAAATCACCGAATTTTAGCCTTGAAGCATCAAAGGAAAATTCTTTTTTCCATAAAACTGACCCTCTGGGATAAAACCGTATACAAAATATTTTATCATTCTCAGTTCCGGCCATCACGACATCACCGTTGGATGCTTCGGTCAAACTTATATCCTTTTCTGCGGGTATAGGGTAATGGAAAACAAAGTTTTGCTGACCATAAGCTTTGACAAGGACCAAAGTTTGTAACCCAAAGAGGAGCACTATGAGACGATGCCAAGCCACGAATAACCCAATTTTTTTAATAAAAATGATTCAAATAAGTTAAGATTTCTTTTAGGATTGACATTCATCTTAACTTTAAATCAGAATATGAAAAAGTTAAAATTAAATAAATAAGGATTCTCGTAGGGAGAAATTCCTGAGCGGTAGCTAAAATTGTAAAGCAATTGGATATCAAAAGCCACCTTACCACCCACTCCCTGTCTATAACCAATCCCTATGAAAGACCCGGGTTGCCATCTGCGCTTAAAATTTTGAAAATGAGAAGGTCTCGTACGCACATTGATCAATTCAAATTTACCCACAGCTATAAAATTTCTGTAGAACCGGTAATTGGTAAATATTTCCCCGCCGTAGATCTGGTCTTCATAAACACCTCGCCTGGATTCAATCCGTAAATAACTGTAAGTACCACCTATACCGGCTATCCAACGTTTATTCAAGCGGTAACCAAGCTTTGGGGAAACGTTAATGGAAGTATGCTGGCCGAATGTTAGACCCAGATTGCCACCGTAAACAAGCCTTTGTTTGAATTTAAGTTCGGATAATGAGGGTTGCTCATCGACCGAATCCTTTTTATCCATTTTCTTCCAGTGTTCCTGAGCCCTTAGTGGAAAACATGCCAAAGCCAGTAAAAGGCAAACACTGCTGAATTTGAAAACAATTGGTTTAAAGTTGTCCATTATTTGTCTTAATTGCCTTTCAGAAGCTTTCGGTTTACCCCAACGAAAAGCCTACAACCAAGATTGTGATCCAACCCCCAAATATACGTCAAATCAACAGAAAAAGGTGACAAGGCCTTAAAAGGGTTAGACGAAATGACCTGCTTTTTCGTCAAAATGGCTTACCCCAACCTTTTTAAATGACATTTTTTCAGAAACCAAATTTTTTTGGGTATTGGAAAAGAATTTGAGCTTTAAAATCGTGAAAATTAGCAGAAAAGATTTGAAAAAGGAGGACAAGTCCTATGAACTTAAATAATTTCACTATTAAAGCACAAGAAGCTATACAGCGTGCGCAGGAAATGGCTATGAGCAACCAGCAGCAGGCCATTGAACCAGCGCACATTTTAAAAGGGATGCTAACGGAAGAGGAAAATGTGGTTGGGCATCTCTTGAAAAAATTTAACGCCAACGTGGATCACATAAAACAGCAATTGGACGAGCTCATTGAGCACCTTCCCACAGTGAGTGGGAGCGGACAACAATTCTTGTCCAATGCATCCAATCAGGTTATTCAGAATGCTTTTCAATCAGTTAAGGAATTCGAGGATGAATATGTAACCGTTGAACATTTGCTTTTGGGAATACTCAAAGGCAATGACAAAACGGCCCGCTTACTAAAGGACACGGGCATGAACGAAAAAGAACTCAAAAAGGCTATTGAAGACCTGAGAGGCGGAAGTAAAGTAACGGATCAAAGTGCTGAGGAAAAATACAATGCCCTTGAAAAATACGCCAACAACTTAAATGAGCGAGCCCGGTCCGGTAAGCTGGATCCGGTTATAGGTCGTGAAGAAGAGATAAGGCGGGTAATTCAGATCCTTTCCAGGCGAACAAAGAACAACCCGGTCCTCATCGGTGAAGCAGGTGTCGGGAAAACTGCCATTGCTGAAGGCATTGCTTTTCGAATTGTAGATGGGGATGTGCCCGAAAACTTAAAACCAAGGACTATTTATTCCTTGGACATGGGTGCATTAGTAGCAGGTGCCAAATACAAGGGGGAATTTGAGGAAAGATTGAAAGCTGTTGTCAAGGAAGTTACCGATTCGGATGGACAGATCATCCTGTTCATTGATGAGATCCACACCTTGGTAGGGGCCGGTGGTGGAGAAGGCGCTATGGATGCAGCCAACATCCTTAAGCCGGCACTCGCCAGAGGCGAATTACGTGCAATCGGGGCTACCACTTTAACGGAGTATCAAAAACACATCGAAAAAGACAAAGCGCTTGAAAGGCGTTTCCAACAAGTCCTGATTGATGAGCCTGATGCAGAGGATGCCATTTCCATCCTCAGAGGACTTAAAGAGCGGTATGAAACCTACCACCGGGTTCGCATAAAGGATGAGGCCATAGTCAACGCTGTGGAATTATCCGACCGTTACATTACCGAACGATACCTCCCGGATAAGGCCATTGACCTTATTGACGAAGCCTGTGCGAAATTAAGGCTTGAGATGGATTCCTATCCGGAATCCCTTGATGAGCTGGAAAGACGCATCAAACAATTGGAGATTGAAAAAGAAGCCATGAAGAAGGAGGAGAATCAAGACCAGCTTGATAAAGTCAACCAGGAGCTGGCTGATTTGCAGGATCAGCGAAACGACCTTAAATCCAAATGGCAGGAGGAAAAGGACATCATTGACGATATACAGCAAACCAAACAGCAAATCGAAAATTACAAGCTGGCTGCAGCTGAAGCGGAGCGTGTAGGAGACTATGGAAAAGTGGCCGAATACCGCTATGGTAAGATCCAGGAAGCCCAACAACACCTCAAGGAGCAACAGGATAAGCTCCAGGAGCTTCAAAAAGATAACCCCATGATCAAAGAGGAGGTTGAAGCAGAAGACATTGCCACGGTAGTGTCTAAATGGACCGGCATACCGGTTAACAAAATGCTGGAAAGTGAGCGGGAGAAGCTATTGCGCATGGAGGATGAACTACACGGTCGTGTCATCGGCCAGGATCAGGCGGTTGAAGCGGTTTCGGACTCTATCCGCAGAAGCCGGTCAGGTTTGTCCGATCCCAATAAACCGATCGGATCCTTCATCTTCCTGGGAACCACTGGCGTTGGCAAGACGGAGTTAGCCAAATCACTGGCAGACTTTCTTTTCAATGATGAGACTATGATGACCCGCATTGATATGTCCGAATACCAGGAGCGTCACTCCGTCTCCAGGCTTATAGGAGCACCACCCGGTTATGTGGGCTATGAAGAAGGAGGTCAATTAACTGAGGCCGTGCGCAGAAAACCTTATTCGGTCATTCTATTGGATGAAATAGAAAAAGCCCATTCGGATGTATTCAATATTCTTTTGCAAGTTTTGGATGACGGCCGGTTAACCGATAATAAAGGTAGAACAGCCAACTTTAAGAATACCATCATCATCATGACTTCCAACATGGGTTCCCAGCTCATCCAGGAGAACTTCGAAAAACTCGGCCCGAATGATGATATCACCGGCGTTTTGGAGACCACGAAAGCCGAGGTAATGAACATGTTGAAGAAAAACATCAGGCCGGAATTCCTGAACCGCGTTGATGATACCATCATGTTCAAGCCACTGGACCAATCCGAGATTAAGTCCATTGTCCGGCTACAGATCAAAAACTTAACCCAGAACATCGGCTCCAGGAAAATCCACCTGGAGGCCACTGAACAAACCATTGAAAAACTTGCCAAAATGGGTTACGAACCGGAATATGGCGCCCGGCCTTTACAACGGGTCATCCAGAATCAATTGTTAAACGAACTTTCCAAGTTGATACTTGCTAATGAAATTGATCCTGAAAAGAAGATTGTGGTTGATGTCGGTCAATCACAGGAATTTAGTTTCCGGAACGTTCAGGAGGCCGAAGCCCAAGCAACGATTAATCCCAACTAATCATGCAAGGTTTAATAACAAAATATTAGGTTCATATAGCCCATCATTTAGCAGGGATTGATTAGCAAGGGCACCCCTGAGAATAAGAAGGGGTGTCCTTTTTTATAGTGTTAAGAAGGCAGTAAACTTTCAAATTTTTCCATGCTTTGATTTGAAGGCTTTTCAGGGGCAGCCAGTTTTTTGAAATGGATGGCTCAATCATTCAAGCCCATTGAGCCATTGAAAAACGTAAAGAAATATAACACGGCTTCCTGGTAAATGAAAAATCCTGAAAATTTCCGCTTAACTCATTGAGTGCATATCAAAAACCTGACTTTTGTACCAAGAAGGCTTGGGGGTGAATAACTGCTTAATAAAACAAAAATCCCATCTAACCCTTATTACAGGTTGGCATTGTTTATGTACAAGTTAGTTGATTAAATTTTAAAAATAAAAAAGGGAATCCTTGACAATATGAGCAATAAATTCAATAAAGATCCATTTGAGGATGCATTCCGTGAAGACCAGCTTGAAGAAGAAAACACTGATTTCATCTCCATGATGGCAGGAAATGAAGAAGACGATTTGAATACAGAAGACATCCCTAACGAAATTCCGATTCTTCCGCTAAGAAACACCGTTTTATATCCTGGTGTGGTCATTCCGATTACAGTCGGAAGGGACAAGTCCATCAAGCTGATCAATGAGGCCAGGGATAAGGATATGCTAATCGGTGTCACTGCCCAGAAATCTACATCCGTTGAAGACCCTGGTAAAGATGATCTTTACAACATCGGTACCCTGGCTAAAATCATGAAACTACTGAAAATGCCTGACGGTAACGTAACCGTTATTATCCAGGGTAAAAAGCGGTTTCAAACTATTGATTTTACACAGGAAGAACCTTATTTCAAGGCCAATATAAAATTGTACGAAGGGGGAGAAGAGGAAGAAAAGGAAAATGATGAACTAAAAGCCATGATCTCAACCATGAAGGATCTGGCCACACAGATCATTCAGATGTCCCCCAATATTCCCTCCGAAGCGACTTCTGCCATTAAGAACATTAAGAGTAACAGGTTTCTGATCAATTTCATCTCCTCCAACCTGAATGTAGAGGTTAATGAAAAGCAACGGTTACTTGAGCTTAAAAACCTGAATAAAAAAGCCAAACAAGTGCTCGAGCACTTAAACGAGGAATACAACATGCTCGAGCTAAAAAACCAAATCCAGGATAAGGTAAAATCAGATATTGACAAGCAACAGAGGGATTACTTCCTTCAACAACAACTAAAAACCATCCAGGAAGAGCTGGGTCAGGATACACCGGACAAAGAAATTGAGGACATTAAAGAGCGGGCTCAGCATAAAAAATGGGGCCAGGCTACACAAGAACAGTTTGAGAAAGAGCTTAAGAAATTGGAGCGGATGAATCCAGCGGCAGCTGAATATTCGGTAATTTTCAATTACCTGGAAACCATGCTGGATCTTCCCTGGAATGAATATACAGAGGATAAACTCGACCTGGAAAGGGTACGCAAAGTCCTCAACGAGGATCACTACGGTCTTGAATTCGTTAAAGAAAGGATTCTGGAGTACCTGGCCGTATTGAAACTCAAAGGGGACATGAAAAGTCCCATACTTTGCCTTTACGGCCCACCAGGGGTAGGAAAAACTTCTTTGGGAAAATCCATTGCCCGTTCCATGGGGCGTAATTACAACCGGATGTCCTTAGGTGGTTTGCATGACGAATCTGAAATTCGCGGACATCGTAAGACCTACATTGGCGCGATGCCTGGTCGGATAATCCAATCCATCAAGAAAGCCCAAAGCTCTAACCCGGTACTGGTATTGGATGAGATTGATAAGGTGGGCCAGGATTTCCGTGGTGACCCGGCCTCAGCCCTTCTGGAGGTGCTCGATCCTGAGCAAAATGCCAATTTTTACGATAACTACCTGGAAGTAGAATATGACCTTTCCAATGTCATGTTTATTGCAACGGCTAATAACCTCGATACCATCCATCCGGCCTTGCGGGACAGGCTTGAGATCATTGAATTGAATGGCTATTTACTGGAAGAAAAAAACCAGATCGCCAAAAGGCATTTAATACCTAAGCAACGGGAAACCCATGGTTTAAAAGGCAAAAACTTTAAGATCAATGACAAAGTAATAAAAGAAGTCATTGAGGGTTATACCCGGGAATCCGGTGTTCGGATGCTGGAAAAGCAAATCTCCTCTCTTGCAAGGTCAAAGGCCAAATCCATTGTATTTCAGGAAAAAGAATCCCCTCAAGTAAGAATACAAGACCTCGAAAAAATACTGGGGCCCAAAAAATTCCAGCGAGATGCTTATACCGGTGACCAATTACCCGGTTTGGCAACCGGTTTGGCATGGACGCCCTCAGGCGGGGAGGTATTATATATCGAAGTAAGCCTCAGCCCCGGAAAAGGGAACATCAGTCTGACGGGTAAACTGGGCGATGTCATGAAGGAATCCGCCCATATCAGTTTTAGTTACCTTAAGGCCAATTACAAGGCATTCAACATCGATCCGAAAGCCTTTGAAAATTGGAACCTTCACGTGCATATCCCCGAAGGTTCGGTACCCAAAGAAGGGCCTTCAGCCGGTATTACCATGCTTACCGCATTGGCCTCTGCCTTTACCCAAAGAAAAGTCAAGCCCAAATTCGGCATGACCGGTGAAATGACCTTACGCGGTTCTGTTTTACCGGTTGGCGGTATTAAGGAAAAAATACTGGCCGCCAAAAGACAAGGCATTACCCAAATCATCCTGAGTGAAAACAACGAAAAGGAAATCAAACAGATCAAGGAAGATTACATCAAAGGTTTGAATTTCCATTACGTGAACCGGGTTGAAGATGTGGTCGGCCTTGCACTTGAAAAAAAGCAGGTAAGAGAACCCCTTCGAGTCAATAACCCGGAATTCGTAACCCATACGAATGGCCAAAAACAACAAATCGGGGATAAGGCGCAAAATTAGCCTTACTAAATAATCTACATCACTAAATTAAAAACGCTTTAGTAACTAAAACCAATAACTGTAAAAAGTAAACGATAAATAGCAATAATATACGCCTCTCCTTTTAGCTTTAGGGGTTTTCATTGGCAATATTTCTATCAGCCCTTCGTTTATTTTCCTAAATTTGGCCTATGAAGAAGCAAGGGCTACTTGTCGGGATTATTGTTATTGGCTTAGTAACCAATATCCATGCACAAATCGGAGGTCATTCAGTTTACAGTTTACCGGCCTTGCCTACTTCTGCACGGGTAACAGCGCTTGGGGGTAACCACATTTCCACGATGGACCAGGACATCAACCTGGCCCTTGAAAATCCCGCCCTAATCAACAAGGAAATGGATGAACATTTAGCCTTATCCGGCTCCGATTATATAGCCGATTCCAAATTTGGTCAAGCGGCTTATGGAAGGCATTTCAAAAATACCGGAACTTTCGTGGCCTCAATGAATTTCCTGCAATATGGTAGTTTCCAGCGCGCAGACCGATTTGGCAACAAATTGGGGGAATTTACTGCTGCAGAGTATAACCTCAAAGTGGCAGGCGCTCGACAGGCTGACCGGTTTTCCATGGGTTTGGCCCTAAACATCTTCTATGGCAGTTTAGAGCAGTACAACTCGCTCGGCACTTACATGGATTTTGGTGTCACTTACCGGGACACCAGTAGCCTAATCAACCTTTCCCTGGTCGTTAGCAATCTTGGTACGCAAATCTCTGCTTATAACGAGGGAAATCGGGAGCCCTTGCCTCTAAATGTCCAATTAGGATTCAGTAAAAAATTTGCCCACATGCCCCTTCGCCTGACCCTCCTTGGGCATCACCTTAACAAACCTGATATCACCAATCCCCTACCGGAGGCCGAACAACAAACGAATTTAGGAACCGGCCAAACCGTTAATGAAGAACCAGGCCTTGGCGAAAAGATCTTTAGGCATTTCATCATATCCGGAGAATTGATTTTTTCGGAGCATTTTCAATTACGGCTGGGATACAACCACCAACGCCGGAAAACAATGACCCAGGAGCAGAACAAAGGTTTGGTGGGTTATTCAGCAGGTTTAGGCATCAAGATCGATAAATACCGCATCAGTTACGGGCGCGGAGCTTACCATGTAGCCGATGCCACTAACCATATCACCATTTCCACCAATTTGAGCAAGGTTTTGACTAAAATAGACTAACCGCAAACCGCGCTTATTTCGGTTAGGACTAAATCAATTGGATTTCATTAAAACCAATTCAACTTTTGGAATCCAAATAATCCATTAAGTGCTTGTCTTTATAAATTGGTTTACCAACTCATCTCGGCTATTAAACCTAAAAGTTATCCCTTATTACCCTGATTTAACCTTTATCGAAGTAAAGTGCCCTATTTTGGCTGATTCACCATTTCCGGTCGAAAGTTTCCAATAAAAACATTTTTCACCCAAATAAAACTTCCCGGCTAAATTTGGTAATGCCTTTTATAAACACCCATTCAATTTCAGCATGGTGTTTATTCCCAGGGTTTATAATATCAAAATGTTTCAGTTACCTTCACTTTTATTGGTTCTACAATGAATTTTATGGAAATGTTTTTGAGAAGTTTTGATCTAATAA
>CAZJWK010000081.1:0-13214 GCA_964549595.1 uncultured Sphingobacteriales bacterium | reverse complement strand
TGACTTTTTCCTAATGGCTTCATTGAACCACACCCACCTATAAACTTACCGGTAGTCTTTTAGGGTATTAATTTTTGTCTAAAAGGCTATTTTTGGTGTTCCAACCTTGCTAAATTTTCCACTTTTGAACAGAATAGGCTAAATTTGAAGTATGAAATTTGGCGTAGTGATTTTTCCCGGGTCCAATTGTGATGGAGACACCATTCATGTTTTAGAGAACGTGTTTAATCAGTTCGTTCAGCCATTATGGCACAAAGACAGGGGGCTGAAAGATTGTGATTTTATCGTGTTACCCGGTGGCTTTGCTCATGGGGATTACCTGCGTGCAGGGGCTATAGCCCGTTTTTCTCCAATAATGGAAGATGTCATTGATTTCGCTAAGGATGGAGGTTATGTGCTGGGAATTTGCAATGGTTTCCAGGTTTTATGCGAAGCACAGCTTTTACCCGGGGCTTTGATCGAGAATCTTAACCAGAAATTTATTTGTAACAACTTGTACATCAAACCAACCACCAGCCAATCCCTATTAACCCGTGAAATTGAACCGGGTAGGGTCTTGAAAATGCCTGTTGCTCATGGAGAAGGGCGGTTCTTTGCCCATCAAGAAACCATTGACCAACTTAAAGCAGAGGACCGTGTTTTATTTCAATACTGCGATAAAGCGGGTAATCAATCCGAATTCAGTAATCCGAACGGTTCTGTACATTCCATTGCTGCTATATGCAATTCAGGGCGCAATGTTTTCGGGTTAATGCCTCATCCTGAAAGGGCGGCTGAAGAGGTGTTGGGTAATACTGATGGAGCTTACATTTTAGGAAGTATTATTCAACCGGCTATGCAAATGTAATCCTTGTTATGAAGGCCATTCAAATCGGAGCCAATGAAACATTGAAGTGGGAAAAAACCGGAGACCCCGGTTATTCGGAGCATGATGTATTAGTGAAGGTTCATGCAGCCGGAGTTAACAGGGCTGATATACTTCAGGTAAAAGGGCTTTATCCACCCCCCGAAGGAGCTTCCTGGATTTTGGGTCTTGAAATGGCCGGGGAGGTATTGGAAACGGGTTACCAAGTCACAAAATGGCGTAAAGGAGATCCTGTCATGGCTTTGATACCAGGTGGGGCTTATGCGGAAAAAGTGGCTGTTAATGAGGACTTATTACTACCAATGCCACCTCATTGGGAGTTTAAGCAGGGAGCGGCAGTCCCAGAGGCTTTGTTTACAGCCTACTATAACCTTATTGAATTGGGCCGGCTTGTAAAAGGTGAAAAGGTGTTAATTCATTCCGGAGCGGGAGGTGTAGGCTCCACAGCCATTCAGTTGGCCAAGTACTTTCAGGCAGAAGTGATAGCAACCACCGGCAGTGACGAAAAAGTGAAATTTTGCCGGGAATTGGGTGCGGACCAGGTGATTAATTACCGGCAAACTGAATTGGAGAAGTCAATAAAGGAATGGGCGCCAAAAGGTATTCAACTTGTCCTGGATACGGTTGGCGATACGGATTATGCCAGATTGCATTCCAACGTTTTGGCTTTTAAAGGCAGATGGCTTCTTATCGGTCTATTAGGGGGATTAAAAGCTGAGGTTAACATGGCCGAAATATTAAGCAAAAACCTATTGCTAAAAGGTTCTACCTTAAGGAATCAACCTTATGATGTGAAAAGGACATTAACCAAGACTATAAAAAATAAGGTTTTAGATGCCTATCAAAAGGGCAACTTAGTTCCTTGTATAGATCGGGTTTTCCCGGTATCGGAAGCGAGTGAAGCCCACCACTATTTATCAAAAAACCAGGTAAAGGGAAAACTCATCCTGCAAATAACCAGTAAACCCGCAAAGGTATGAATGGAAATGAAAGCCTATTAGCCCGAGTAATTCGCTGGATTATTGCCGGTTTGGCTGTATTGCTTGCGGCCTATATTCTGCCGGGGGTAAAAGTAAATAGTTTTTGGTTTGCTTTATTGGTGGCTTTCCTACTTGGGATGGCTAATACCTATTTAAAGCCGCTTTTGGTCATCATTGCTTTTCCGCTTACCGTTCTAACCTTCGGATTATTCCTGTTGGTTATTAACGTATTGCTTATTTACCTGGTTGATTGGATCGTTCCCGGCTTTTCCGTTCAAAATTTTTGGGCGGCCTTATTTTTCAGTATCATTCAATCCCTTCTTAACGCCTTGTTTCAAAATGCTTTTAATTGAGCGAAAGGGTTAGCCGGTTATGGGTATAAGATGATATAAGGTTTTTAGGGATTATTTTTTGTTTGGGGGTATAGGCGGGAATTCGATAACATTTAGCCGGAGTAATGTTTTTAACGCCCAGCATTGGTGATTCTTAAGTGATCACCATTTTTTTGAAGGTGGTAACTTTTCAATGGACGGTCAGTTGGACCCTCCATAACGCTGCCATCCAGGTTATACTTGGAAGAGATACAGGCATTCCACTGCGTATCGACTACTTTGCCGCACCCCAAATAAAGTCTGGAGGGATGCATAGATATGGTGGCGCAAGGTTTATCAGGCTTATAAGGGCAAGCCCTTTCAAAAGCTTTGAAAGTGTTGTCATAAGTCTGAAGGACAATAACTCCGCGGTATCCTTCATTGTTAAGGTAAACATGACCGCCAGGGTTATTCAAATCACTATATTCGGGTTGTTTGATATTAATTTCTCGCGAAATATGCTTTTCCGGAATCACCACATAGCCATTTCCCGCATTTTTGTCCTCGCAGGTTGAAAATGCCAGAAAAAGGAAAGAGGCAAGGCTTATCTGGAAAAACAGCTTTTTCATAATTCAAAATTAATTATATCAATGATTTTAACGGTCAATGAATTCGGAAATTATTTTAAAGGGGCCATTTAAAAATTTTCCTTAATTGTCCTAAATTAGCCCTATAATAAAAGAGGAAAGAAATGGAAGTCTTAGCACCTGCCATTGCTTCTGCTGGAAAACGCATTGTGGCTTTCCTAATAGATGCCATTATCATGGCGGTGATCAGTGGTATTGTGAATCCCATCGGGATTGTCCTGGCGCTTGCTTACTTACTGACCAGGGATGCTTTGCCATTTTTAGATGGGCAAAGCATTGGCAAAAAGGTTTTTAACCTTCAGGCAGTGGATTATAAAGGAGACCCATTAACGTACAATTGGATTACCAGCATTACCAGGAATGTATTTTTAATAATTCCCGTGATGCCGGTCATCGAACTAATCGTACTAATGGTTAATGAAGATGGGCTGAGGGTGGGAGATCAATTGGCCAATACAAGGGTAGTGGATGTTGATACGGAACAAACAGCTGTTTGAACCCTAAAATTTTTTGCAAAAAAGCATGTAGCCGTCTCGTCCTTATTTTGAATTTGTTATTCGACACTTGAAATTTTTTACCATGAAAATTCACTTCGTAGCGATAGGGGGCAGTATCATGCACAATTTGGCTATAGCTCTACATAAAAGGGGCTATCAGGTTACGGGATCGGATGATGAGATCTTTGAGCCTGCAAAACAGCGATTAGCACATTATGGATTATTACCCAGTGAGACCGGCTGGCATCCGGAAAACCTGGATACCGGAGTAGAATGTGTAATTCTGGGAATGCATGCCAAAAAGGATAACCCGGAATTGGTTAAAGCGCAGCAAAAAGGAATACCCGTTTATTCTTTTCCTGAATTCATGGGTAAGGAACTACAAAGCAAAACCCGCGTAGTAATAACCGGTAGCCATGGCAAGACTACTATAACAAGTATGGTCATGCATGTGCTTAAAAAAATGGATTGGTCATTTGATTATATGGTTGGGGCTCCTGTAGAAGGTTTTGAGGACAGTGTTTCCATAAATAAAGATTCTGAAGTAGCAATCCTCGAAGGAGATGAGTATTTGTCTTCGTCTATTGACAACCGTCCGAAATTCCTCCATTACGAGCCACAAATGGTTTTAGTCAGTGGTATTGCATGGGATCATATGAATGTTTTTCCGACCTATGAAAGTTATGTGCAGGCATTCCGGGATTTAATGGTGAGCATGCCCGTACAGGGTAAAGTCATTTACTATGAGGATGATCCCGAAGTGGTAAAGCTCGTTAGTGAGTTTAAGGACAAGCTTCAGTTATTTCCTTACAATGAACCCAATTGGGAATTGGTCGCTAATTCGTTTAGTATAAATTACCAAGGAAACAAGTTTCCTTTGAAAATACCGGGAAGGCATAACCTTTGGAATTTGCAGGGAGCTTGTAATATTTGTACTCAATTAGGAATACATCCAGCGCATTTCTGGAATGCTGCGCAAGATTTCAAGGGGGCAGGTAAGCGCCTGGAATTAATGGTGGAAAAGGATGCTACCCTGGTTTACCGGGATTTTGCCCACGCCCCTTCAAAGGTTAAGGCTACCATTGATGGATTGAAAACGCAATATCCCGATAAAAAGCTTCTTGTCTGCCTGGAATTACATACCTATAGCAGTCTTAACAAGGAGTTTTTGCCCCAGTATAAGGGTACCACAAATGAAGCAGACGAATGTCTGGTTTTTATCAATCCCCATGCCCTTGAATTGAAGCAAATGCCGGACATTAATAGTGAGGAAATACATGAGGCTTTTGATGATCCCCGCTTGCAAATGTTCAAGGATGAAAACGTTTTAATGGATACTTTCAGGAATTACCAGCCAGACAATACCATAGTGGTTTTCATGAGTTCCGGCAATTTTAATGGATATCCCCTGATGGAAATGGTGGAGAAATGGATCGTGCAGTAATGATAAACCTGAAATCAGGATAAATGTTAACTTTGCCACCAAGAAAAAAAGATTAAATGGGTTTAAATTTAAATAAGCCACTTGTTTACTTTGACATAGAAGCAACCGGCCTTAACATTTCCAAAGATCGCATTATTGAGGTTTCGTTTCTCAAGGTATTGCCTGATAACCAAGAGGAAACGAAAACCTGGCGGGTTAATCCTGAAGTGCCCATCTCCGAAGATTCTTACAAAATTCATGGAATAAGCCATGAAGATGTAAAAGATGAACCGCTTTTTAAGGATATTGCCAAAGCGGTGGTGAATTTTACGGACAATGCTGATTTAGCAGGTTTTAATCTTTTGAAATTTGATCTGCCCCTTTTAATGGAGGAATTTATTAGGGCTGATGTGGATTTTGATCTGGGTAAACGAAAGATCGTTGATGTTCAGCGGATTTTCCATATGATGGAAAAAAGGACCCTTGAAGCGGCTTACCGTTTTTATTGTAATAAGGACCTGAGCCAGGCTCATTCTGCTGAAGCTGATACCTGGGCAACCCATGAAGTTTTACAGGCTCAGATAGCACAATACCAGGAGCTTCAGAATGACATCAAATTCCTGAATGATTTTATAGGGGACCCGAAAAACCGTTTTGTGGATTTGGCCGGGCGATTGATGTACAATGACAAAGGACAGGAAGTATTCAATTTCGGCAAATACAAAGGTAAACCGGTTAAAGAGATCCTGAAAAAGGATCCCGCCTACTATTCCTGGATGATGCAGGGCGATTTCCCGGAATATACCAAAAAGAAGATGACCGAATTGCGCTTGCAGATGAAAAACGAATAATTCCATTGATCACTGACAATAATCAATGAAAAAACCTGTCTGGATGATTTTTGTTGACCATCTGAAAATAACAAGGTTAAAAAAGCTTGGCCGTTAAAAAACTTCTTTTTTGCCACACAGTGTTTAATTTTGTGGGTTGTAAATTTTGAGCCCCGAAGATTTTAAAGACAGAATTTTTATGACACCCTCTCAAAACCGGGTTGCATTCTATACACTGGGTTGTAAGCTGAACTTTTCCGAAACTTCCTCCATTGCGCAGAATTTCCGGAAAGAAGGCTTTCAGGTTGTAGATTTCCAGGAGCCTGCTGACATTTATGTGATCAATACCTGTTCCGTTACAGATCATGCTGATCGCAAATGCAAAAAGGTGGTGCGGGATGCATTAAAACAAAACGAGGATGCCAAAGTGGCTATTGTGGGTTGTTATGCGCAGCTTAAGCCAAAGGAAATAGCCGAAATACCTGGTGTGGATGTAGTACTTGGTGCCAGGGAAAAGTTCAACCTGATTGAGCATTTAAATAAATTAAGTGAAACTGAGGAAACCTTAATTCTCAATTCCCACATTAAGGAGGTTAAACACTTCGAAAATGCCTATTCATTAGGCGATCGAACCCGCTCCTTTCTCAAAGTGCAAGACGGATGCAATTATTTTTGCTCTTTCTGTACCATTCCTTTAGCGCGAGGCAGAAGCCGTAGTGATTATGTAGCTAATATTTGTGAATCAGCTAAGGAAATTGCAGCTAACGGCGTAAAGGAAATTGTGTTAACGGGTGTTAACATTGGGGATTTTAAAAATGAAAAAGGAGAGATATTTTTTGATTTAATCCGGGAATTGGAGAAAGTAGAAGGCATAAAACGGTATCGCATTTCATCCATCGAACCGAATTTGCTAACCAATGAAATCATTGATTTTGTAGCCCATTCCGAAAAGTTCGTCCCCCATTTTCACATTCCTTTGCAATCAGGCTCAGATTATTTACTTAAACAAATGCGCAGGCGATACTTGACAGAGCTTTTCGCTAACCGAATCCATGCTATTAAAACCAAGATGCCTGATTGCTGTATTGGTGTGGATGTGATAGTCGGTTTTCCGGGTGAAACCGAGGAAGAATTTATGAAAACTTATGACTTCCTGAAGGGATTGGATATTTCTTACTTGCATGTTTTCACTTATTCTGAGCGGCCAAATACCCCTGCTGCCAGGATGGAGGGAAAGGTTCACGAAAAGTACCGTACAGAAAGGCGCAAAATGCTTCAAAACCTTTCCCACAAAAAGCGCCGTGCTTTTTATGAGCAATTTGTGGGGCAAACGGGAGAAGTTTTATTTGAGGATGCCAGGAAGAATGGCCTTATGCAAGGGTACAGCCAGAATTACCTGAAAGTCAAATGCCCTTACGATGAAAACCTTGTTAATACACTTCAATTGGTTCGATTTCAAGGTTTTAAGGAGGATGGTGCTTTGAGTGGTTATTTGCTCGAGTATCAACCAAGTATTGCTTAATGCCCAAAATTTATAGCGCTAAAACTTTAAAGTTAGGTTTAAGGTTTTTAGAATGTTCTCGAGACACTTAATATGAATGCTTTAGTGGTGGAAATGGTCATTTTTTCAAGCCTTTATTGAAAAGTTTATTGAGTAAATTTTCCGCCAAAAATGGGAAAAATACTATTTCAGTCATGAAAAATTTCTTTAAATTTTAAATTTTCCATAAGCTTCACTAATTTAGCAATTTAGAAATGGAAGTTTTCGAAAACTAAAAATATGAATTGTTCATTTGGTTGACCAATAAAAAGGAGGTTTTTATGAGTACATTTAAACTTAAATCAATAGTAATTTTATTTGTTTTTGTATTAGGGCTTAAAGGTAGTTTTGGCCAAAACTGGGTTGTATTTAATTCTTCTAATTCACCCTTGCCCAATAATTTCGTTGAGACTTTGGCCATTCAAAATAACGGCAAGGCATGGCTTGGTACACGTAATGGTTTGGCTAGTTATTTTAAAGGAAGTTGGGCAACTTATGATACTTCCAATTCCCAAATTCTTGGCAATGGCATCCAATCTGTTGCTACGGATTCCCCCAGCGATGTATGGGTTGGCACAATGAATGGGCTTAGTAATTACAATGGATCCAGTTGGAATAACTTTTCCGCTTCTAATTCTGGGGTACCTTCAGATGATGTCCGTGATATTGCCGTTTCAAACTCGGGTAATGTTTGGGTAGCCGCTTATGGCGGAGGAATAGCCAAATATAATGGGAGTAATTGGACCGTTTATGATACTGGCAATGCCACATTTAGTTCGTTAAGATTTCGTGCAATTGCTATTGATCAATCCGGTAATATTTGGGTCGGCACAGTCTTAAATGGGGTTTATGAATTTGATGGTACTCAATGGACTAACTATACTAAATCCAACTCCGGCTTAGTCAGTGATTACATTTATGATATAGCTGTTGATAATAATGGCAAAAAATGGATTGCTACCTCCGGAGATGGTGTGGGTACTTTTGATGGCACATGGAATAAATATACTGCAGCAAATTCAGGTTTGGGCTCCAATTATTTATTTACCATTGCAATAGATAATAAAAAAGGGAAATGGCTTGGTTCCCAATTTAGCGGCCTTTTCAATCTTGATTCGTCCGGGGCATGGACAACTTATGATTCCGCAAATTCTCAGTTACCGTCCAGCAGGGTTCCTTCCATTGCCATAAGAAATAATGGTGATAAGTGGTTTGGTACAAGGGGTGGCGGCGTAGTTTTTACGGGTGATACCTGTACCCCTACCGCAAGCTCTATTAATGTTACGGCATGTAATTCCTATTTATCGCCAAGCGGCAAATACCAATATTCTAACTCCGGGATCTATTTGGATACAATTCCAAACGCTGCCGGCTGTGACAGTATCATTACCATTAATTTAACCATAAATAATTCTTCAAGTGCTAAAATTTCTCCGGAAGTCTGTGATAGTTTTAGCGCCCCAAGTGGAGATACAACCTGGAGGCAATCAGGAATCTATTACGATACTTTACAAAATTCGGCCAATTGTGATAGTGTTATTGAAATTGATTTAACGGTTAATTCCCCTATTAAGGATTCTTTAAATATTAATGCTTGCGATTCTTACACATCCCCAAGTGGAAATTCTACCTGGACAACAAGCGATACTTATTTTGACACGATTTCTTCTTCCATTGGTTGTGACAGTATTGTTTATAAAATAATCCTGACGATCAATTCGGTTGATAGTTCTGTCACCCAGAATGGCGCTGTTTTAACCGCTAATGAATCCGGAGCGAATTACCAATGGTTGGATTGTAATAACGGATATAACCCGATTTCAGGAGAAACCAATCAGACGCTCAATGCGTCTTCCCGCGGTAGTTATGCTGTGGAAGTTACTAAAAATGGGTGCTCAGATACCTCTGCTTGCTACACGGTTAAGAAAAATACGATTAAAGGCAGTGTAACCTTCAATAATGCTCCCTTAGATAAAGGAAAAATAACGTTATGGGAATCTTCTGGCGGCAATTATAAAAAGGTGGATAGCTTTTCCTTACAATCAAGCATGAATGGGCAATACGCCTTCAACCAGGTAGATTCTGGTAATTACATTGTAAAAGCCAAACCGGATAGCAGTTCCTCCGTAGCTGCTACCGCAACACCTACGTATCATGACAGTTCGATTCTATGGCAAAAAGCCGATAGCATTGAGACCCAATCAGGCATGGTTCATAAAGCCCCGGTTTATATGGTTAAAGCCCGGAAAAAATCCGGCCCCGGTGGGGTAAGTGGAATAGTCATTCAGTCCGGCCCGGGAAAAAGGAAAGGCCCTGGTGACCCACAAGGGGGTGTGGAAGTCCTGGCTTTAACAGGTGGGCAAGGCAATGTTCAGGATTTTACTTATTCAAACGCAAAGGGTGAATATGAATTTTCCAACATGGCTTTGGATACTTATGATATTCGCGTTGAAATTGCGGGATTTACAACAAGGCCTGAAAAGGTTGAGCTGACTCAGGATAAAAATGAGGCTGATAGTGTTAATTTCCAGGTGGACAAGGATAAAGATACCGTTTACAGCTATCGTTTTAAGCGATTAAACCATGCGAAAGGGTTTGAGGCTTTTAGGGTCTTTCCTAATCCGGTTGACGAAAAGTTGGAAGTGGAAATAAAGGTTGAAGATCCTAAAACCATTTCGGTCAATTTGGTAAATACCATGGGTAAAGAAGTTTTAAAGGAGTCTAAACAAGCTGGAACGGGTATTAACCATTTTCGACTGGATGCATCCCATCTTCAAAGTGGGGTTTATTTTCTCCATTTAAAAACGAGAGAAGGAGAAAAAATGGCTCTGGAGAAAATCATGGTTCGGTGAATTTCCAGGCCTTTTTGAATCCGGCCTGATAATGTAGATAATAACCCGGCTGAAATTTCCGATAAAACTTTCAGCCGGGTTTTTTATTGGTAATTACACCCTTTTAAAATGGGATTGGTAATAACCTGATAATTTTTTTGGTTCAGGAAAGATTCTGAATTTCCCGAGATTTTCAGAAGTACTCATAATTCCTTGTTTAAAAAGAAATTTACTTTTCCCGGAATTTTTCTTTGTTGAACGATTCCGATTGGCCTTCCGGAATAGATAGAGATTCCCATTCGTCAGATTTGATGGTTTTGGCGATATAAACAATTTGCCCGACATGGTAAGCATAGTGTGTTAATTGACGGTGGATAGCCTCCGTTACCAGGTGAGGTTCCTTCCTTATGTAGATGGTTTGGTCGAGGGCATCATCAGAAAGGGAGTTCAAAGCGTTAAATAATGTTTCCCATCCTTTTTCCCAATAGTTAAGCAATTCATTCTTGGTTTGGATGGTATCTTCGAATTCCGAGTCCCGGTTACGCCATTCCTTTTCCCCATCCGAGTTCAGGAAATCAGTCCAGCGAGAAAGCATGTTACCAGCCATGTGCTTAGCAATTATGGCAACAGAATTGGCATTCCGATCAGGTTGCCAATGAATCTCCTGATCATCTAACCGGTCAATGGCTTTTGTTCCCAGCTCCTTGTAAAACTGAAATAAGTGCAAGGCGTTTTCCAGAATGTTACCCATTATATTCTCTTTTAAATTGGTTTTGTTGGTAATTTTGTCCCGCAAAACCAGCAATATACGGCTTCATTTCCGTGCCTTTTACTTCCGCAGGAAGGACAAAACCTTTTTTGCTGCTCATGAATAGAGGCCCTCGTAATTTCCGAGGACACGATTCCCGATGGAATGGCTAATAAGGCATAGCCCATGATCATTAAAAAGGCTGCCAAAGCCTTGCCAAGGTCGGTTTTGGCCGCCAGGTCGCTTTGACTTACAGGGGTCATTGTCTGAATGGACCAATAAATGCTTACGGGGATATTTTTAAAGCCGTTTTCAGGCCCTTCAACAAGATACATCAGAGCCCCAAGGATTAACATAAGGGTTAAGGTAGAGCCTAAGAAAACAATAATTTTTGCACGGCTCGCATAAAGAGCTCTTTTAATATTTTCGGCTGCCTTAAAATACCGTGTTAATTTGAATATCCGGAATAACCTTAACAATCGCAAGGCACGAATTACCATAAGGTAATGAGGGTCTGGTATGAAAAGACTGATATAGGTAGGTAAAATGGCCATTAAATCAATAATCCCGTAAAAACTTCTGGCATAATGAGAAGCATGACGTGCCAAAAAAAGCCTTAGAAAGTATTCGATAGTGAACAGAATAGTGATGATCCATTCTGTTAAGTAAAGTATATTTCCGTATGCTTCATAAACGGGTTTAATGGTTTCTAAAATCACCAAAACGATACTGATGAGAATAATAGCCATTAGGATGGCATCAAAAGCCTTAGCCGGTTTGGTATCGGCCTCAAAAATTATTCGGGCAAGGCGTTGCTTCAGTGCTTTTTGATGTGGTGATTTTTCGGGCATAAATGGTTTTCAAAGTTACCCATTAATCCATTAAAAACCTACCGAAGATTACCTCATTACATTTTAAGCTTGCTAAAAACTATAAGTCTGATGTTTGATCGGATTTGTTTAACCGACCTAAAATTTCTGACAATAACAAGCTGAAAATGACAAAACTAAGGAACAGCGTAAAACCATTTAGCAGGGCAGTATTATTCGTTGTTACACTGCTAATATTTTCTTTTTGAAAGGAAACGAGGGCCAATTGATCATCTATTAGCCTTTCAAAGCCGACAAAAGCCATGAAAATGGCAACCACAATCACATCAGCCATTGACCATTTTCCCGAGTTAAATGTCAGCCAACGTACAATTTTATTCCCCCGAAAACCCGAATTGGTGAACAAATAAAACCCATTCGCAGAAAGTTTACTAAAAGGCAAAAGCACACTAAATGCTAATATTAAAAACCCCACAAGTATAGCATCAAACCGCGGGCTTTGTAATAATAAATTAACGACTTCGAGAATACTCTTGCTGCGATAGAATAAAACCTGATCTTCAAAGGATATGTTGTTGCTTAACAGTACTAATTCAAAGGCTTCAATCCGGGCATCAATTTCAATCATGGGTGTGGTTAGGCCGGCTAATAAAACAACCAATCCCATTAATATGGAAAATGTAAAAAGCAAAGGGTGCAATGACTTTTGTCGCCAAAGCATGATCCACAATATTAGTAAGAACCCTAAAATGCCCAGCAGGATATAGGTATACCTTTCACTTAATTTTTCTAATTTGCTTATTCTTTGACTTACAATGTCTTTAAATGCTTCCTGGTTATTGGCTCCATAGTGATCGTACATCTTTTGGAGCCTTAGGGAATCGGAGGGATCATAAGTTTGCGCCGCTAATTCATCCAGTTTACTTTGAATAATGGTTTTTAAACGGTCCTTACTCCCTTCCGCTTTTAGTTTTTGAAGGATGGCATCCGTATATTCCGGAATATTCTTCCTAAGCTTTTCCCAATCTACCAAAATATCCGCTGAAACTTTCCGGATTTTATCCTCTAAGGTTTCATCCTTTTGGTTAACCTGTGTTTTTACCTCTGTAAGCAGTTTGTGAAGTAAAGTTTTAATTTGGGCCCTGGCCAGGCTATCTTGTCTTTTATTGAATTCAAAATCACTGATTTTTTTTGATACAATTTGCTTTACCTCATTTTTCCATTCACTGGCGGAAAAAATCCCAAAAGTTATTGAATTGGCGATACTGTAGTCTTTTTGGATGGCTACCCGTTCATTGCTTTTACTAAAAACCTGATAGCCACTCCAAACCGATGTGCCTAACAAAAGGGTAAGGGTTCCAAACAAACCTATTTTGATGGGATTCTTTAAAAGATGCATTTTGGCCTTAAAGGTGCTTTTTTGGTTTTTGATCCCTTACCGGAAGTGCTTTAAATAGATTGATTTAAAATCCGAATTTAAAAGTAAATGCTTTCGTATTAAAACAGACTAATTTACCGGTTGCAAGACAAAATTACGGTAAGGAGATAGGTACATTAATCTATTTGATTTTGGCCGAATATCGCTTTTGTCCCCTGGAGAAACCACAGGGAGGGATTGAAAAGATCCATTCCGCCAAAATCATCGATGGTTTTTGGTCTTAATGTAAAATAGCTAAGGAATTTTCGTGCACCCAATTTACTATCATTTGATT
>CAZJWK010000080.1:6730-13133 GCA_964549595.1 uncultured Sphingobacteriales bacterium | reverse complement strand
CCCTATAGCCTTGCCCTGAAGGACAAGGCTATTTTTCGGAAACCCCTTGAAAGGGGTTGATCGTATCCCGATTTATCGGGATTCTGTAAAATAGCCCGGTCATTTATGGCCGGGCTTTCTTCATTACCTTTGAATAAAACAGATCCCTTCCGGGCGGAAATGGCTACGGATTACACGCACATACAGGGCAAACGGCAGTACGAGTTGCGGGACCACACAGGCAATGTCCTGGCTACCATCACGGACCACAAGCTCCCGCAGGATATGGATGCCGACTCCCTGACGGATTTTTACCGGGCCGACTCTACTGTTCTAAAGGTCTCGCTTGGACTGCTATTTGCCCTATAGCCTTGCCCTGAAGGACAAGGCTATTTTTCGGAAACCCCTTGAAAGGGTTGATCCTATCCCGATTTATCGGGATTCTGTAAAATAGCCCGGTCATTTATGGCCAGGCTTACTTCGGAAACCTCTTAAAAGGGGGTATTTTTAAGGATTTGCCTGTTTTAAATTGAATAGTTTTGATATTTCACCATTAATTGTCATTTTAGTATTCAAAATCAGGATATGAGCAATTACATTGCCTTTTACATTCACTTTATCTTCAGGACGAAAAATAGCTCCCCCTTATTAAAACCTGATTTGAGGGAGCATTTAGCTCCATTTTTTGCTAAGGTTGGTGACGATTACAAGATGCCTGTAATGATCAGCGGAGGTGTCGAAGATCATATTCATCTATTGGTTTCGTTACCTGCTCATTTATCAATAGGCAATGCTGCCCAATATTTAAAAGGAAGTAGTTCAAGATGGATCAATAAAAATTTTCGGGAATCTATTGGGCCATTTGCTTGGCAAACAGGATATGGCGCTTTTAGTGTCAGCATTTCCCATTTAGAAAAAACAAAAGCATACATAGAAAACCAGGAACAGCACCATAGGGAACAATCTACCAACGATGAAATCGAGGCCATTTGTAAAAAACACGGACTAACGAATCCTTTTAATAAAAGTAATCAAATGAATTAAGGCTTGAAACACCTTTAAAAAAGGATCCCGATTTATCGGGATCCTGTAAAATAGATTTTCCAGATTTCCATTGAATTAGGAGGGGCTATCCCGAAGAATAGAATTAATCGTCAATTTGGTAATTAAAATGAATTTAAAGAAAATTTTCCGTGATTTTAACAATCTTCATTGGGCTATCTGAATAGCCTTAGCAGGTGTAGTAATTTATTATAGTTATCAAAAATATAAGCTTAACCAAGCTTTAGAGGAAAGTGGTGGTTATACAGTGGGGAAAATTTATGATATAGATACTTCTGGTACAAAAAGTGGTGATGATTATTTACTAAGTGTTGAATTCAAGGTTAATAGTAAAAAATATGAAGGTGGGGATAGAAATTGGCCAGGGGCGGGGCCATTCCATGCAAAAAGTAAACAAAACCGTTTACTCCTTGAATCTTTCATTTGCTAAAATACTGATGAGCTGCTTCACAGGTTCAAATAAGAACCATCCGTTGATAATCAAGGAATTATGGGGTCAAGCCCCGAAACTGGTCTTAGCGTCCCGCTGAGACCGCTCTTTGCAAACCACTTTGAAAGGGGCAGATTAGTGTTTAAAACCACTAAAGTTATACAAACAAAATATTGCCGGCCAATTGTCGCAGGCTAAATCGCAGGAATGACATGGAGCATTCCTTTAAGGTTAATCGTCTTTTTCTTATCACTTTTTTTAGCGGAGTAGCTTTTTAAGTCTACATAAAAAACCGATATTAGAAGCTGTAAATGTGATTTTAATTTACCCGATGGCCGTAAGTTCAGACATATCCCTATTATTTCTGGCCGGGCTAAAAAGAGTCATGTTCAGAGAGTCTGCGGATTACTACCCTTTTGGAAGCATTCCGGACGTTAAGGATTAGAATCCGGAGTAGCTTCTTCTCTACTGGTCCCAAGGCTATGTTCCCATGAAAAATTAATCAATGCTTCGAACGAATCGATCAATAACCCATTAGAAGGTACATCTATGGAGTTATGAAAACATTGGAAACCACTCATCAGAATGGTGGATTTAGGTAACAATGCGGCCAATTCATTCACAAATTCCTGTATCTCGCTACTTACCGGCTTAGAAGTAAAAATGGTCAAGATATAATCAGGATTGTGAAAATCGTACACATCTTTAACATCCGTAAGAGGAACATTAGCCCCTAAATAAACAACCTTATTCTGCCGTGACTTTAGGATGAAATTTGCGAATAACAAACCTATCTCGTGATTTTCTTCCTCCGGCAAAAACAGTAAATACTTCTTGGCTTCGGGGTGTTTCGGAACCATTTGGCCATCAATGGCCACGATAATTTTTTGACGAATTAAATGACTAATAAAATGTTCATGAGCCGGATTGATAGCACCGGTTTGCCAAAGAATTCCAATTTTTTTCAAAAAAGGGTGTATAAGGGTAAGCATGGTCTTTTCAAAACCAGCCTGGAGTATGTTGGTCGATAAGATCTTTTCAAAACGTTCTTCATCCATCTCAATCATTGAAATGGTAAGCGCATTGATCTGACTATCATGGTCATAGGTATTTTCCGAAAGTTCATAAACTTTATCGGCTACCTCATCAGGGGTCCAGGTAGCAATTTTAGAAATCTTATAATTTTGGTTGTATAGAAGGCTAACGTTCAACAAATATTTTAAATCCTCATCGGTATAATAGCGGATGTTGGTTTCCGAACGCTTCGGTTCCAGAATATGATGCCGTTGTTCCCAAATTCGGATTGTATGTGCCTTAATGTCCGTCAGATACTCCAGGTCCTTGATAGAATACTTCCCCAATTTTGAACTTTTTAATTACAACCTACAATCTTCCATTTTGTTCAAACGAATTTCAAACGTCTTGAACGAAATTCCTAAAACCTTCATTAAGAACCCCTGATTAATCAAAAGCAACCCCATTCTATGAGCAATAAGTGCCCCTTCCCCAATGGCCAAAAATACCATGAAAAGGTAAATGTTGAAGTCTAAAATTAATCCTGTTGTGTTAAACAATTTTTTAAACCCTTTTATGGTAAAAAACTGAAAGAAGCATATCATAAGTGTTAAAAGCGGATTCATTGCCTTTTAATGCCCCTTAAAGTTCAGGATTTTGTTGAGCCCTTTTATCCGATAAGGTTAATCCTTTTGGTATAATGAAATCAATACTATACCTCGGATATTGTGACGACTTAATTCGACTGAAAGCCTATTACATGCTACCCCCTGTATACCTTTTTAAAATTTTTTTAAAGTATCAAAAAAGGGCATAATGTGCTCAATTTGCCGGCCATTTCAGGAAAACTTACGGCTTGACATCCCGTAAAAAGGGTCAATTTTAACAAAAGCAAGCTGCCTTAAGCTTTCAGAAGCGGAATTTCAATCCTAAATTTGACACCCAATCCTTGATTGAAAAACCAGGTTCTTAAACAAATTGAGCATTCAAGGTTTTAATATTGAAAAAACTATTCCATAATCCCTGATGAAAACCCTACTCCGCTTTAACAGGCACTTTATTATTGGTTACCTGCTTGTACTCATCTTCTTCGCCTATCACCTAAAAGACCTTGAGTTTATCTACAAAATAGACCGGTTCTTCCCTACCAACAATCCTCACCTGACTTTTTTGAAAAAATACGAAAGCAAACTGGAAGCTGATGACAATTATTTATTAACAGGGATTGACCATCAGAAAAGCATCTTTGACTCTACCTTTTTAAATAAGGTTGAGGCCTTTTCGGATTCCGTTAACTCGCTGGAGCAAGTTCAAAAAGTAAGCAGCATAACCAATATCAAAGAACCTATAAAAGGGCCTTTTGGGTTTATTGAATCCCCTATTCTGCATTTTAAACAACCTGAACGTTATAAGGCCGATAGTACAGAAATATTCAATGACCCGAGGTGGCCAAATTATTTGATATCAAAAGATGCAGAAGCCATCACCTTGCTTGTTAAAACCAAGCCTTACTTATCTCAGGATTCGGCCACAATATTTATCAATAACATCAGGGACATCGTTGAAGATTTTGGTTTCCCCAAAGTTCATTTTGCAGGCAGAACCATAAGCCAGGTAACCTTTGTGGAAAGGATCCAAAAAGAAGTGGTATTTTACATAGTACTCTGTACAGTAATTCTATTACTGATCTTATTCCTGATTTACCGAAAGCCTTTAGGGATTTTAATTCCCATGACCTCAGTAATAATGGGGATGGTTCTATTTTTCGGGATTTTGGGATTTTTTGGCATTCCACTGGATATCATGAGTACCCTCTACCCTACTTTGATGCTTATCATTGGAATGTCGGATGTCATACACATTAAAAGTAAATACCTCGATGAACTTGAAAGGGGAAATTCAAGGATTCATTCCATGCATACCACCATCAGGGAGATTGGTTTCGCCACTTTACTGACTTCTCTTACCACATCCATTGGGTTCCTGGCATTGTTAAGTTCTCAAATACCGCCGTTGAAAAATTTTGGGATTTATGCGGCCGTAGGGGTTTTCATTGCTTATTTGACGGTCATCTTTTTCACAACAATGGTTCTTGTCAATTTCGATGCTCACCAATTAACCCGAAAACAGAAGCGAATTTTTTCCATAAACCCATTTATGGGCAAAATTTTCAGTTTAATCAGCCGAAATCAGAAATCTATTTGGGTCGCTAGCCTGATAATTATCGGAATTAGCATTTGGGGCATTACAAAAATTTCCCAAAATGTCTACATGCTAACCGATGTCCCGGAAAATAGCAAGATCAGAAAAGATTTTCGCTTCTTTGAAAACAAATTTGCCGGAGTTCGGGCCTTAGAAATTGCTGCCATGCCCAAATCCGGATATTCGATAAAATCCCCGGAAGTCGTTAAAGCAATCAATAACTTTGAAGACCATCTTGAATCCCATAAATCCATAAACCACCTAATATCCCCTTTAACGGTTTACCGAACCATTAATAAAAGCCTATCCAACGGGAACCCTGAAGCTTATGAAATACCCAATGATTCTACACAATTTCAAAAAATCCGGGATTTTATTGATCGGGGAAGAGGCACAGTGTTCTCAGCCGTCATAAGTAAGGATGGAAAAATGGGAAGGATCACAGGGAGAATGAATGATATAGGCTCCGATAGTGTGGAGGCGCTATATGAAAAAATCCGGGACTGGGAAAAAAGAAATGTGGACTCCTCAGTAGTAGATTTTCGCATAACCGGAAAATTGTATTTGGTGGATAAAAATAATGATTATTTATTGGCCAACCTTTTAACAGGGTTGGGTTTGGCTTTCCTCGTGGTAGGTGCTTTAATGGTATTGCTTTTCAGGCAATTCAAAATGCTATTCATTTCTCTAATACCCAACGTCATACCCCTTATCATTGCCGGTGCTGTAATGGGTTTTACAGGGATCAGTTTAAAAGCAACTACTTCTATCATTTTCACCATTGCTTTTGGCATAGCGGTAGATGACACCATTCATTTCCTCTCCCGCTTCAAAATCGAAAAATTAAAAGGTGCAGGAAGGGTGAGGGCTGTACAAAAAACTTTTATGGAAACAGGTAAAGCCATTACCTTTACCACCATCATCCTGCTTGCAGGTTTTACTACGTTAATGTTTTCTGATTTTACGGTCACTTATTACATAGGGTTCTTGACCGGAATAACCTTATTAAGTGCCTTATTGACTGATTTACTGCTCCTGCCTTTATTGCTTTATCGGTTTTACCGGTAATTCGGAAAAACACCTTTTGCTTATTTTCCAAAAGGAGCAAATTGCGGTCTGATCGAGAAAGTTCTAAGCCCAAAATCCGTAAAAAGGCCTACTATTCATGATCCCTCTTTTACCTTCAATAAATTGGAATCTTTAATTTTGTCCACATTAAGCATTTAGGTTTAACCATTAAATCATAAAAATTGACATTATGAATTCACTTACAAACAAAGCAGTGGCCCTTTTAATGGCCTGTACCGGTATTGCCGGCTTAACACCTCAAGTCAAAGCCCAGGAGGGCATGACTACAGAGCACGTTACGAAAATGAAACGTGCCCTGAATGCCAAGATTTCAGAGGATGGCAACTACATTGCTTACCAGAAAACCAAACGTAAAGATCCGCTCAAAAAAAATGCTCCTTCCAGCATACACCTTTATGTTTACAAGACTGAAACGGAAGAAAAAGTCCCGTACTACACACAGGGTAATGTCAGTGATGTAGCATTTCGCCCCAATCATGAAAGTATCACTTTCACCGCCCGACAAGAAGGGGATAAAACCACCAGTCTTTACGAAATGCCTATTGATGGTGGGGGTGCATCCAAAATTATGCAGTTCAAAACCAGCATCCAGGATTATGATTGGGGTTCTGACGGAAACCGCATTGT
>CAZJWK010000080.1:0-6720 GCA_964549595.1 uncultured Sphingobacteriales bacterium | reverse complement strand
GCCAATAAGCCTGAAGGTGGTTCTGAAAACCCAATGCCCTATAAGCCGGATATTTTTGAAGAAGGCCTTGTCAACACCAAAGCCTATGTCACTGATTTAAGTAAAGAGGACAACGAACCGGCCATGTTAAATGTGGATGGGACCATTTACACCACGAAATTTTCGCCAAGTAATGACAGAATCGCTGTTTCTGTGGCGCCCACTCCACTAATTGATGACTATTACATGAGCAAAGATGTCAAAGTGGTTAGTTATGAATCAAAGGATGTAGTGGCCGACCTCGATCATGAAGGTAAGCTAAGTGATATTGTGTGGAATCCGAATGGAGAACAATTGGCTTTATTGGCAGGAAATGATATTCATGATGTTATTGCAGGCCGGATCATGATTGGCAGTGCTGAAGGGGGGCAAACCAGAAATATTAAGCCTGATTTCAAAGGCAAATTCGAACAAATCAATTGGGTAGCCGATGACCAAATCCGGTTTATAGCCAGTGAAAGCACGCAAAGAAGCTACGGAACCATTAATCCGGAAAATGGGGCAATAGACTATGAGTACAAACCAGGAGCATCCAAACTAATGTTCCAAAGCTTTGATTTAGCAGGCGAAGAGCAAGTGGCTTATGTGGTCAATACCCCCAATCATCCGCGGGAAGTTTATTACAAAGCCGGAGATGGTGATCCGAAAAGGATTACCCATTCCAATCCATGGCTGAAAGACGTCAAACTCGGGGAACAATCCGTGGTCAGCTATGAAGCCGAGGATGGCATACAACTGAAAGGCATCCTCATAAAGCCTGTAGGCTATGATGGCGGGGAGGTACCCACCATTGTTGTAGCCCATGGTGGCCCAGAATCCCATTACAGTAACGGTTGGCAGACTCGTTACATCTATCCGGGGCAAGTGGCAGCGGCTAAAGGTTATGCCGTTTTTTACCCGAATTACAGAGGAAGTACCGGAAGAGGCATTGAATTCCTGAAGTCCAGCCAAAGCGATGCGGCCGGAAAGGAGTTTGACGACATTGTAGACGGTGCCGACCATTTGATCGATCAAGGCATTGCCGATCCCGATAAATTGGGCATAACAGGAGGTTCTTATGGCGGTTACGCCACCGGCTGGATGGCTACTAAATATTCAGATCGTTTTGAGGCCGGCGTTATGAACTTTGGTATTAGTGATAACATTTCTAAGTGGGGCACCACCGATATACCCCAGGAAATGTATTTAGTGCATGCCAGAGAATGGCTTTGGGACGGCAACTGGATGAAATATCTTAAGCGCAGCCCCATTTACCATGTCGACAATGCCCAAACCCCTCTCCTAATCACACATGGTAAAGAAGATACAAGAGTGCACCCCGGACAATCCATGGAGCTTTACAGGCATATCAAAGTCCGGAAACCGGATGTACCGGTAAGGCTTGTTCGTTACCCTAAAGAGGGCCATGGTTATAACCGGGCCAGTGCCAGGTATGACTATAACCTCCGAATGATGCGTTGGTTTGATTATTTTCTTATGGAGGAAAAGGACAAAAAACCGCCTAAGCATATCAATAATGTCATTGAAATGGATTAAAGGTAGGTTTCCCAATAGCATTGCTGATAAAACCCCGGCTAACAATATGGAGTCGGGGTTTTTTTGTGGCATAAAGGGTTTTTGTATGGATTATCCATTTTCCCCTTTGACCAAGGGTAACAAAAATATTGCTTAGCCATGCCCCTTCATGATTTCACCCCGCCTCCGTTTTCAGGATATCCTATAAAAAAGGTTTCAAATAACTGGAAAAATACTGACCAGCAAGTTAAAGCCCTATGCTTCAATTTTCATTAAAATAATATTTGGTCGACAGGCATAATAATTATATTTGACTGTTCAAACATTAAAATAAGCATTTCCTATTATGAAGATTTTACACATTTTTCCCTTGGTCCTCATAGGTTTAGGCATTTTCGCTTTAAACCAAAATGGAAATTCCAATTCTGCCGGGGCAAATCCAGGAAATACAGGAGCTCCGGGCGAATCTACCTGTGCAAGTAGTGGTTGTCATGACGATAATTCCCTGAATGGAGGCCCAGGGAATTTAACCATTAAGCCCACTTTTGACGGGGACAATATCACTACTTATGATACCAACACCACGATAACCCTTAAATTAGCACTGAAAGATCAGCAGATGAATGCTGCCGGTTTTGAGATGATCGCTCTTCGGGTAGATAACAATAACTCCGTAGGCAATTTCAAACCTCAAAGTGACCAACAAAAAACCGGATTCAACAACAACTACCTAACCCATACAAAGGCTTTTACCAGCTTTGATGGAAACACCAAAACATGGACGATAAAATGGGAATCCCCGGACAAAATCGTTGGCGATATTCGGTTCTATGCAGCCGGGAATGCTGCTAATAATAACAATACCAGCTCCGGCGATTACATTTACAGCACCGATACCACCCTAACCTACGGCGAACTGAGTAGTGACAAACGGGTTAGTTTAGGGCAACAAACCAAAGTCTACCCCAATCCGGCCAAAGCGTTCATTAATATTCATTTGCCCGCTAATGCTGAGAAAAATTTCCAAGCTTCCCTGCATACATTGAAGGGCAAGAAAGTGCGCTCATTTGATCCTGTGAAAGTAAGCAAAACGCCCTTAAAAGTGAGGTTACCCAACAATATGAAACAAGGCGCTTACTTGCTCAAATTGAAAAGTGAAGAACAGGTCATCCAAAAAAAGGTTTTGGTCCGATAAGCCAAACCATCAAATTCTCTTTTAATAAGGCCTCCCGGAATATTTACTCCTGGAGGCCTTTATTTTTATCCCTTAAGACCATTTGAATCGTAGCCCCGTTACTATTTTCCAGTAGCACTTGCTTATCCTTAGTCATTTGATCAATGACAGAGCGGTTAAAATGGCGAATGGTCAATAATTCTAAACCTTCTTCTTTTTCAATGGAAAAATCATAACGCAGGGAACCGTTAAGACGATGAAATTTCTCCGGATCCTTATCCGCACAAAAGGCAAAAGTGATGGCAGAGGTATTCATCAGGTTCATGGTTAAACCCGCTTCTGCTAATTTTTTGAAGATCTTACTCAGGTTGTCTTCAGCAATAAAAGCATAATCCAGCGTGGAAAGCTTTACAAGCATTTGATCTGATTTAAAGATGATCACGGGGGCAAAGGTCGGAGATTGGCCCCCTTTATCAATTCGTGTACCCTTTTCTTCAGGATGGATAAAAGAGCGCACCTCAAGGGGAATGTCTTTATTCTGTAGAGGCTTAATCGTGCGCGGATGAAGAACCTTGGCCCCATAAAAAGTCATCTCAATAGCCTCTTGGTAAGAAAGGGTATCAAATTTGACCGTATCTTTAAAAGCGTTCGGATCTGCATTCAAAACGCCCGGCACATCCTTCCAAACCGTGACTTTCTGGGCATCCAGGGCATAGGCAAAAATACCGGCAGAATAATCGGACCCTTCACGACCTAATGTCGTGGTTACCTTATGCTCAGTGGCTCCGATAAAGCCCTGGGTTATGACAGGCATTTGCTGGATTAGGGATTTTAACTTGCGGTCTATCACTTCGGTAGTCTTATCCCAGAACACTTCCGCAGAGCGGTGATGGTTATCAGTAAGGACAAAATTCCGGGCATCGATCCATTTATTGGTAATGCCATGCACATTTAAGTAGCGGCTAATGATCTTGGTAGAAAGCAATTCACCAAAACTAACCACTTGATCATAAAGGAAATCATAAGGTTGATTGGTGGATTTTTCTAAAAAAAATTCAAGATCAAAAAGCAAATTTTCAAGTTCGTCCATTATACCGGAATAATTACCGCCAAACAACTCATTGGCAATGTTGTAATGGAAGGTTTTTACCTGTTCCAATTGGTCCCAGAAGTCTTCTTTCCCTTCCAAACAAGCTTTTAACAAGTTCTCAAGCGAATTGGTCGTTTTTCCCATGGCGGAAACCACTACCAGGTAGGGGAATTCCGCATGCTCGGAAAGGATATTGGTAATGTTTCTCACTGCTTCCGCATCTTTAACGGAAGCCCCGCCAAACTTGAATATTTCCATAACTCACGGTTCTGATTTTTTGGCAAAAGCGTTGGCCCACTGTTGAATCTGGTTACCGGTTAATTTACCGTTAACCCACTCGGGGTCTAAATAAGCACCATATTTATGGTAAAATTGAATAGCCCGTTCATTCCAATCCAAAACCTGCCATGCCATCCGCCGGGCCTGGGCAGAGGAAGCGATTTGAATAAGCCTTTCAAAGAGCATTTGACCAATCCCCTGATTTCGGTAACTTTTAGTGACAATCATGTCTTCCAGGTAAAGACAACGCCCTTTCCAGGTTGAGTAGGTATAGAAATACAAAGCCATACCTACGATCCGATTGTTGTTTTCAGCGACAATTATGAAAAACCTGGGTTTAGAATCAGAAAAGTCTTCCGCCAGTTGTTTTCGCGTCAGAGTAACCGCTTCCGGAGCTTTTTCATATTCGGCCAGTTCACAAATTAAAGCATGAACTGCTGGCAGATCAGCTTCATTAGCTTCTCTTATTTCCACCAATCAGAATTTTTCTAAAGTTTGTTTTAAATTCGTATTTACCAAGAAAAAACAAAGTTAGCGAAAACTTATGAAGGACATTAAAACTTTGAATCAGTTCATTGTAGAACGCCAGGCCGATTTTCCCTATGCTACCGGAGAATTATCCCGTTTATTAAGTGATATAGGAATAGCAGCCAAAATCATTAACCGGGAAGTAAGCCAGGCGGGCTTGGTTGACATCATTGGCAGAACGGGCCAAACCAATGTGCAGGGGGAAGAAGTTCAAAAGCTTGATGAGTTTGCCAATGAACAACTGCTTTCAGCCCTATCCTCAGGGGGTGAATGTTGTGTCATGGCCTCAGAAGAAAATGAGTCCATCTTACCGGTAAAAAATAATATAGCAGCGGATGCCAAATACGTGGTCAATTTTGATCCCCTTGACGGCTCATCCAATATTGATGTCTGCGCCCCGATCGGGACCATTTTTGCCATTTATCGAAGGAAAACCACCAAAGAAGAAGGTTGCGCTAATAAAGATGCCCTTCAGAAAGGACGAGAGCAAGTAGCGGCCGGCTATGTCCTGTATGGTTCTTCTGCCATGCTGATCTATACCACCGGAAATGGCGTGAACGGCTTTACGCTGGACCCCTCCATCGGAGAATTTTGCCTCTCCCATCCCGATATAAACATGCCAAAAGATGCTAGTATCTACTCCATCAATGAAGGCAATTGGCATGATTATTCGGAAGGCATTCAGCAATACCTGACCAATTGTAAAAGTGGCCGGAATAATAAAGGAAAACCTTACAAAGCACGTTACATAGGTAGTTTGGTGGCTGATATCCACAGGACTTTGTTAAAGGGTGGGGTTTTCCTGTACCCCGCTACCAAGAAAGATCCTAAAGGCAAATTAAGGTTGGTTTATGAGGCCAATCCTATGGCTTTTATCATAGAGCAAGCGGGAGGCGTTGCCATAGACGGTGAACAACCCATCCTTGACAAAGTACCTCAGGATCTTCATGAACGCACACCCTTAATCATTGGAAGTGAAAATATGGTAAAAGAAGTGCAGGAGCATTCGCCAATAATGGCTTAAAATAAACCAACCTTAACCCATCTTTTCCGTTAATATTTACATTAAACAGGATTTTGCCCTAACCTTAAACCCATAAAAAACAAGATGCCATGAAAATTCTTTCTTTTACAGGCTTAAGTCTTTTCCTACTTATTATTGCCGGATGCAACGCTTTATTGGGTCATAAATCCGGTTCTGACCAATCAACGCAGGTTTCCATTGTGCAAAACGGTGAAGAAACAGTGATCAAAAAACAAGAAAAAACCGTAAAGCTTGATAAGGCCCCATTTTCTATCCGTTATTTTAACAAAAAGTATGACCCGGAAAGTAAAAAGTTTTATTCAGCCCGCATTACCGCTTTTGAAAATAAAACGAAATTTAAAAGCCTCAAGGCGGGTGTTAAAAGATCATCCACGCCATGTTTCAAACCCGGAACCGGAATGGCTGCTTCTAAAAGTGGTAAATATTCAGGCTTGTTTTTTACAAGCCATGCGCATCATTACTTGTTTTATGAAAATGAAGCCGACAAAAGGGTGGATTCCATCGGAAAGAAGGGTGATAAATTAAAATTCGAATTTCCGGTTAAAAAGGTTTATATCAATGATAACCAAAAAAAGATGAGTGAAATAGGGCTTTCGGAATTCCACCTGGCGATATACATTGATAGAGACCTGGATGATACCGTGGATAAAAACGAATTGAGGAAAATTACCATTAAGCTGAATTAACAAGATTCAGACCTCCTGACCTCTTATTAAATAAGTTACTATAATTCTGCGTTTTAGCTCATATAAGCGCATAAAAAGGCGATGTCCTATTTTGAGTTTCTATCCTATTTATTTTTGCTCTTAAAATAAGATTTTCCCTTGTCACTTCAATCCTACCTAAGGGGGTGGTTGATATACCCCCTAAGCAAAGAAATCGGGGCAGAGATATTTTTTCGGCCAAACTGACGATTTTACCATTAGCCCTGCCGAATCCCGATGAAGTTTATCCTAACCAAACCCTTTAACTGAATATTTGGGAACCCTGGTGATTATTTCGCCTATTAGGAGGTATTAACAACGGAAACTTCTATGACCTTCTACTACC
>CAZJWK010000079.1:3688-13562 GCA_964549595.1 uncultured Sphingobacteriales bacterium | reverse complement strand
AGGTATTAAAAGATTTTGTATGGGTTGATAAATCCGTTTGAGGATGGGTTAGGGCGAGTTGGTAAGGCATTTAGGGTTTATTGGGGTTTTTATTCTGGCCTTACCCTTTTCAACCCTAATGGGGTAAGCGAAAGGGGATGGTTATTAGAAAAAAAGGAGTCGCTTTCAAACTTGATCCCGATAAAACACCATTGGGCTTCAAGCTTAGTGAAGGGCTATAGTCCTTGGTTTTAAATCCATCGCCTATAGCCCGGGGTAAAACAAAAACCTGAGGGAAAGAACAAAACAAACACTTGAAATCCCGGCTTTTTTCCAATAAGCATTATTTCCGGGTTAAAGGTTTTTTCCAACCAGGGGGTGTATCAAAAGGCTTTTTTGGCATAAGAACGGAAAGAAAATGCTCTTAATTAAGGCCTGATTTCCAAAAATTTAAATATTTAAGAAAAGACTTTTAAAACTGAAAAATTGTTGAATTTTCCGGTTTTGATACACCCCCGGGTATTCCCCAATGAGGCTTGATTAATTGAAAAGGTAACGAATACCCACCTGTGCGCGCCAGCGAGACCGGAGACTAAGGTCATTCCGGAAAGTTTCCTCCAAATCTTTTGGGAAGGTATATTGGGGTTCCCCATTGTTGTCGTAGCCCTGAAAAACAAGGAAGTTTTTATTGGTTACCTGTTGGCGAATCCCCCATTCCGAATTGATCAAATTGCCCACGTTGATGATATCCACGCTGACCTGCAACTTATGTAGGTTCCCATTATTGGTTTGGATGTAAAAATCCTGCAGGAATTTCAGGTCCAATTGGTTGTACCAGGGCTTTTTAGGCCCGTTACGTTTCACATATTCCCCGCGATGCTCACTTAAATAGGGATCTTGTTCGATAAATCGGTTCAAATCCTGCCAGATTTCTCCTTTCGTTCTATCATCTTCCGGAGTAGATACCAGGTTGATCTCGTTTTTGTTCTCAGGTATATAAATCAGGTCATTGTTCAGGAAAAGGCCGTCACTATTAACGTCCCCGTCATACACGTAAGAATACCGAGGGCCTGTTTGGCCGTTGTATAAAAGGGAGATGGTTGATTTAAAATTGTCTCCGTAAGAGAAGCCATAAGAGGCGGCTCCGACTACTCGATGCCGCGTGTCGTATTTCGACCAGCTTACTTGAGGTTTATTGGGATTGCCCACTACCGGATTTCTGCCATAGGCATAGAAAGCTATGCTATTGGGATTACTGGTGAAGTCTTTGGCATTGCCGTAAGTATACGATATTAAGCCTCCCAAACCCTTTTCCGGGACCTTTCTGAGGGTAGCGGTGATGTTGTATTGACGGCCCCGGGAAGTGTTTTCCATTAAGAAGGCATTGGCAATGCCATCGTTAATCCTTCTACTCTGGGGGGAGCTTCCATATTTTACGCGGTTATCAGGGCCTGGTAACCGGCCAACCGGGTCTTCCAGGTTCACATCCTTGTGGACCACCGCATTAATGTCTTTGGAATAAACCCCTTCTAAGGAGGCCACTAAACCCCCGAAAGGGAGCTCATAGTCCAATGCCAGGCTGGAGCGCCATACCTGGGGAAACTTAAAATCTTCAGCGGTTTTGTTGATTTCGGGGGAATTTGCGGTCGTTCGGTCTTCTGGCAGGTAAGCACTGCGGTTCGGCTCAAAGGCCTTTTCGCCAAATACGTTGCCAAACAAGTTCCCGGTATTGCCTGCCTGATTAGCCAGCCAAACGAACCTGGGCCTGCCGGTAAATATTCCGCTTCCTCCATGTAGTTGAAACTGGGCTTGCTCGCCAAATTGATAATTAAAGCCCAAACGGGGTGACCAATGGGGTGCCGGGTCAGGCAATTGACTTACATCAATTTTGCGGCCGTTTTTAAAAGTCATCTGTTCGACCTCTTTATTCCGGGTCAGGTCTATGGGGTAAAAAGGTATGTCAACCCTCAGTCCGGCTGTCAGTTGGAATTGATCCGAAGGTTGCCATTTGTCCTGGGCATAAAGGCTAACCTGTAAGGTACGCATCTCTGTAGTCGGTGCAGGATCTTGCTTATCGGTGCTATACTTCATGAAGTAATTCCCGTTGGCGGAATCGTTGTTGGCGCTTTGGTAAAAGGCTTGTAAATCATCATACTGGTAACGACCGTAAAAATAATCCACAAAGAGGTTATTGAAATCGAACAGCCGGTTAGAGGTACCGATGGTGAAGGTATGGTCCCCTTCATAAAATTTGAAGTCGTCACTTATCTGAAGGATGTTTTGCTCCACGCGATTTTTGCCTGAGAAAGGATCCACGCCAAAAAACGTGGTGGCATTTTCCTTAGAAGAGCCAATTTGAACGGCCGGGAAAGGTTTGCCCTTGATTTCCCGGAAATCCCTCAATGCGGTAAAGCCTACCGTTAATTCGTTTGAAAAACGGCCGGCCCAATTGCTTGATAACCGGGCAATGCCTGAATGGAGATTGTTATGCTGGACATAGGCAGAATTTTCAAACGGCAATGTATTCTGGTCACCGGAATAGGCATCAAAATAAGGCCGATCCTTCGTGGAAAGCATACCATTGTACCGGACGCTTAATTTGTGATCCGTGTTGATGTTCCAGTTCAGCTTCAGGAGTACTTTTTCATTTTCCGTGTCGTAATTGAAACCTTCAAACCTGCCCGGGTCATAATCATAATTGTCCATCAGGAAATTCCGCAATTCATTCAAATCAGAGGCTTTAACGCTTGCAACATCCTCACCGCTCAAACCCGGTCTTTTGGCCTTGAATTCCGATGCCGGTTCCGTTCTACGGGTTACTTCCGCATTGACAAAAAAGAACAATTCGTCTTCTACGATTGGGCCACTGGCCCGAAAACCGTATTGCTGTTTGTTGAATTTCTGGGTTTCTACCTTGGTGTCCCCGACTTGACTGCTGACAAGATCCTGGTTCCGGAAAAAGGAATAGGCCGAGCCCTTAAATTGATTGGTTCCGCTTCTTGTTACCAGGTTAATTCCGGCTCCCGTAAAACCGGATTGGGTAACGTCAAAAGGGGAGAGGTCCACTTGCATGGATTTAATGGCATCCAGGCTTATGGGCTGTGCATTGGTTTGACCACCGGGTAACGGTGCTAAACCAAAGGAATTGTTCAAAAGGGAGCCATCTACAGTCAGGTTATTGTAAAAATTATTCCGCCCGGCGAAGCTTAAGCCATTGCCTTTTTGCGGAGTTAGCTTCGTATAATTTTTAAAGCTCCTTTCCAGGGAAGGTAAATTTTCGATTTGCTGATTACTGATGTGCGTCCCTACCCCGGGTCGATTTCCTTTGAGGCCCGGATCGGCCAGGATACCAACTTCCTCCAGGGCACTGGTTTTTTTAACCATCTTAATTTTAAAATTCCTTTCTTGTCCCAGCTCGATGTTAAAGGAGTCTAAGGTTCTATCTTTATAACCCACGTAAGTAACTTTTAAGGCATACGGGCCGCCAGTACGAAGGTGCGGAAAATTAAAATGCCCGTTGGTCCGGCTAATGGTATTGTATTCTGTGCCACTGGGAAGGTGAATGGCTGTGAGATTGGCATCCGATAAAGGCTCGTTGCCTTTGTTGACGACCCGCCCGGTAATGGATCCGTTGGAGACCCCCTGGGCCAATAAACCTGTATAACTGAGGCTAACTATCAGAATCCATAGGATATGTTTAAATGATCGCATAATTGTTCAATGTTTTAGTGGACAAATAATTTTTGCAGGATAATCCCCTGGCCAATGATGTTTGAATAATAGGCTGTCATGACAGACCAAGCCTGATTAATGCCCTGATTTTAAAACTTGCCAGAGGGAAAATTTTGAGTGTTTAAGGCGTAATCCCCGGAGGGCCTCTTAAGCTAAAAGGCAGGAAATAAAATGAATTTCCAAAAAGGTTTTGGGGAATGACTTGATTAACCGAAAAAGAGGCCGCGATAGCCCTGAGAAATTCTATCAGGCGACCATTAGGATATCCCTGAGAAGGGTATTGGTGAAGGAATCGTCTAAGTTGATAAGCATTATCCAGATCCCTTAGCACTGGTAAACCGGAATAAACACTTGTGAAAGCTTGCTTGTAGGCTTTCCATAGGGAACCGGTTTGCCAGGGTAATTGTCCAAATGCCCTGGCGTTAAACTGGGATCTATGCAGGCCTATGAGGTAAAGGCCACCGTCAGAAGCAGGCCCGATTACGTGATTATAGTGCCGGAGTTTGCCAATCGCTTCCCTTAAACGGGACTTGGTTAAGCCGGGATGGTCATTGCCAAGGGCCATTACCCGTTTATAGCCTTTGTCGAAAATCCGGCCAAAGGCATTGGTGAACCTTTCCCCGAAATCCTCACCTACTTGGTCCTCCGAATAATGAATAAAAAAGGGTAATCCGGTTCCCTTTATGATTTGTTGGACATGCTGATTAAGGTGGTTAATAAGCTGCTTATTCTGCGCATAGGCACCTTTTTGGCAAAGGGGTTTTACCTTGGCTTCCTTTTCGGGATTCCGGACAAATAGTAATATGGCTGTATCGTCCACCAATGCGGAATTTTTATGCAATTATAAGTTAAAACGACCTAAGTAAATGTCAAATGTTTTACATTCGTTGAATTCGAATGTAGCCCTTAAATTGAAAAAATGCTTAAGCTAAACCTGCCTTCCTATGAATACCAAATAAAAAACGAAAAGGGCACACTTTATATTTATGATGATCTCCGCAGGAAGTACTTATTGTTAACCCCTGAAGAATGGGTAAGGCAACATTTCATCCATTTTTTACTAAAGGATAAGGGTGTGCCGCCAAAGCTTGTTAAGCAAGAGGCTAAGCTTAATTACCACAATGTAGTGAAATGGGCCGATATTCTGGTTTATGATCCGCGGCTAAACCCTGTGTTATTGATTGAATGCAAAGCGAGTACTGAACAACTGGACCAGGATGTATTTCACCAGGTAATTACCTACAACCATGTTTTGGAAGTGCCTTTCCTCGGGATAACAAATGGGCTAAACCATTTTTATGCCCAAAAGCAGGAAGGAGCGGGTTACCAATTAATCCCGGAATTGCCTGTTTGGCAGGAAATGAAGGGAGAGTAGGCGTTTACCGGCATTCAGTCATGGCCTAATCCGGTCCAAGGCCCATAAAGCGTTCCCTTAGCAGGTAAGCAAACAACTAAATGACCATGCCTGCAATACAGCCGGTCATCATGCAAGCAATGGTTCCGGCAATAAGGGCACGAATGGCTAATTGAGAGAGGGTTTTTCTTTGATTGGGGGCAATGGCACCAATGCCGCCAATCTGAATACCGATGGATCCGAAATTGGCAAACCCACAAAGGGCATAAGTAGCAATGATGAGGGATTTCGGGCTTAGCATGCCCTCAGTTTTCATAGAGGCTAAGGATTTGTAGGCAATAAATTCATTGATTGCTGTTTTTTCTCCCAATAATTGGCCCACAAGCAATAAATCCTGAGGGGGAACACCAATCAACCAGGCCAGTGGGGCGAATAAGTAACCCAGAATGAATTGCATCGTCAGACCCGAAAACCGTTCATTCGTCATCTCCGCAATGGATTGATTAACGCCCAATGGATCCCCCAGCCAATGTTCCAGGATATGGTTCAGAAAAGCCATCAGTGCGAGGAAGACCAAAACCATAGCCCCTACATTGACGGCAAGTTTTAATCCTTGCGTGGTCCCGTAAGAAATTGCATCCAGCAGGTTAGCGCCTTGTGATTCGCCGGATATCAATAATTCCTTGCTGGTGTCTTTTGTTTCAGGAACCATGATTTTGGCTACCAGGATGGCTGCGGGAGCCGACATTACAGAGGCTGTCAGAAGATGCCTGGCAAATAATTGTTGAGCCTGACTACTTTCGCCCCCCAGAAAGCCGATGTAAGCGGCTAAAACCCCTCCTGCGATAGTAGCCATACCTCCTGTCATTAGTGCCATGATCTCTGAACGGGTCATTTTTTCGATGTAGGGCTTGACCATTAGGGGAGCTTCCGTTTGCCCGATGAAAACATTAGCGGCAGCCGCCAGGCTTTCCGAACCGGATAGGCGCATGGTGTTCCGCATTAACCAGGCAAATCCATAAACCAACCGTTGAAGAATATTGAGGTAATAAAACAAGGAAGTGAGGGCTGAGAAAAACACGATGGTGGGTAAAATCTGAAAGGCTACGTATTTGTCTGCCAGGTCCCCAAAAAGGAACGTAGAGCCTTCTTCCGAAAAATCCAGTAGGGTCACAAAAAAGTTGGAGATTTGGTCAAGAATGGCTTTGGCTATATCTATTTTTAAAACCAGTATAGCAAAGGCTATTTGCAGAACAAGTCCAGTGATCACCAACCGCCAATTTATCTGCCGCTTGTTGTTGCTAAGCAAAAATGCTATCAGCACCATGGCCAATAAGCCGGTAAGGCCCCTGCCAATATCCCCTAATCTCGCTGTTAGGCTTTCGTCTTCTTTTTGGAGTGTTAATAAATCATCCAGATTTTCGCCGTTATCACCGCTGGATGAGGAAGCTTCCACACTGTCCGGTTGGGAAGTGGTATCCTGTGGGGTGGCAAAACCCGAATAAGGGGTTGTCGTAAAAAGTAGAAAAAGGGTCAGAAAAAGCCAACTTAAGAACCGCATAGGCGGGTTTAAGACGGTGAAAAAGGTTAGGTCAGGTTTCTCCTTTTCTGCGATTGATCTCGTCCCTTATTTTGGCAGCCATAATATAATCTTCTGATTCAATGGCTTTGCTAAGCTTATCGTGCAGTTCGTTCATAGAAAGTTTGTTTAAATCCTGTTCCTTAACGGATTCTTCCTCACTGCCAGGCGTAGGATCATGCTGAGTGGCTTGCGGTGGGGTGCCTGTTTGCTGGAATTCTTCAGCACCGGATTCACTGAGGTAAATGCCGGCTTCTTCCATGATGCTTTCGTAAGTGTAAATGGGACAATTAAACCGGACGCCGATGGCTATGGCATCCGAGGTTCGGGCATCTATTTCCTGAGTATGCCCGTTTTGGTCTTTACAAACAATATTGGCGTAAAAGACCCCTTCCTGTAATTTGTGTACCAGGACTTCATCTACCGTCACATCGAACGAATCAGCAAAAGTGCGGAAAAGGTCATGCGTCATAGGCCTCGGGGGCTCTATTTTTTCTATTTGTATCGCAATGGCCTGCGCTTCAAAAGCACCAATGACCACCGGCAGCTTCCTGTTCCCTTCAATTTCTTCCAGGATTAAGGTGTAGGAGGCATTCGTATGGCCTGATGAAATACCCAGAATTTTTAATTCTATCTTCTCACTATCCATTGCCCAAGTTTACTTTTTATAGTTTATCCCTAATGCCTGAAGGGCTAAAACCCTATTTGCATTAATAGATCAAAATCGCCATTCATTTGGTGCTTAACCTTCGGTGGCCACTTTTTCTTTGGCGGCTTCGGTTAATTTGGGTAAGACCTCAAAGGCGTCCCCGACAATCGCATAATCAGCGATTTTAAAAATGGGTGCTTCCGGGTCTTTATTAATGGCTGCAATGATCTTACTGTTGCTTACGCCAGCTTGGTGTTGGATAGCGCCCGAAATCCCAACGGCCAGATACAAATTTGGCCTGATGGTTGTTCCGGTTTGCCCCACATGTTCGGAATGGGGGCGCCATTCCATATCAGAAACGGGTTTGGAACAGGCTGTGGAGGCCCCGAGCGCCTCTGCCAGCGCTTCTAAATAATGCCAGTTTTCCGGTCCTTTCATTCCTCTTCCGCCGGAAACCACTTTCTCTGCCTCATTCAAAGGCACCTTACCGGTTTCTTTTTCTTGTTCCAGCACCTCGTAGGTGAAACCTTGATCTTCCGGCTGAAGATCCTGATCCTCGATACTTGTTTCAACCGGTTTTTCCTCAAAGCCCAGCGAATTGGGCTCTATGGATACCATTTTAATCTCTGTATTGATCTTGACGTAGGCGAATCCTTTACTGGAAAAAACCGGCTTCCGTACCATAAATCCATTATCGGTGTAGGCGTAGGAAGTCACACCGCTTACAAGACCGGAATCCAGTTTTGCGGCTGTTCGCGGACCCAGAGATTTTCCATTGAAATTACTGGGCAGTACGACCACTTCAGCCCCTAAGTTTTGGGTAACCTGGGCCAATACACTGGCATAGTGTTGCGGGGAAAAATTGCTTAGGTCATCCCGGTTCACCCGAATGATGTGTTGAATACCGTATTGGCCAAGTTTTTTGGCTTCGTCATCTGCCACATCACCAATGATAAGGGCGGTTAAGTCTTTATTTAGCTTTTGGGCTGCATCCGTGGCAAAGGATACCGCCTCGAAAGTGGGTTTCTTGAAATGCCCATCCCAATTTTCAGCATATACTAAAACGGACATATTTATGGTTTTTAAATCACTTTTTCCTGGTCGTGTAAAATATCAATGAGCTTTTCCGCTTCTTCCGGGTCAATGAATTGACACTCGCCTTTCTCCTTCGGAGGTTCAAACTCAACAAAATCGGTATAGGCAGAGGCTTCTACCGGTTCAACCACCTCCAACGGTTTTTTCTTGGCCTGCATAATGCCCCTCATATTGGGGATGCGCCATTCGGCTAATTCCTTGGTGGAGCTAATGACAGCCGGTTTGCTGGTTTTGACTTTTTCCGAACCGCCGTCAATAAAACGGTTGAAAATGGCATTGTCCCCGTCAAATTGGATATTTTTAACGAAGTGAACCGAGGGGATTTGCAGGTATTCCGCCAAAAGATCAGTAACCTGGCTTCCATTGTAATCAATGGACTCCCGGCCGGTATATATTAAATCATAATCCTGCGGGTTCACGTTAGCCGCAATTTGCTTAGCCACAAAGTGGGCATCATGGGGATGAGCATTGATCCGTATGGCATCATCCGCACCGATGGCCAACGCCTTCCTTATGACCTGATCCGCATCGGATTCCCCCACATGAATGACTGTTAAGCCGGCATTGTGCTGCTCTTTCAATTCCATAGCACTGCCCAGGGCATGGTCATCGTACGGATTGATGACAAATTGAATGCCTTCGGTATCTAAGCTGCTCTTATCGGATGTAAACTTTATTTTGGAGGTTGTATCCGGTGTGGAGCTTAAACAAAGCAGTATTTTCATACCTTCGCTTTTTATTGTGGTGCAAACGTAACAAAAAAACGACAATCATGGAAAATCGTTTAAGCAAAATGCTGGAGATGGTGGAGGCCTATCCGGACGATTCCTTTCTCAATTATGGCATCGGTCTGGAGTATTGGAAAGCCGGTGACCTTAAACAAGCCCATAATTACCTGGAATTGGTCCGGAACAAGGATCCTGAATACCTGGCTACCTATTACCAACTGGGTAAGCTGAAGGAGGAAATGGGCAGAAACCAGGAAGCCCTGCAAGTTTACGATAAGGGAATGGAAGTAGCCCAAAGGCAACAAAACCAAAAGACACTGGAAGAATTGCAGGAAGCAAAAGGAATTGCAGAGGAGGATTAACATTAGGCCGGCAAAGTAATAGCGTTTTGGAAGGCGGTGGCTTTATGGAATGGGAAAAGTAAAACTCCGGATTCAACAATGATGGGTTAACCAAGCGAGCTAATGAATCATGAAAATAAGTAAAAGCTTTCTGGTTACCATTGGGGTTTTGATAAGTCCTATTGCTGTGCTGGGTTCTTGCCCACATGACTCTTTGACCGAGCAATACCTGAAAAAGGTCCGAAAAGCGCAGGACTTGTTTTTTGACCACCAATACCGGAAAGCTGCTAAGTGGTACATGAAAGCCTTTGACATGAAGGAAGAAGGCGTTAACAACAACAGGCGGTTCCGCGCAGCTTGTGCATGGGCCGGAGCCGGGAAATCGGACTCAGCTTTCCGGCAGCTTTTCACCTTAGT
>CAZJWK010000079.1:0-3656 GCA_964549595.1 uncultured Sphingobacteriales bacterium | reverse complement strand
AAATTATAAGGATATCAATCAATTGGTCATCAATCCCCATATGAGGTCTTTAAAAGGTGATCCCCGTTATCCCCGGATAAAGCAAATGGTAAGAAAAAACAGAAGGCAACACTTGGGTAACCACGATACGGCTTTGCTCGCCAAATTAGACACAATTTACCGGCAGGATCAAAGGATTAGGGGTTTGACCGACCCGGTAAAACTCAATTATGGGCGAAATTCCGATACGCTGAATGCCTTATGGGATAAGCAGAAAAGGCTGGATTCCCTTAACCAAATAAAAGTGGAAAAAATCCTGGAAGAAAGGGGATGGCCTTTTCGGAAACAGGTTGGCGAAGAGGGCAGTGAAACGATATTTTTGGTTCTTCAACATGCTGACCACAACCCTGAGTGGCAAGAGGAACATTTACCCGAGGTCCGTAAAGCGGCTAAAACGGGAAAAATCGATTCCTCTGATATGGCTATGTTCGTAGACCGTGTGGCTGTCAATACCGGGCAAAAACAGGTCTACGGGACTCAGATCGGCTATCATGAAGAAAGTGAACAAAATTATGTCAAACCCTTGCGTAATCCGATGACCCTGAAAAAACGGAGAAAAAAAGTGGGGCTACCGCCAATGGATCTTTACTTAACCAATTGGGATATAGAATGGGACGCTAAAACCTATAAGAAAAACCTTCCGAAGTACATGAAATGGCATCGGGAAGAGTGATAAAGAATGGATAGGAGGCCCATACTTTCCAATAACGACTTTATTGCATTTCTGCCTGGGCTTTAATGCCTGTTAATACCCGGTTATGAATTTGATGTACGATGTAGTTTGTCCACAAGTACCAATAGGAATTCGGCCAAATAGATTGCCGGCACCAGGTTTTCCCGATAAGTCTGGTTTTTGCTTTGCCTTCTTGCTTTAGTATAAAAGCGCCTTTTTCCGATCTAAAATAACCCTTCAGATGGGGAATGTTAAGGTTTTGGTAAGGCGACAGCTCCGTTAGCGGTCTGGGCTGACTTTTGACGTCAAAAGCCAGCTTATGGGGTTTTTGCCAAGTAGTAATCGGTTCCACAAATGCACCCGTATTGAATACGCAATGCCTGACTGCTTGTGTTCCCTTTCCTTCAATGGAAGCCTTTGTGGGGAAAGCAATACCCATTTGAAACAGGGGATGTTTCGGCTCTTCTAAGGGTTTAAAATTGATTAAGGCTTCCCATACTTTCGATGGCGGTTCCTCAATAGTTACCGAACTCTGAACCATGAAAATTGGTGGTGTTCTTTGCTGGAAGGAGGCCATTACCATCAACAGCAGTAGCATCACGCCAAGGTTGATTTGGATATGGCCGGTTTCCCGGTTAAATTGCCGGATTCCCCAAGCTAAGAAGGCACCCAGAAAAGCCAGTGCAAGCCCTATGGGAAAAGCCATAAGTACGCAAAGAATGCCTTCAAGGGCTAAAACTACGACCAGTCCGCCAAAAGTTGCTAATGACAGGAAAGTGACCTGGAGCGATTCCCAGAGGGATATGGGCTTGCGGTAAGCGGTAAAAAGCACGGTGCTAAACCCCAGGAAAAATGGTAGGCCCATAAAAACCCCCCAACCATAAGTCCCCAATATTTTTAATCCGAACCAGGCAATAGCCGTGGCAATGAGTACCACAAAGCCTACGGAAAAAAATATCAACCCTTTTTGGCTTTGCGGTAATATCTTATCTAACCATTTGGCGGAGGATGGGGTCTTTCTATAATTACCCGGTGGAATGGCTGCCAGCACAATGAATAAGAGAAAATTCATCCCCGGTATGAAAAACAGCAAAACCCACCAAGCTGATAAACCAGCATTCCTTAGCCGTTTGATGCAAAACAAGGTGCCTACATAAATGAAAGGTAGTGAAATCAAAGCCAAAACCCCATAAAAAATGATATCTGCAGGAGAAAGTTCGGTGATCAGTAATTGGTCCGGCTGAATGAAATAATCCCAGATCATCCAATAGCGGCCAAAAAAGACCAGGCTCACTACCCGATCGATCAGGTATTTCACCACAAACAACACCAAGCCCCATACCAGAAATTGCCGTTGGTTAAGCTCACCCTGGGGTTTTAAAAGGGTTTGTAAAGTGGGCATATAGCAAGGTTTATGATGCTACCTACAAAAATCGAAAAAATTGCCGGAATGATGGATTGACTACGATTAGTAGGCTAAGCGCTGTTAGGAAGGAAAGTAAGCACTCGGTAACAAGGGGTTTAGGTCTCAATTTTTTATTTCACTACGATGGTTTTTGTGGTGGTTTGATGATTTTGGGTTAACCGCAAGAAATAAACACCCCCAGGAAGGGAAGGCAGGTTGATATGCCGATGATCAGTCTTCTCGAATTTGTAGCGTTTTACCAATCTTCCGTAGTTGTCATAAACCTTTACGCTTTGCAGTTGCCGGGCTTTTATGTTCACAGACCCGTTGGTGGGGTTGGGATAAATAATAACAAACGAATTATCTTTTTCAGGATGAATGGCCTGAGGATTACTTGAACACTCAAATACATTGGATAAAGCTTGGTACATGGTTGACCAGGCCATGCTGTCCGCCCTTAATTTCGATTTCTCCTGTTCGATGTGCACAAAGCGTCCCTCACTCGACTGCGCATTTTGGTTACAGGGATCCGGGCTGCCATTGATCAGCCGGCCCTGCACATTGGTAAAGCCGAGCAAGCGGTCCCATGCCGTATCTCGATGCCCCATTTTGAAGGTTAAGGATGTATCGGCTTGCTGTAAGGCCGATTTGATCCGGCCGGCATAATCATTGGCGGGTTCATCCCGTGTACCGTTGCTTAAAATGACATACGGGTCATTGGCATCCTTGGCAAAACCGTGTAACTGCACAAATACCCCGCTGTCATAGGTTTGGTTAAAATTTTGGGTGGATTGCTGGTAGATGCTTTGGGTGTTATGCGCCATATCGGAAATCCGATAGGCTTCTTTGCTATTACTGCAAACGCCTGTCTTTCCTGAACAAGTAGATGCCGTGTCATGGTTACACCGATGAGTCCCACTCAAAAACAAAGCCCGCGCATTCAGTCGCTTGAAACAAAAGGCGGCCTGGTCCCCGGTATTCAGGTCAAACTTGGGGTGCGGGGCCTGTAGGATCAATTTTTCACGGCAGGGATCCGGATTCCATACGTAAAGCCCCCAATGGTTTTTAGCCGGTTGTTGCTCCTTAAGGATAAAGTAGTCTTTATTTTTGGCGAAAGTCGTATCCATGAACCGGATCACTTGGTAATTAAGTGAATCAGCCCTGGTTCGGGCTTGCGTAATGTCTCTTGCAAAAAGGGCATTGAGGAGGGTATCCCATGTTTTTAAATCCTTTTCGGCCGGTTCCTGGTAATCGTTTCCGCTGTTACCGGGCATGGCCTGCACGGCATCCTGCAAAAATTTGTCCAGGTTGCCCGAATCGCTTTGGGCAAAGGCAAGGTTGGTGATAAGGACGAATAAAAAGAGTGTCAGGAATTTTGACATAGATCCGGTTTTTTATTATCAAAAGCCATAAAGCATCCAAATTAAAGAGTATGTTATGGTTTTCATAAAAATGGATTTTCAGACTATTAAAAAATCGCTTGATTAGTGGGAGATTTTTGTGGATGAAGTTCAGGAATCTCCAAGGTTTATCCATCTT
>CAZJWK010000078.1:0-13616 GCA_964549595.1 uncultured Sphingobacteriales bacterium | reverse complement strand
TTAATTTATTGGCTGTTTCACTCAGGTCTCGATTGAAGTTGTTGAATTGATTAGCGGCTTCGTTGTCATTGTTATTTACAGTTTGGGCAGCTACTGAAGCTTTAAAAGCCGTGTCAGCTGAGTTTCCATTATTGCTTAATGTATCAGCAACCCCATTATTATCATTTGCCACGGGTTCTATTCCGCCATCAGTCTGGTAAAAACCTTGGTGAACCACATGATTCCAAAATTGGCGGAAACTCATGAATTGGTTTTGATCCTTGAATAGGTTCTGATTCCAGAAGCGCCTGATGTAATCATAATAATTTTCATCGCTTCCGCTCCATTGGAGTAGGCTTTCCCCTGCTTCACGGGTTTTGAAAATAGGCGATATGGTTGGCTGAGAAAGGTGAAAGTAACCTAATTTCGGTTGAGCATCGTTCCAACCCTCAAGAAAATGATGAGTGGGACACTTGTAGGTAAATTCCTGGGTGGTTTCGTCATTCCGCTCGTTCATAGAAACGGTCAAACCGACATTCCCCAGGCCTTTTTGGAAGGCATCCGGATCATGGTAGTCGTAAACCGGATTTACCCCATAAAGTAGCAAAGCATCTACCTGTCCTTTTTTCATGTTACTTACCAGGCGATCCATGCTTTGATCGTCTCCTTGCCTTTGACGTGAAGCGTGCTTAAAGCCGATGGTTTTTCCGTAATTGTTTAAGAGCGCATTGATCCGGTTGGTTAACAATTGAATATTCAGGTCATTGGTACCGGAAACCACAATGGATTTACCCCGGTTTTTCCAAAGGTCTTCGGCAGTCATTTTTATGGCATTGCCCGCTAATTCCAGATTGGCTTCAGGCAAAGTGGAGGTCCCGGCTTTTTTTGCCAACCGGTTATAAAGGGAAACCAGCGCAGCACCTTCTTGTGAGGGCTTAATCGGAGCCCTAAGGTCAGCATTGCTACCGGTTAATGACATATTGGACTCAAACTGGACATGGAAAGACATGTCCTTGTACTTATCCACTTTCCGGCTTGCGGTGTATTTCTTGGTATATTCCACTGGAGCTATCCAAGTCCCAAGGAAATCAGCATTGAAACCTACTATGGTTTTGGCTTCATCAAATTTGTAATCAGGAATATAGGGTTTATCAAAGCTTTGCCTATTGGCCTCTATCATGGCAGATGAGGAAACCGGATCATATTGGATATGCTCAACGTTGTTGTATTGTTGTTTGAAATTGTTGATAATGCTTTGGGTGGAGGGGCTTAAAATGGTGTTGCTTAGGATCTTAATTTGGCCCCCTTGGTCACTGATCTTTGTTAATTCTGATTTGATTTCTTTATCGACCTGGGACCAAGAGGATTCATCGGTCCCTTTAAGGGGAACCCTGAGCCGTGTATGGTCATAGAGGGATAAGACAGAAGCTTGATCAGAGGCACTGGTACCGCCCCCGGTAATCGGGGCATTGTTATTGGGCTCAATCTTTATAGGCCTGCCATCCCTTGTCTTTACCAGTACACTTATTGCTTCGTTGGTTGCAAATGAGGTGGTGGCATAATAATCGGCCAATCCCGGATCACTTTCCGGCGGCTTATCCACATAGGGTATCGCCTTTTTAACAGGCGAGCGTGAACAAGCAGCCAGGGTGGCTGCTGATACGGTAAACCCCATGAATTTAAGAAAATCACGGCGATTGGTTTCCATTTTCATGTCATTTTCGGAAACCACATCATCAATCGGCAAATGCTCGGCAAATTCATGGTGCTTTTGCTCTTCAAACTCCGGGTCTTGGTTAAATTCTTCCAGCCCTTTCCAATATTTTTTCGTCTTTTCTGTTGACATAGCCGTAAAGCAAATTTAATTTGAAATCAACCTGTTTAATAGTGACATTTTTGACACTCTGTACCTCCCATTTCCGCCACTGTGTAATTGGAGTGGGAATCTACAAATGCATGACTTTTTTGATAATAAGGATTATCCTCGTCTATGTTACGGTTCCGGTGACAATCAATGCACCATCCCATTTCTAGTTTAGAGTGCTGGTGAACCACTTCCATATTTGAGACCTGTCCGTGGCAGGTTTCACATTCCACATTGCCTACATTTACGTGTTGTGAGTGATTAAAATAAACGTGATCCGGTAGGTTATGAATACGGACCCACTCAATAGGGTCATTTTCATTGTAGGATTCAACAATCTTTTGGATTTCTTTCTTCCCATATTTTGGGCCTTCTTTAACCACATTGTGACAATTCATGCAAATGTTGGTCGAAGGGATATTTGCACTTTTGGCTTTTCTTACGCCTGTATGGCAATATTGGCAGTCAATGTTGTATTGGCCGGCGTGTAGCTTGTGCGAGAAATTAACCGGTTGATCCGGTGCATATCCGACTTGGGTTCCTAAATCCTGGGCGCGGTTATAAAAAGCAAACATTAACACAACCACTACAATACCAATTACTGTTAGTACGCCAACAACCGGATTAAGCTTATAGATTATAAATTCCCAAACCGGACGAGTAATATTGACTATACCTTTTATAAATTTCTTGAAACCAGTCTCAGGCTCAGCCTCCGGATGTTTTTGCTTTTCTTCTAATTTGTTTAACTGGCCACTTACCTGGATTAAAATAATGATAACTGCCACAATTAAGGCAAGTATAATGGCAAGTACCGTTATGGCAGTGCTGTAATCCATTCCCAGAAATTCTAAATCAGAGGTAACGTCTGTATCAGAACTTCCGGATTGACTCCCTCCTGAGCTACCCTGAGCTTGCACGAAATCTATTGGGTAGTAAGTGGTGGCTTTTAAAAAGGTAATAGCGGATACGGAGAATTCCGCTTGGCTTTCAATCCCGATTTGAGGACTATTATTGTAAATGGTGTTATGAGAAGCATTAAGAGAAGTTCCGAAAAGGAGAAAAGTAATGATGAGTCCTAAGAAAAAAGTGAATTTCCTTACTGTGTTCAGCATTTATTACCGCTTTAGTGATTTGGTTTAATGCATTCCGTTTAAAGCCGGGTGCAAATTTATTCGATTATTTCAAATTGCTTGTTTAATAATCCCCAAAATTTTTCTGACAATAAATTTGGAATTTTTCTAAACAATGTTGCAACGCAATCGGTAAACTTTTCATCTTCCAAATAAAGGGTTTTTGTTCCCATTAAACGCATTTAAAATTTGGTTCAAAAGTAATTTTTTACCATTTGCTTGCACAAACTGTCAAAATGACTAATGATTTAATTTATGGTTTTTCACTTAAATAGAATAGAAAAATTGCAAATGAACCGGCCATTATGGAAAATACGCTTTTTTACTTTCAATATCAACAAAAAATTAGTGGCATGGTTTTTCGGGCCGTCTGAAAGATATCTGACCTATTTTAGTAAATTTTTTAAGGGAGAAACTTCCTTTTGATGTAATTTTGATAAAGTTTTTATGAATAGGAAAAGCAGCTAACGATATGGTAGGTTGGTTTTTTTTACTAAATTGTTTTTGAAAAATTAAGCATTATGCAGAAGACTAAGGGACATAATATATTCCGAAAATTTTGGTTCATGGGAATTTTAGCGATTTCCTGTGTGCTTTTTTCATGTCAAAAATCGGAAGATGCAAAAGAGGGTCCAAAGCCTGCTGAAAAAGAAACACGCTTTGAACCCCAGGTGGATATAGATTTAAATCAGATTCTTGAAAGGGATACCTTGAATGCCATAACTTCATTCAGTTCCACCAGTTATTTCATTTACCGCGGGCAACAAATGGGCTTTGAGTATGATTTGTTGAAACGGCTGGCGGATCATTTAGGGGTGGAGCTTAACATGATTCTTGTTCAAGACCTGGAAAAGGTTTTTACGCTCTTGAATAAGGGTAAGGGAGATTTGGTTGCTTATGGTTTAACCGTTACATCCGATCGAAAGAAAAATGTGGATTTCACGGTTCCTCATAATCACGTAAGACAGGTTTTAGTACAAAGAAAGCCGGAAAATTGGCGATACCTTCGTAGCCAAAAGCTCAATGATAAATTACTGAGAAATCCCGTTAACCTTGAAGGGGATACGGTTTATGTACGTAAGAATTCTGCCTACTATGATCGGTTGAAAAACCTGGAGGAAGAAATCGGGGGAGAAATCCATATCATTGAAGCCCAAGAAGATATGACCACTGAAGATTTGATCAGAAAGGTGGCTAAAGGAGAGATTAACTATACCGTATCAGATGAAAACATTGCGAAGGTCAATCAGACTCATTATGCTAATATCGATATAAAAACCGCTTTGAGCTTTCCTCAGAAAATTTCGTGGGCTGTCAGGAAAAATTCCAATAAACTGAAGGATACCTTGGATGATTGGATAAATTCCATGAAAGGGACCACCACTTACAATGTGATTTACAATAAATATTTCAAAAATCGGGGGGCGACCCAGAAAAGAAGACGAAGTGCTTTTTTCACCATGACAACCAATAAGATTTCCCAGTTTGATCCGCTTTTTAAAAGATATAGTAAAAAATTGCCGGAAGCTTACGACTGGTTATTATTGGCATCCTTATCCTTCCAGGAGTCCCGTTTTAACCCGAGGACAAGTTCCTGGGCCGGTGCCAAAGGGTTAATGCAGTTAATGCCTAATACTGCTGCTCAATATGGTATTTCCAACCTCTATAATCCTGAATCCAGTGTGATAGCTGGCACCAAATATCTTAAATGGCTGGATCAAAAAATATGGGCTAAAAAAATCAAGAATGTCAAAGAAAGAAGAAAGTTTGTGCTGGGTTCTTACAACGCTGGTCCAGGTCACATAGCCGATGCAAGAAGATTGACTGAAAAATATGACGGGAACCCTGATAAATGGAAGGATGTGGCAAAATACCTGCTAAAAAAATCCAAGCCCGAATTTTACAATGATGAAGTGGTGAAATATGGCTATTGTAGAGGAAGAGAACCTTTTAAATACGTCAATGAAATCATGACCCGTTACAAACACTATAAACAATTCATTGATAAAATCAAAGGGGAAGAAGAGCCTGAAGGAAAAGAAGCATCCCTGTTAAACCTCAATCGTAGAAATAGGGTAGCCATTAAAGGAAGAATGAATTTTTAATGCTAAGAAAGGCATTTATTGTTAGCCAATTTACAATTGACAAGAGGCTTTGGATCACGTTTACCTTTCAAAGGAATTATTCAAGAGCATAAATCAGGAAAGCAAAAAAAATTTTTTAGGGTTATTGCTTTGCTAATATTTAGCCATTTTATTGGATTTATCTTAAAAGTTAAGGAATTTTGCACCGCAAAAAAAGGAGTGGATATCAACGAAATAGATGGCCAACCGCCGGTTCGCTTCTATTTTTTTGAACATTCCTCCGATTTGTTTTGTATTAGTTTAGAATCTTTAAAAATAATCAGGGATGGCTAAATATCAGAATTACAAGGAGCATTTCAAGGATCGGCACAATGGGCCTGGCAAAGAAGAAATTCAGTCCATGCTCCAGCACATTGGGGTTGATTCACTGGAGCAACTAATTCAGGAAACCCTCCCTCCGGGTATTCAATTGGATGAAGGTATTGGTCTGCCCAGTGGCATTAGCGAGTGGGCCATGCTAGATGAAATGAAAGAAAAAGCGGCCAAAAATAAAATCTTCAAATCCTATATTGGTCAAGGCTATTACGACACCCATACGCCTGAAGTAATTCTAAGGAATGTTATGGAAAATCCGGGTTGGTATACAGCCTACACCCCTTACCAGCCGGAAATAGCTCAAGGCAGGCTTGATGCCCTCTTGAACTATCAGACTATGGTCACTGATTTAACAGGAATGGCCATTGCCAATGCTTCCCTTTTGGATGAAGGGACGGCAGCAGGAGAAGCCATGTTGATGTTCCACAGTCAAAAGAAAAAACATAACGGGGAAAAGTTTTTCGTATCTAACAACCTTTTTCCTCAAACCATTGAGGTGTTAAAGACCAGGGCCGAACCTTTGGGTATCGAGCTTGTTTTCGGAGACGCTGACGATATTGAATTAGATCAATCCTTTTTCGGTGCCATTGTTCAATATCCCGATAATAACGGCCAAATTAAAGATTACCAAACCTTTGTGGAAAAGGCGCATGAGCAGAACATTTTAGTAGCTTTTGCAGCCGATATCCTAAGTTTGGTTTTATTGACTCCTCCGGGAGAATGGGATGCTGATTGCGTTGTGGGTTCCACTCAACGGTTCGGCGTACCAATGGGTTATGGTGGTCCTCATGCAGCCTACTTTGCCACAAGGGAAAAATTTAAGCGAAAAATACCCGGTCGTTTGATTGGCGTATCCAAGGATATGATGGGTAATAATGCGCCAAGAATGGCTTTACAAACCCGGGAACAGCATATTCGAAGGGAAAAGGCCACCAGTAATATTTGTACTGCCCAAGTATTATTGGCTAATATGGCAGGATTTTACGCAGTTTACCATGGTCCCGAAGGTTTAAGAAATATTGCTAAAAGGGTTCATTTACTAACCAAGGTTTTGGATTCCGGCCTAAAGCAAATAGGCTATAACCAAATCAATACCCAGTATTTTGATACCCTCAAAATTGACTTGAGTGATGAAGAGAACGGAATAGTTCATAAGATAAAGGAAAGGGCTGAAGCCAAGGGCTTAAACTTCCGGTATTTTGAAGCCAAAGCAATTGGTATTTCTTTGGATGAGACCAAAGAACCTCAAGATATCCAGGATATTCTGGATGTGCTTGCCTCAATAAAGGGTGAAAAAGCCCCGGATGTCAATCAGTTGCTCGAAAATACTGATGATGAAGCACCTCAGGGCTTCCAACGGACAAGTAAGTTTTTGACCCATTCGGTTTTCAACAATTACCACTCTGAAACCAAGATGTTGCGTTACCTTAAGTATCTTGAAAATAAGGATTTATCCTTAACCCATAGCATGATTCCCTTGGGATCCTGCACCATGAAGCTGAACGCAACCACTGAAATGGAACCGGTAACATGGCCGGAATTTGGCAAAATTCACCCGTATGCCCCTGATGACCAAGTACAGGGGTACCATGAAGTCATTAATGATTTGACTGAGCAGCTAAAAGGCATAACCGGTTTCCCGGCTATTTCTAATCAGCCTAATGCCGGAGCTCAGGGAGAATATACCGGTTTAATGGTTATACGCCAATACCTGAGGGATAAAGGAGAAGGCCATCGGCAAATTGCCCTCATACCGTCATCTGCCCATGGGACGAATCCTGCAAGTGCTGTTATGGCAGGCATGAAGGTCGTGGTGGTGGATTGCGACAATGAAGGCAATATTGATTTAAATGACCTAAAAGAAAAGGCGGAAAAGCATAAGGATGATCTTGCCGCTCTGATGGTGACTTATCCTTCCACTCATGGGGTTTTTGAGGAGGAAATCAGGGAAATTTGCCAAATCATCCATGACAATGGCGGCCAGGTTTATATGGACGGGGCAAACCTGAATGCCCAGCTTGGCATTACCACACCCGCTAAAATCGGTGCTGATGTATGTCACTTGAACCTACACAAAACCTTTACCATTCCTCATGGTGGCGGAGGACCTGGTATGGGGCCGATCGGAGTGGCAGAGCATCTGAGTCCCTACTTACCAACCCACATTCATGGGCAGGTAGGCGGAGAAAAGGGCATGTCTGCTGTGGCATCCGCGCCTTTTGGCAGTGCCAGTATCTTACTGATTTCCTACATTTTCAATCGTTTAATGGGTGTTGAGGGACTTACTGAAGCCAGTAAAATTGCCATTCTCAACACGAATTACTTGAAAGAACGGCTAAGAAAGCATTATAAAATCCTTTACACTGGTAAAAAAGGTAGGGCTGCCCATGAGATGATTGTGGACCCAAGGGAATTTAAAGAATTGGGTATTGAAGCGGAAGACATAGCCAAGCGGCTAATGGATTACGGATTCCACGCACCGACCATGTCATTCCCGGTTCCCGGCACCCTTATGATTGAGCCCACTGAAAGTGAGGCTAAAGACGAATTAGACCGTTTTTGTGATGCCATGATTTCTATTCGCCAGGAAATAGAAGAGATCCAAAACGGTCAATTGGATAAAGCAGACAACATGCTAAAGAATTCTCCTCACACCCACGATATGTTGGTAACCGATGATTGGCGATACAACTATTCCCGGGAAAGGGCCGCCTATCCCTTAAACTGGTTGCGGACCAATAAATTCTGGCCAGCGGTTGCCAGGGTTGACAGTTCCTACGGAGATAGAAATCTCATGTGTACCTGTCCACCTATTGAAGAGTATATCGAAGAGGAGCCGGTTACCGAGGATTAATTTATAAAAGTTACTAAAAAATGGGAATTTATTTTTTAAAGGCTGTTTGGTTGCGAACCATTCGGCCTTTTTTTATTTTAGCCCATTACAAAAAAAGGATAAAATGAAGCTTTATACCATACATGCCGGTTATTTTAAGCTGGACGGGGGTGCCATGTTTGGTGTGGTTCCAAAAACTATTTGGCAGAAGCTCAATCCGCCAGATGAAAATAACCTATGCACCTGGGCCATGCGTTGTTTGCTTGTGGAAATTGAAGACCGGCTAATTTTAATAGACAATGGCATTGGTAACAAACAGGGCGAAAAATTCTTTTCATTGTATGAACCCCATGGGGAAGAAAACCTTGAAAATTCTTTAGCCCAACATGGTTTTAAACCGGAAGACATAACCGATAATGTGCTCACCCACTTGCATTTTGACCATTGTGGCGGAGGTATTGTCTGGAATGAAGCCGGTACGGATTATAAACCTTACTTTCCTAATGCCAGTTACCATGTGAGCCGCCCGCAATGGGAAAGTGCCATGAATCCGAACCCAAGGGAAAAAGCTTCTTTTCTTCCGGAAAACATTAAACCGATGGAAGAAGCCGGTCAATTGAATCTTATTGAAGCAGATCAACGAGAGAAAACCTTATTCCCGGGTTTTTCAGTGCGTTTTTATGACGGCCACACAGACGGGATGATGGTGCCTTTCCTGGATTACAATAACCAAACCCTTGTTTACATGGCGGATCTGCTTCCCTCCAGGTTTCATTACAAAACCCCCTATGTCATGGCTTTTGATATTCGACCTTTGGATACTATGGAAGAGAAACCTGCTTTTTTGCAAGAAGCCATTGATAACCAATATTTCTTGTTCTTCGAACATGACCCCGAAGTGGCCTGTGCTACTGTGCAACAAGGGAAAAAAGGTCCCGAAACAAAAGAAGCTTTTGCGCTAAAGGATATGGGGTGAAACCGATTGGGGGGTTATTAATCTTCGTTCGTTTTTTCGCCCATTTTGTTGGAGAGTTCGTAAACCAGTTTTAACCTTAAGTTAAAATTGCTGAAGTTGACGTATTGGCTTTTTCCGATATCATTGAAATAAAAACGACCGCCCAGTCCTGTCTCAAGGCTTAATGATTCGGCAATGGATAGCCGAAAACCGAAACCGTAATGCAACCCCCAAAGAAAACGTCCGAATTCACGGTCATTGATAAATAAAGTGTCTTTACGTCCGGCTACGGATTTTTTAAAGGTGGTTGCGGTTTCCCTGAAACCGAAAACCAAACCCCCATCAACCAATAACTGCGCATTTTCCGTGTTTAGGAATTCATATTCAAAAGTAGGGGTAAGTTCGGTGTACCGGATGCTATGCTCAGCCTTTTCTACAATTTGGGGCTTTGTATTGGTGTCCACACTTCTTAACCTTTGGTTAAAATCTTTCACTGAGTAAACCAGTCCTCCTCCCCAGGAAACAGGCTTTTCTTTCGTGGTATGAAGAAGCTGAACACCGGCTGTATAGTTAAATTGCCAAACACTATTGTAAAACTTTTCACTGTTTAAACCGGAATAAGGATAAAAGTCCCAATTAAAGGAGCCCTTTAACCGCCAAACCGGCTCAGGTTCTTCTTCTGTCCTTTTCCAGATTTGCCCTTTGCTAAATTCCGGGATGAGAAAACAGATAGCAATACCAATTAAGTACGCTTTCCAAGCCAAGCTCATTGTTTCAATTAACGAAAAGTACCTTATCAAACCATTTTCACAACCAACTTTCCAAATTGGCGTCCTTCTTTCATTTGGTCAAAAGCTGAAAGAATCTCTTCAAAGGGTCGAATTGAATCCACGGTCGGGGCTACTTTTTGGTTCTCCACGAATTCCAGCATGGCTTCAAAATCGTTATCACTACCCATGGTTGTCCCTAATAACGATTGTTGCTTCCAAAAAATTTTATGCACATTTAATTCAGAGGGTCGCCCCATTGTGGCTCCGTAAAATACCAATTTACCGCCCGGATTCAGGATATCAATAAGTTGGTTCCATTGATCTCCTCCTGCACTATCAATGATAAGGTCAAATCCGCTACTGGCCTTTTTCAGAGATTTATGCCAGTCTTCGCTTATGTAATTGGCTCCTTGTCTGGCACCCAATTCTTTGGCCCTTTCAATTTTTTCATTGCTCCCGGAAGTGACAAAAATGTCTGCATTCATGGCATCAGATAACTGCAAGGCCATTTGGGCTACACCACCTCCGATACCTGTGATAAGTACTTTTTGAGCCGGCTTGCATTCGCCTTTTACCACCAAAGCCCGATAAGCGGTCAAACCTGCCAGAGGCAATGCTGCCGCTTGTTGAGCACTTAAGTGTTTGGGTTTGGGAAAAAGGTTTTTCGTGGGCACAATAGCATATTCTCCGAATACACCCCTCGTTGGCATTCCTAAGATATGGTAATTTCGGGATTGCGCAGCTTCTTTATCACCCCATTCAAAGTTAGGATTAATAATGACTTCTTTACCAAGCCAGGTTTGGTAATCCGAGTCGTTGACTTCCTCTATAATCCCGCAGCCATCGGATCCTAAAATAGCCGGATATTGGATATTGGGGTAAAGACCTTCCCGAATAAATTGATCGCGGTGATTTAGGGCGGCTGCTTTAATCTTAATTAAAGCTTCTCCCTCCTGAAGATCAGGGCAATCAACATCGGTTAGGTGTAAACCTGCTTCCTTAGAGAGTAAAAGCGCTTTATATTGTTCCGGCATAAAGGTAAAAGGGTTTTTATTATTTTGGACCGTGCAAATTTAAAATTCTTGTCCATTGAACCCGGTAAAGGTCGAATCAAAAAGCAATAGTGTAGCATTTGAACCCATTTTCTATAAATTTTAGAAGAAAAAATTTGCTAAAACCGTGTTTGGGAAACTATAAAAGCCCGTATCTTTGCGGAAATCAATGCTAACCGGAAAACATCAAAATGATTGGTAAGAAAAAAATGCGATGCCCTTTAAACTTTGTGAATGATCAACATTCACCGGTGACAACAATGGAAACATTCAATTATTAAATGGTCAAAACTGAATCAGTCTTGCGGATCTCTCGTACTTTAACAGCCGTGTTCTTAATAGGGGCTATTGGCTTATTGAGTTCCTGTACAGGTAATCCTGACCAGCAAACCAGTGGGGAGTCGGATTCTGCTATTTATGCAAACTCGGATAGTCTTTCGGCCGCTGAACAGGAACCTCAATACCGTTTCGGATTACCAGTGGATTCTTACCACTTAAAAGAAGGGGAGGTACAGCGGAATGATTATTTGTCTGATATATTAAGGCAATTCGGGGTTCCCTATCAAAAAATTGACGAACTGGTCAAAGCTTCAAAAGGTGTTTTTGATGTTACCGATATCCGAACAGGCCATTTCTATTGTGCTTTTAATTCCCGGGATACTGCCGATTCTTTAAACCAATGTAAATATTTGGTTTATGAAATAGATCCGGTTAACTACGTGGTTTTTCAATTTAAGGATACGCTGGCTGTTTACAAGGAAAAGAAGGATGTAAACATTAAGCAAAGGAAGACAACGGGTATCATTAACCGGTCTTTTTGGCATACCCTTCAGGATCAAAATGCCAGTCCTGTATTGGCGGTGCGTTTGTCCGAAATATTTGCCTGGAGCGTGGATTTTTACCGTATTGAGAAAGGTGACCGTTTTAAGGTGATTTATGAGCAAAAATACATCGATGATGAAAATGTGGGGGTAGGAGCCATAAAAGCTGCTTACTTTAAACACAGGGGAGAAGCCCATTATGCATTTCCTTTTAAACAGGATGGAGAAAGGGAGTTTTACGATCCTGAGGGGAATAGCCTGAGGAAGGAGCTTTTACAAGCCCCTTTGAAATTTTCCCGTGTCACTTCCGGGTATACCAAGAAGCGCTATCATCCTGTACTCAAAGAATATCGGGCTCATTTGGGGACAGATTATGCTGCATCCAGGGGAACACCGATTAGGTCCGTTGGAGATGGGACTGTTATTGCGGCTGGGTATGGAAAATATAACGGCAGGTTCGTCAAAATTAAACACAACAGTGTTTACACAACCCAATATCTACACATGTCGAATATTGCAGGGGGAATTCGGAGGGGAGCCGAGGTTGACCAAGGCCAAATAATAGGCCGTGTAGGAGCTACAGGTTTAGCCACGGGCCCCCATCTTTGCTACCGTTTTTGGAAAAACGGAAAGCAGGTAGACCCTTATAGGCAGGATATACCCTCTGCAGAGCCCATTAAAGAAAAGCATATGGAAGCCTTTAAGAAGACTTATAAACCTTTGAAAAAAACTTTGGATAGCATGGCTTTTAATGGAAATGCAAGCTAAATACGACCTACTATGGTACAAAAAATGATTTCCTTAGTCGGATTTCCGGATGATAAAGGCGTGTATAATAATGGAGGTCGACCGGGTGCCGCTGATGGGCCTTCTGTTTTCCGGTCGTGGTTAAGCAAGCCTAAAGGGATTCACCCGGTCCAGGACGCCCTGGAGGATGCCGGCGACATTGAAGTGGCCGGAGAAGATATTCCCCAAAGCCATTCGAATGCTGTGGCTCTGGTTCAGCAAGCCCAAAACCAAATGGGCAATACATTGGTCGTTGGTGGTGGCCATGATTACGCTTTTGCCCAACTTAAGGGAATAGCGCAAACCCTTAGCGATACCAATAAACTGGGATGCATTAACCTGGATCCGCATTTTGACTTACGGCCCTATTCTGATAAAATCTTGAGTGGTTCCCCTTTTTATATGGCCCTCGAAGAAGGTATTATGGAAGGACAAAACCTGGTTGAGTTTGGCATCCAACGGCATTGTAACGGACCCGAACTTTGGCAATACGCCCGGGATAACAAAGTAAAGGTATATTTTTATGAAGACCTGCGGTTCGGTAAAACCATCGATGCCTTTAAAAAAGCTTTGTACGAGTTAAGCCATCATTGTGATGCGATTGTCATCAGTCTGGACCTTGATTCAATCAATATGGCCTATGCACCGGGAGTTTCCGCTCCTGCTGTAGAGGGATTTACCCCATCGGAAGTGATGGAAATGATGAAGTTGGCAGCCCATACTGAACAAGTCATTTCCCTGGGTATTTATGAACTCAATCCGAAGTTCGACATCGACAACCATACGGCTCGTTTTGCGGTTACAACGGCCTTCCATTACCTTGATGAAAAGCTGAACGGGTAGGTCACAGTGTTGCTCCCCAACCCAACTTGCAGATTTTAGGATACAATGCCTTGATATTCAGTGGTATTCTTTTTACGATGGGGTACTACGGATTTTTCTTTGCTTGAAGGGTAATGATTTG
>CAZJWK010000077.1:0-13699 GCA_964549595.1 uncultured Sphingobacteriales bacterium | reverse complement strand
GCCTGCCGCTAGCGTTCATCCTGAGCCAGGATCAAACTCTCCGTAGTACTTAAGACTTTAAATACTTTGAGAGAGCTTGTAACCTCGCACTCAAAGGAACTTCCTTACCTTCAATACCTTAAAGAACTATAATGACCTCACTCAGTCATTCTCTGCACAGGAACTAACAATCCTGTAAGAACTATTTACCTTTTCTTAAAAAGGAACTGCAAAATTAATTTAAACTGCGGAAATTAACAAAAAGTTAATTTATTTTTCCCCTTCCCAAAAGGGAGTACAAAGTTAAAATTTATTCAAGAACAATTCAAAAAAAACTTAAATAAACTTTAACTTTTTCTTATCCGGCTTTTTTGAAAGATGCTCATCAAAAAAGCGGGTGCAAATGTAGTTTTCTTTTTCAAATAAGCAAAACTTTTTCGCCCAAATAAGCAAAACCCATTATAAATGCTGGTCTTGGCTTTTACCAGAATTATTTGGTCTGAGGAAAAAATTCATAAGAACAATGGACACAAAAAGTTTCTTTTAAACTTTTCTTTAATCGAACTGCAAAGGTAAATCGATTCCATAATTAAGCAAAAGAAGCCTTCAATTTTTTTTACCCTTTCTAATAACTTCTTTTTCAGACTGCCTTTCATTCCATCCCCCTAATAATCAACTTCCCACTAACTCCCAATCTCTATTATTTTTGATTGTCATAGATAGAACCCTTCCTTTTTGAAAGGATTCATTATTTGGTTTAAATTGCTGAACAAAAGTTTTTTTTATGATCGCCATTCCAAGGGGTTATCTTGTTTTATCCGTTTTCTTTTTATTCTTCTTAGAGAAATGTCAAAGCCCAAATAGTAATCCTGTTTCCAAAGAAGATGCCATGGTGGTAACGGCTAATCCGAAAGCATCTGAGGTGGGTAAAGAAATTTTAAAACAAGGAGGCAACGCCGTTGATGCTGCTATTGCAGTTCAATTTGCTTTAGCGGTTGTTTATCCGACTGCTGGAAACATAGGGGGAGGTGGTTTTATGGTAACCAAATTTGATTCTTCTTATTACTCTTTAGATTTCAGAGAAAAAGCCCCATTAAAAGCCAAGCCTTCCACCTATCAGGATTCAAACGGAAAACCATTGGCCCATCTAAGCTTAAAAGGTCATTTGGCAAGCGGAGTACCTGGTACAGTAAAAGGGATGACAAAAGCCCACGAAAAGTGGGGTTCATTACCCTTCACTCAATTATTAACTCCGGCCATAAAGCTTGCCAAAAAAGGATTTCCCGTTACGAAGGCGCAGGCGGAGAGATTCAATAAATTCCTGCGCTCATTTAAAAAATACAGTACTTTCAAGCCCAAACCCTTTACAAGGGAATATCCCTGGCGAAAAGGGGATATTCTTCGCCAGAAAGCTTTAGCCAAGACCCTGAAAAGGATTCGAGAAAATGGGTCCTCCGGTTTTTATTCCGGAAAAACAGCCGAATTAATGGTACAGGAAATGAAGCGTTGTAACGGTTTAATTACTAAAAAAGATCTTAAAAGGTATGAAGCGAAATTCAGAGCACCTGTAAAGGGTGAATTCAGAAATTTTGAAATTATTTCAGCGGGGCCTCCGTCAAGTGGTGGCGTTTGTTTGGTTCAATTACTAAAGATAGTAGAAAATTATCCCCTGGCACAATGGGGTTTCCATAGTACCAAAACGGTGCATTTAATGGCGGAAGCAGAGAAAAGGATTTATGCGGATCGATCTAAACATTTGGGTGACCCGGATTTTTATCAGGTGCCTATCAAACAATTAATGGCTAATCATTACTTGAAAAAGCGCATGAAAAATTTCTCTATGGATAACGCCACAAGTTCATCAAATATTCATCCAGGGGAACCTCGCAAAACGGGTCAGCAAACGACTCATTTTTCTATTGTAGATAGTAAAAGGAACGCTGTTTCTATCACTACCACGCTAAACACCCAATATGGTTCCAAAGTCTGGGTTGGGCAAGCCGGATTTTTCCTCAACAGTGAAATGAACGATTTTAGTTTAAAACCGGGCTATCCCAATGTTTACGGTTTAACCGGAGGAAAAGCCAATGCCATAAAACCCGGCAAAAGAATGTTAAGCTCAATGACGCCTACCATAATTAGTAAGGAAGGTGACTTAAAAATGGTACTTGGTAGTCCGGGCGGGTCAACCATTATTTCATCAGTATTCCAGACAGTTTTAAATACCACGGTTTACGGGATGAATATGCAGGAAGCGGTAAATAAGGGTCGTTTCCATCATCAATGGAAACCCGATTACATTTTTACAGAATTTAATAGGCCTTTATCCATTTCCACAATGATCAATCTTTTCGGGAAAGGCCATATCCTATTACCTATTCCGTATATTGGGAATGTTAATGCCATCAAAGTTACATCAACCGGCAAATTAGAAGGGGGAGCTGATCCCAGGGGAAATAACCAAGTAAAAGGTTTTTGAGAATGCTAATAAAGCCTTGAAGCAACGGTTGCCTAAAAAACCTGTTTTAGAGGCAATTGAATTTGAGAAATTGGGGTATTTTTGGGGTAAATCCTTAACCCTAATCCGAAATCCTAAGCCCTAACCTTTCCTGGAGCTCTTTCAAGTTAGGGTTTCTTTCATTCATTACCTGAAATTTTTCTTTGGGATTAACCAAATAACTTTTCTTCTCATCTTTTGAAGCAGGTTGGACACGGCATTGAAATTTTATAGCAGGGTTATTGAATTTTTCTTCAAGAAATTGATTCAGGTTTATTTTTTCATTTTGGAAAGCGTGTTCCGCGGCTTTGTTTTCAAAAACAATTTCAACCGTTACATCATCAATAAATTGAGGCTCCTTATTTATCAGGGTATTGTACAAGAATTGTTTGTCTTTAAGCCGGCTTTCCAGAAATTCTTGCCAAATCCGAAAAAAATCTTCCTGATTAACCTTTTCCTTTGATTCCTCAATTGATTCTGCTTGAGCGGTTTGTGTCTCCCTTAGAGAAGTTTCTTTTGGTTCATTCGCTTCTTCCTTTACTTTTCCTTTGATGTTATCCAAATTCCTAATTTTGGGCTTACCGTTCTTTCCCTTATCTTCAGAATTTGGGGCCTTGTTAAATTCAGATTCCTGTTTAACGGGAGTTTCTTCTTTTCCTTTATTGGTGGTTTGGTCAGAGGTTTTATCAGAATTCACTTTTTTTTTACTACCGTTCTCCTGCTCATCATAATCAGCAAGGTTAAACGCATCATTGATATGAGCAAGCTTCATAAGGGCCAATTCAGTATGCAGCCTTTGGTTTTTACTGGCTTTATAATTCACATCAAAGTGATTGAGAATATTCAAGCCTGAAAGGAGGAAAGCATTAGAGACTTTAGCCGACTGTTCCTGGTAGCGCTGTTGGGTATTTTCAGTCAATTCCAACAGGGGAATGGTCTTGGGGTCTTTACAAACCAGCAAATTTCTTAAATGCTCACTCAGTCCCACCAAAAAATCATGGCCATCAAATCCATTATTCAGAATTTCATTAAATATCAGTAAAGCGTTAGGGATATCCTGGTTAATCAAATGGTCAGTGACTTTAAAGTAATAATCATAGTCCAGTATATTCAGGTTTTCGATGACATTCTGATAGGTTATTTTATCCCCTGAAAAACTGACTAAACGGTCATAAAGAGATAATGCATCCCTCAAAGCACCATCTGCCTTTTGAGCGATAATATGCAAGGCTTCATCTTCTGCCTCAACACCCTCATTATGGGCAATCCCGGAAAGGCTTTCAAAAATATCTTTAACCTGTATCCGGTTAAAGTCAAAAATTTGGCACCGGGATAAAATAGTGGGTAAAATCTTTTGTTTTTCCGTGGTAGCCAAAATGAAAATGGCGTAAGGCGGTGGTTCTTCCAGGGTTTTGAGGAAAGCATTAAAAGCACTTTGGGAAAGCATGTGCACTTCATCAATAATGTAGACTTTATACTTTCCTCCCTGGGGACCGAAACGGACCTGATCTACCAGGTTACGAATATCCTCTACGGTGTTATTGGAAGCCGCATCCAATTCATAAATATTGAGGGATTTCTGTTCATTAAAAACCTGACAGGATTCACATTCATTACAAGCTTCGCCTTCCGAAGTTATATTTTGGCAATTAATGGTTTTAGCAAGAATTCGGGCACAGGTTGTTTTTCCGATACCCCGGGGTCCGGTAAACAAAAATGAATGGGCTAAATGGTCATTAACAATGGCATTTTTCAATGTATTGGTAATATGTTCCTGCCCAATCACTGACTTGAAAGTATCCGGACGATATTTTCTCGCTGAAACTTTGTATCCTGCCATTTAGCAAACCTTTACCTTGATATGGTATTTTTTACCGGTCAAATACAAAGGTAATTTTTGAATTTTTAAAACCCGAAAAAGTGCCCATTTAATCATTAAAACCGGAAATGGCTTAGCCAAGCATGGTCAGTCAGGTATGGGTTCCGAGCTACCCTCTAATATTCAATAAAGTGATTCCAATACCCTCGCCGGTTGGTGAAATTAGCTGAGCCATTACTTTACCGGAAAGATTTTAAAGAATAAACCAGCATTGTAAAGACTAATGCTTTACCCCCTTGGAACTTGGAAAGTCCATAAGATTAGTGTTTTTCTGCTCTAAGCATGTCAAAAAGGCTCATGGATGCTTGCCCACAATTATAGAAAATTGCCAGAAGGGTTTGCTATAAACCAAAAGGTTAGTACCTTTGCAAATCATTTTAACAAAATATTTAAACAAAAATATGGCTGAGTCCAAGGATACAAGGCATTATGAATCCGTATTTATTATTACCCCGCTCCTTACTGACGACCAAATGAAGGAGGTAGTGGATAAGTTCAGGGATTTACTGAAAAAGCACAAAGTGGAACTAGTCCATGAGGAAAATTGGGGTTTGAAAAAATTGGCCTACCCTATTAAGAAAAAATCGACCGGATTTTATCAATTGTTTGAATTTGAAGCAGATCCGGATTTTATCAGAAAATGGGAGACAGAATTTAAGCGTGACGAGCGTATAATGCGTTTCTTAACGGTTCATCTTGATAAATATGGTGTTGAATTCAATGAGAAAAGGAAAAAAGGTGAAATCGGTAAATTAGGAAAACAACCCTCAAGTGAAGGAAATCAAGAAGAAGGAACTGTTGAATCCCAAGAATCTTAAAAGCTTAAATCATGGCAGTTGGTAATATCAAAAAGAACATTTTCATCAACATCACACCGCAGGAACGACCTAAGAAGAGGAAATTCTGCTGGTTTAAGAAAAATAACATCAAATACATTGATTATAAGGATCCGGAATTTCTCCTCAAATATGTCAATGAACAAGGGAAAATAACGCCACGGCGTATCACAGGTACTTCCCTTAAGTACCAGAGAAGATTGGCAAAGGCCATTAAGCGTGCCAGGCATTTAGCCTTACTTCCTTTTGAATCAGACTCTTTAAAATAATTAGCACTTATGGAGGTTATACTTAACCAAGACCTGGAAAAGCTGGGCTACAAGGACGACATTGTTAATGTAAAGCCCGGTTATGCGAGGAATTACTTGATCCCTAAAGGTTTTGCTAAACTGGCTACAGCGGGAAATAAAAAAATGCTTCAGGAAAATATAAGGCAACAATCCCATAAACTTGAAAAAATCCGAGCTGAGGCTGAAAATCAAGCTCGCGAACTGGAAAGCATTACGTTGCACATTTCCGCCAAAACCGGTACCAGCGGTAAAATATTCGGTTCAATAACCAATAAGCATATTGCGGATGCCTTAAAAGAAAGAGGCTACAATATTGAGCGCAAAAAGATCTCGATTCCGGAAAACATCAAAAGTCTGGGTACTTACAAAGCCCAAGTAGACTTGCATAAGGAAGTTAAAGGAGAGGTACAGATTGAAGTGGAGGCCAAAGAAGAGCAATAATCTGCCTTATTCTTCTTTCAGAACCCATCTTAATGCTTTAATTAGTTCGAAATGACCCATTATCTGGGTCATTTTTTTTGACTCTTTGTAAAAAAGGGGTTACTTAACCTATTAGAAAGTATTAACTTTGCCTAAAAAAAGGACTAAACAAGTTCTGATAAATGACCGAAAGCGAAAAGATTAATCAGTCGGCAGAAAAGGTTATTACGGCACTCAATAAATGGCAGCAACACTTTCTTTCTCATCAGGGTAAGATCCTTGACTCCTCAATTAATTTTCAATTAAAAGATGGAACCGAACACCATGTAGATGCTGGGTGGGTAAATAAAGCCGACTGGCTTGTTTTTCAGGAAAATAAGGGAACAGGATCAGCAATACTTTGTCCGGATTTCGTGGTAAAATTCTTTATATCCAGCCAATCCTCCCTATCAGATTTGAAGTCTGAGATGACCGATTTTAAGGAAAATGGTTGCCCATTAGGCTGGCTCATCGAACCCGAAAAGGAAGAAGTGTTTATCTTTAAGCCCGAAGAACAAATCCATCAAATTCCGACTTTCGATTATTACCTTGATGGACGGGACATTTTGAGGGGTTTCGAATTCCCCTTAAAAAGGTTGCGTTACTAATTTTTGTGCCATATTGCCAGGCCTATACCTTATTAAAGCCAGTCACAAAAACTTAACACCTGCTTTTCATGCCACAGGGATTCATTCAGCCTCCACTTTCCAAATCCTAAATGACCACCATATTTAGGGCTCAGGGCTACCAGGTTTTTATTGTTTTTAATTTTCTTAAAGGGAATGTTGTAAGGCGGGATGAAAGGATCATCTATGGCATTGATTAATAAAGCCGGTTTATGAATATTCCTTAAAAAATGGCGGCAACTGCTTTTCTTCCAGTAATCTTCCGCATCCCTGAAACCATTTAAAGGGGCAGTAAATACGTTGTCAAACGCATAAAAGCTTCGGGCTTTAATCACTTCATCCTTGTTAATTAATAAATCAGGGTATTGGTCCAATTTTTGGGAAGCTTTCAGTTTCAGGGTTTTTAGAAAACGATTTTTATAAAGCCGGTTGCTTACCTTATCCATGTTCATTGCGACTGCTTGAAGGTCGAAAGGGTTGGAAATAGCAGCAATGCTCATTATACGCTCATCCAATCCTGAGCCTTGTTCACCGGCATATTTTAACACCAGATTCCCTCCTAAACTAAAGCCCACAATAGCGATTTTCTTGTATAAATCCTGGCTCAAGGTATATTCAACAGCTGTGTTCAGATCTTCCGTTTTACCACTATGATAGGTAACCGGTTGGGCATTGTTTGCGCCACTGCAGCCCCTCAGATTAAGACTTAGGGCATCCCAACCTGCTTCATTAGCGGCTTTCACCATACCTTTCATGTAAGGTGAATACGCATGCCCTTCTAAACCATGAACCAAAACCATGGCTTTATCACTATGGATGCTTGAGCAATCAAGATCCAAAAAATCCTTATCCGGAGTAGAAAAACGTTGCCTTTGATAAGAAACCGGCAGTTTCCAGGAACGCCATAAATTGGTAAAAATCGTATTGAAATGCCCGTTCTTAAAGCATAAGGTTGGCTGGTACGCCTTTGTAAACAGTTGCATAAAAATGGAATTCCTAAAGATTGGTTAACAATATAAGGTTTTTGAAAAATAATCCAAGTTTGGTTGAACGCCCTAAACATGCTTATTGTAGAAATTTGGCCATTTTCTTCTTAGGGATGCTTCCTTTAGCAACCTTAAAGCCCTTGATTTGTTGATAATTTTGCGGTGTAAAAACGAACCTTAATGACTGAAAAAGACCAAAAACAAGTGGGGATATGGTTATTGATAGGGGCTTTCATGGTCTTCATTCAAGTGATCATTGGAGGAATAACCCGATTAACTGAATCAGGGCTTTCCATCACACAATGGGAAGTAGTTGGAGGAACCCTTCCCCCATTAAATGAAAACCAGTGGCAGGAAGCATTCGGGCTTTACAAAGAAACCCCTGAATACCAAAAAGTCAATAAAGGGATGAGCCTTGGTGAGTTCAAATTCATCTATTTCTGGGAGTATATGCATCGACTTTGGGCTCGCCTGTTGGGATTTGTTTTTTTACTCCCTTTCATTTGGTTCCTTTTGAAAAGAAAAATGACTAAGAAATGGATAAAAAGAAGTTTAGGGGCATTTGCCCTTGGCGGATTGGCAGGGATATTTGGCTGGCTGATGGTGGTTAGTGGACTGCAGGACCGCCCCATGGTTAGCCCTTATCGTCTGGTCATTCACTTGAGCATTGCCATAATCACCATGCAATATCTGCTTTGGAATGGCTGGATTCTACTTATACCTCGTGATCCAAGGCGTTTAAATTTACCTGGTATCCGGAAGTTTTCGATAGCGTTAACCGTGTTGGTAAGTATTCAAATCATATTCGGAGCTTTGGTTTCAGGAATGGAATCCGCTCCGGTATATCCCACATGGCCTGATATGAACGGTTCTTTTTTACCATCGGTAATGTTAAACGCGGAAAATTGGAGCCGGAACACTTTCATCAACTTTAACCAAGCATTATTACCCCATGCGGTGGTTCAATTTCTCCATCGAAACCTGGGTTATTTAATTTTTCTGTTGGCTATTCCTTTCACCAGGAATGGATTGAAATACTTTTCAAAACCCGGCAGCAAAACCACCAGGTTTGCCGTTATTTTGACGCCCATCCTAATCTTAATCCAGGCGGTTTTCGGCATCATTATTTTGCTAACCACAAGCAGTCATATTCCGGTCCTCTCTGCTGTCATTCACCAGGCCATTGCCATCATACTGCTAACCAACCTCCTTTTACTGAATTTTCGTTTATCAGGTTAATGGGTTTTGTTACCCTTCTTTCTTGGAAATGGTTAAGCAACACGAAACTTACTTTACTTTTGCAGCGTATTGCTTAAGGTTCGCATGAATTAACCGTTATCCTATGATCCAAGTAGACAACATCACCGTTCGGTATGACGGAAACCCTGTTTTCGAAAATGCTTCTTTTCTTATAAACCGGGAAGATCGGATTGGTTTAGTGGGGAAAAACGGAGCCGGTAAAACAACCCTCCTCCGGATTTTAAACGGGACACAAACTCCGGACGAAGGCAGGATTACCAAACCTAAGCACTGTAAAATCGGCTACCTTCCACAAGAACTCAATACCCATTCTGATAAAACAGTAATCAACGAAACCAAGACGGCTTTTGATGATATCCTTCAAATGGAAAAGGCCCTTGAAGAAATAAAACATGAATTGGACAAAAGGGATGATCATAGCAGTGAGGCCTACATGAATCTTGTTCAGGCATTCAACGACAAAGAAGAAGCTTTAAGAATGGCGGGTGGTTATGACATAGAGGGAAATATAGAGAAGGTTCTGAAAGGCCTGGGTTTTAACCCGGAATCCATGACTCGACCAATGGCAGAATTCAGCGGGGGGTGGCAGATGCGGGTTGAATTGGCAAAAATCCTCCTTCAAAAACCGGATTTATTACTACTTGACGAGCCGACCAATCACCTGGATATTGAATCCATCCGGTGGCTGGAAAATTTCCTTCAGACTTTCGAAGGAGCCGTCATAATGGTTTCTCACGACCGAAGGTTTCTGGATAATATTACCAACAGAACCCTCGAAATTGTTTTGGGTAAAGTGGAGGATTACAAAGCCCATTTTTCCAAATATATTGAGCTAAGACAAGCCAAAAAAGAGCAACAAAAAGCGGCCAAAAAAGAACAGGAACGGAAAAAAGCCCAGATGCAGCGAAACATTGAACGTTTCAGGGCTAAGCCCAATAAAGCAAAATTTGCCAAAAAGCTCATGCGGGAATTAGAAAGCATGGAAGACATCGAAGTGGAGCAAGAGGATACAAACGAAGCCAATATCCAGTTTAAAGCAAGCCGGCGGGAAGGCAAAGTAGTAGTTAAGGGAGAACAACTGACAAAAGCCTACGGTGATCACACGGTAATTAATAACCTGAATTTTGAAATACAGCGAGGGGATAAGATCGCATTTGTCGGTAAAAATGGAATGGGAAAAAGTACGCTGGCTAAAATCATCACAGGGGAAATTCAATCTTTTCAGGGAGACCTTGAACATGGCCACAACATCGATATGGGCTATTTTGCCCAGGATCAGCCCCAAAAACTAAATCCGGACAAAACCATAATGGAAATTATGGAGGGCTCGGCCAAACCCGATATGCGGTCAAAAATACGGAAGATTCTCGGGGCTTTCCTTTTTAGCGGTGAAGCAGTGCATAAAAAAGTTAAAGTCCTTTCGGGCGGTGAAAAATCCCGAGTGGCTTTGGCCGAGATGGTGCTACACCCTATTAATTTCCTGGTTTTGGATGAGCCTACCAATCACCTCGACATGATGTCCAAAGAGGTCTTAAAGCAGGCCCTTTTAGATTTTAATGGCACCTTGATTATCGTTTCTCACGACCGAAGCTTTATGGAAGACCTCACCAATAAGGTTTTCGAATTCAGGGAAGAAGGCATCAAAGTGTATCCCGGTGATATCAATACTTTCCTTGAGCATCGCGATCTGGAAGATTTCAGGGCTCTCGAGGAAGAACAAAAAACGGCAAAAACAGGCTCTCGTACTGCCAAAACTCCTGAACAAGCTCAAAAACCATTTGATGGGGAAAAAACGGCTGAATCCCATTCCAGTAAAAATCCTCAGCCCTCCAATAAAGAACGCCATCGGCAAAAGAAAGAAATTGAAAGTGCCTTGCGCAAAACCAAAAATAAGGTCAAAAAGCAGGAAAAAATCATTGCAGACCTTGAATCCGAGGTCGCTGACCTGGAACAAAAACTCAATAACCCCCATGCTTTCGGTATCGACCTGAATGACCAGGAGCACTACCAGCATTATGAAGATCGGAAAAAAGCTCTGGAAGACGCCATGGTTCAATGGGAAGCCGACTATGAAGCATTAAAAGGGTTGGAGAAATCTTATCAAGCCATTGCTTAATAAGCTTAACCATTGGTTTGAAAAGTGTTTGAAAATCCGGTTAATCCTAAAACCATGCTGAGCCAACTTTTTATCCTTCATCAAAAAGCATGAAGAATTCTGATTGGATAGATTATAAACTTATTATGTCCCTCAAGAACCTTGAAACGGTTTCTGTTAAATTTAGGCTCTTCCCAATTCCCTGTATAATAAAGTTTCTTTAATACCTTACTGGAGTTCATTAGGGATTTTGTTATATAATACAAGGTTATAAAAATTTTGAAAAAGCATAAAAAGGAAGTGCGGAAACGAGAACTACCATTAATAACAAAGCTCAATTTGAAAAATCATGTGTGTTTGTGCAAGGCAGAAAGTTGATCCATTAGCAATGCAAATAAAGTTATTGGTGACTTATTACCTCAAGAACCTCCCCATCTAAAGAAACCTTTGCAGTAATTGTCTTAAGAATCTTAGCACCAAGCTTATTATTTGCCCTGTATTTCATCCTAACAAGTAAATAGTTCTTTTTGTCTGAATAAGTTGTTTTTACATGCTCAAAACTGGATGCATCATGGAGGTTCTTTTTAAGATACCTTTTTAAGTTACGGTGCGACCCATCCCATTCACTGAATTGAGATTTTATTTTTTGTTTTCGCCTTTTTTCTTTTTGCTTTTGCTGATATTCACTCCTAAGATGCTTGTTTTGCCTTAATTGAGTCAGCAAGTAAGAATTAACTGTAGGGTTCTGTAATATGGTGGTATCCAGCACTCCTTTTTTTAATTGCTCGTATTGTTCATCATCTAGTTTACCCAAAATATTCATCATAAAAGCTCTGGTATTGCCATCTGCAATCTCATTCAATTTATTTTGTAAATATGCTTGCCTTTTATGGGCCACGCTTTCCAGCTTAGAAACGAATAATGAGTTCACAGGTGGATAGCTTTCAATGAAAGTTGTATCCAGATCACCGGACTTGAGTTTTTCAAATTTTTCCTGGTTGAGGTTTATAAGAGTTTTTCTCAAGTAATTTTCTAAACTACTATCGGCAACCTCCACAAGTTTCTCTTTAACAAAAGGAGGCCTTTCATCAATGTTATCCCTAACCTTAGAAATAAATTTTTCATTTAAAGTTGGGTTCTCTAAAAACTCAAAACCCTTTTTACCATTTTTTAGAGCTTTAGCCTGTTCATCGGTAATTGAAATCAGCTGTTCTTTTAAAAACTCTTTTGAGTTTAGTTTTTGGATCATTTTTTCAAGCTCAACTGCGCTATTGTCAGAGCTTCTAAACAATTCTTTAGCATCGTTAATATAAGATAAAGCCTTATCTATACTATCCCTCGAAATAGCAGTTTTAGCCCTTTGAAAAATTCTTTCGCCTTGTTGATTGTCCTGCATTTGGGAAATATATACAATGACAACTCCAAACATTATTAGTCCTGCCTTTATTCCAAAGTTTAAAAGCATGTTATCCCCCTTTCCAAAAAGGCCTAAAATTTTATTTAGAACTCCAGGAATTACTATTAAACCAGAAATAAAAATAACTAAGCCTGCGAAAATAAAACCTTGTACTAACCAAGCACTACCAAGCAATAATAAAAATAAAGCAAAAATCTTTTGAGCTACCTTCATAGTCACCTATTTTTCAAAAGTTTGTTTGCAATTTGATTTATTCGTAAACTAATCTAAGACAAATCATTTACAAAACAAATTGAAGTCGGGGTAAATAAAGATGCTGAATCGATTCAAAATTGTGCACGTGTTGTGCAAATAAAAAAGGGAGCCCAAGCCCTTTTGGCCTGAAACCCCCTTGAATAGTGGTCGGGGTGGCAGGATTCGAACCTGCGACCCCCTGCTCCCAAAGCAGGTGCGCTAACCGGACTGCGCTACACCCCGAAATTGGGTTATTATTTTGAGCGAGAGGGAGGGTTGTCGATTAAATATTAATTTAAAGATTTCTTTAAAGCAGTTAACATTTTAGATGTTTCTTCATACTCAAGGTAGAAATACTCATGCATTGAAGGTGTTATGTCTTCCGGGTCCTTAAGCAAATTAAGGATTGAGATACCTTCGAAAACGGATCCGCTCGCCATAACATAAAAATGAGCCTAATCCCTTTTTGTTTTTCTACCAACACCTAAAGCTAAGTTAAGTAATATGCTGGTTGAAGCCCTTTTCCATTGATCTTTAAGAAAAAAATCAATAGAATTATTCTCTTTGAGTGCTTTTAAAAGCTTAACATTTAGATTATTGACCTTTTGATAAACTTCAAGTTTCTCAAAATCAAAAATTAAAAGTTCCTTACATTCTATTTATCTCCTCAACTCAAAACCCTTGCTCAGAACTATCGCTTTTTGCGGAGAGAGAGGGATTCGAACCCTCGGTCCGCTTTACAGCGGACAACGGCTTAGCAGGCCGCCCCGTTCGGCCGCTCCGGCATCTCTCCGTTAAGCCTTTTGAAAGGCCTTGCAAATGTATAAACTTCCCAAGAATTAATAAAACTTTCTTTTTCGCCCGTTAATAGAAAAATTTCCCTTAATGCCTTTAAGGAACTTTAAAACAGGAATTGAAAGGTTGTGCATTAGGCAATAAAATGCTTACCCCAAGAAAAATCCGGGTATTCTCCTTATCATTTACCTGGGGTTCGTTAACAAAATGCATTTCATTTCCAATCCCGCAAGATGTTTTTTTACTGGAGTTTACCCAAAATTTAGTCGAAATTCGAGGATGGCTGGAAAATTTCTTTTGGTGGTAGTTTTGGCTGGTCAGTTTACTCAGGTGTGCCACGATTATC